>NZ_JBQQCF010000002.1:0-326188 GCF_052245755.1 Mycobacterium sp. 4D054
CGCTCGGTGCTGCGCTCGCCGTAGCCGGCGCCGCACAGGGCGTCGGCCTCTGCACCCATCAGGGTGTGGATAAACGTGGCCAGCAGCTCACGCAGCACGTCAGGGTGCGCTGTGGTGAGTCGTTCGGACAGCACGGTGGGCAGGTCGATATTGTGGGCAGTGGTCATCGCGTCGATTCCTTTGCTCGAGTGACTTTGACGGGTCTCTCGAAGAATCACGCGATGACCCTCAATCATTCGGCAACGACACGCCGGTACCGCTGATCAGGTCCGACTCGTACACCACTCTGCTGGACGCAACCCATGGCAACGCTTTTCGCCGATGCGCGGGGCCAGATCTCGCAACTGATCCATTCCCACTGCTCGTCGGCGGGCATGCTGGCCGACCGGTTGGGCCTGAGCGCGGAGGTGCAGTCCGTGCTCGGCTACACCTTCGAGCGCTACGACGGCGGCGGACTTCCCGCCGGCGTCGGCGGGGACGGCATCCCGATGCCGATGCGGGTGGCACAGCTCGCCGACGTGGCGGAGGTGCACCATCGCACCTACGGCGTCGACGGAGCGGTCGCGATGGCCCGCAGTCGGCGCGGTGGTCAGTTCGATCCGCGCGTGGTCGATGCGTTCACCGCCGACGCCGGGCGTGTCCTGTCGCTTCCGGCCCCAGGGGAGGCCTGGACGGTCGCCTCGCGCGAAGCTCCCGACTACGGACAGCGGCTCGGCGCCGCGGAACTCGACTCCATGTTGGTGGCGCTCGGCGACTTCGTTGACCTCAAATGCCCTTTCACACTTGGGCATTCGCGTGCGGTCGCCGCGCTCGCCGCCGATGCCGCGAGCCTGGCGGGTTTGGATTGCGACACCGTCACCGTCGTGCGCCGCGCCGGACACGTGCACGATCTGGGCCGCATCGGGGTGTCCAACCAGATCTGGTCGAAGCCGTCGTCGCTGACCGCCGGGGAGCTCGAGCGGGTGCGGCTGCACCCGTATCTGACCGTGCGCATCCTCAGCCAGGTCGACGGCCTAGGGGTGGTCGCGGCAGTGGCCGGCAATCACCACGAGTGCGTGGACGGTTCCGGGTATCCACGCGGGCTGCCCGCCGCGGCCCTGGGCCTGCCCGACCGGATTCTCGCCGCAGCCGTGGCCTACCGATCCGCGCTGGAGCCCCGCCCGTACCGCGAGCCGCTGCCCGGAGCGGGGGCGGCGGCCCGGTTGCGTGAGCGGGTGCGCGGAGGTCAGCTCGACGAGGCCGCCGTCGACGCGGTCCTCCAGGCCGGCGGCCACCGCAGCCGTCGCCCCAGCCCGCGTCCCTGCGGGCTCACCTCGCGCGAGATCGAGGTGCTGTGCCTGGTCGCCCGCGGCGCGTCGAACAAGGAGATCGCCGCGACGCTCGGGATCTCGGGAAAAACGGCACGCAACCACGTCGAGCGGATCTACACGAAGATCGGCGCAGGCAACCGCATCGGCGCCAGCATGTTCGCGCTCAAGCACGGCCTGGTCACTCCAGCCTGATCAGCGGGCCTGATCAGCGCCGAAATTGCATTCCGCGCGCCGAAACCGCCCGAAAGCCCACGTGGAATGCGATTTCGGCGGAATGTACTTAAACGGTACCGGCGTTCCCAGGTACAGTCGGCGTCATGACCGTGGCTGAACACGCTGACACGACCTCCACCGGACAGGTGCCGGTCCGCACCCGCGCCCTGATCATCGGCTCCGGCTTCTCCGGGCTCGGCATGGCGATCGAACTGCAGCAACGCGGCGTCGAGTTCCTCATCCTGGAGAAGGCCGACGAGATCGGCGGCACCTGGCGGGACAACACCTACCCCGGCTGCGCCTGCGACATCCCGTCGCACATGTACTCGTTCTCGTTCGAACCGAAGGCCGACTGGACACACATGTGGTCGTTCCAGCCGGAGATCCAGGACTACCTACTCGGGGTCACCGCCAAGTACGGGCTGCGCCGCTACATCGAGTTCGGCGCGCATGTCGACCGCGCGGTGTGGGACGACGACGAGATGCGTTGGCACGTCTACACCAAGGACGGCCGCGAGTTCGTCGCGCAGTTCCTGGTCTCCGGAGCGGGCGGGCTGCACATCCCGCTGATCCCGGAGTTCGACGGCTACGACGACTACCTGGCCGCCGGGCGGATCGCATTCCACTCCGCTCAGTGGGACCACGACGTCGACATCACCGGCAAGAAGGTGGCGGTGATCGGCACCGGCGCCAGCGCCATCCAGATCGTGCCCGAGATCGTCAAGGACGTCGGTGAACTGCAGCTCTACCAGCGCACCCCGGCCTGGGTGATGCCCAGGCCGAACAACCCGATCCCGGAACGGTTGCAGCGTGTGTTCAGCAACGTGCCCGGTACCAGGGCCGCCATGCGCGCCGGCATCTACTGGCTGCACGAGGCGGTCGGATTCGCGATGACCAAGCAGCCCCGATTGCTCAAGCTCGGGGAGATGGCCGGCAAGTGGAACATCCGCCGCTCGGTCAAGGACCGCGAACTCCGGCGCAAACTCACCCCGGACTACCGGGCGGGGTGCAAACGAATCCTCAACTCCGACACCTACTACCGCGGTATCGCCGACCCGAAGACCGAGGTGATCACCGACCGCATCGCCCGGTTCACCTCACGGGGCATCGTCACCGCCGACGGGGTCGAAAGGGAAGCCGACGTGGTGGTGTTCGCGACCGGCTTCCACGTCACCGACTCCTACACCTACGTCGACATCAAGGGCCCTGGCGGGGAGGATCTGGTCGACCGGTGGAACCGCGAGGGCATCGCCGCGCTGCGCGGCATCACCGTCGCCGACATGCCGAACCTGTTCTTTTTGCTCGGCCCCAACACCGCGCTGGGACACAACTCGGTGGTGTTCATGATCGAGTCGCAGATCCGCTATGCCGCCAAGGCGATCGCCGCGGTCGACAAGGCCGGCGCGCAGGCGCTGGCGCCCACGCGCGCGGCGCAGGACCGCTACAACGACGAGCTGCAGAACGAGCTCGCCGGCACGGTGTGGAGCACCGGTGGCTGCCGCAGCTGGTATCTCGACGAGCACGGCGTCAATCGCACCCTCTGGAGCGGTATGACCTGGCAGTACTGGCTGGCCACCCGCCGGTTCGACGCCTCGGAGTACGCGTTCTCCAGCTGACCGTTCGAGAGTGCGGTGAGATCGCGAAACGGCGCCGGCAGGCGATCTGTGTGCACTCTCGAGGCGACACGCCAGACACAACATCTCGTGTTGGCGCGCGACTCCCGATACCAGGGGTAGTGTCGATCCAGCCGGCCCGGATTGGTCTGGTGTGACAACTTTTCGCAGGTGAAGGGGTTTTCGTGAGCGATGGCATGAAACTGATCGACCGTGTCTCGGCCATCAACTGGAACCGCCTGCAGGACGACAAGGACGCCGAGGTCTGGGACCGCCTCACCGGCAACTTCTGGCTGCCGGAGAAGGTCCCGGTGTCCAATGACATCCCGTCCTGGAACACGCTGACCGACCACGAGAAGCAGCTGACGATGCGGGTGTTCACCGGTCTTACGCTGCTCGACACCATCCAGGGCACCGTCGGCGCCGTCAGCCTCATCCCGGACGCGCTGACCCCGCACGAGGAAGCGGTGTACACCAACATCGCGTTCATGGAGTCCGTGCACGCGCGCAGCTACTCCAACATCTTCTCGACGCTGTGCTCCACCTCCGAGATCGACGACGCGTTCCGCTGGTCGGAGGAAAACCCCAACCTGCAGCGCAAGGCCGAGATCGTCATGCAGTACTACAAAGGCGACGAGCCGCTCAAGCGCAAGGTGGCCTCGACCCTGTTGGAGAGCTTCCTGTTCTACTCCGGCTTCTACCTGCCGATGTACTGGAGCAGCCGGGCCAAGCTGACGAACACCGCCGACATGATCCGGCTGATCATCCGCGACGAGGCCGTGCACGGCTACTACATCGGCTACAAGTTCCAGCGGGGCCTCGCGCTCACCGACGAGACCACCCGCCAGGAGCTCAAGGACTACACCTACGAACTGCTCTTCGAGCTTTACGACAACGAGGTCGAATACACCCAGGATCTGTACGACGAGGTCGGCTTGACCGAGGACGTCAAGAAGTTCCTGCGCTACAACGCCAACAAGGCACTGATGAACCTCGGCTACGAGGCGCTGTTCCCGCGCGATGAGACCGACGTCAACCCGGCGATCCTGTCCGCGCTGAGCCCCAACGCCGACGAGAACCACGACTTTTTCTCCGGCTCAGGGTCGAGCTATGTGATCGGCAAGGCCGTCAACACCGAAGACGAGGACTGGGACTTCTAGCCCGTCGGGCGACCCGCGGCGACGTCGCCTGTCCTCCGTACGGCGCTGCGGTGCAACCAGACTGAGCGTGTGGCGGGCGGTGCGCGGAGGGCACCGTGTTTTCCCGCTAACAGGAATGCCGTCGGTGGCCGATGCTGCCAAGCTGGAAGCATGACTGCGCCGCGCTGCCTGATCGTCGACGACAGCGCCGACTTCCGGGACGCAGCTCGCACGCTGCTGGAGCGCGGCGGCATCGTGGTCGTCGGCACTGCGGGCGACACCGACGAGGCGCTGCGCCGAGCCCGGGAACTGCATCCGGACGTGGCGCTGGTCGACGTGAACCTCGGCGCCGAAAGCGGGTTCGACGTCGCCGAAAAGATGCGCGACATCCCCGTCATCCTGACGTCGACCCACGACGGGCAGGACTTCGCCGACTTGATCGCCGCCAGCCCGGCTTTGGGCTTCCTGTCCAAACTCGCCCTGACTCCGCGGGCGATCAGAGAATTGCTGGACCGGGTCAGCGGGATTCCAGGTACATGATCACCGCGCGCACCCGGCGGTGATCGTCACCGGTCTCCGGCAGGTTCAGCTTGGTCAGAATGCTGCGCACGTGCTTTTCCACCGTGCCCTCGGTCACCCATAAGCGACGCCCGATGCCGGCGTTGGACAATCCTTCGGCCATCAACGTCAGCACCTCGTGCTCGCGCGCGCTGAGCGCGGCCAGCGGATCGTCGCGCTTGCGGGCCGAGACCAGTTCGGCCACCAGGGCCGGGTCGACCACGGACGCGCCATTGGCGACCCGCTGCAGCGTGTCGACGAAATCGGCGACGTCGGTGACCCGACTCTTCAGCAGATAGCCGATGGCGTGGCCACCGGCCAGCAGCTCCATCGCATGGTCGACGTCGACATGGGCCGACAGCACCACGATGCCGACCTCCGGAGATTCCGCCCGTATCGTGCGGGCCGCGTCGAGCCCTTCGCTGGTGTGAGTCGGCGGCATCCGGATGTCGGTCAACACCAGTGTCGGCCGATGTTCCCGGACCAGATCCAGCAGCGACACACCGTCACCGGCCTGTCCGACCACATCGAAACCCGAGCGCTCCATCAGGCTGGCAAGCCCTTCGCGCAACAACACGTCGTCGTCGGCGACGACAACCCTCGGCGCGCTCATGTGTCCTCCCGGCCCCCGGCGTGAGCGTGGCGCCTCATTCTCGCACTGTCATGTCACCGTCGAATCAGTTCGCGCAGCATCGGCGCGCGCGGCCGCCGCGCACGGGGTGCTGTACATGCTGACGCCGTTGAACTGCCCTGCGCTGCAAGCACTCCCGGAGGAACTCACTTGGGACCGCGGTCGGCCGCCCCGGCAGCGGGCGCGCCGCCGGTTGAGAGGACACTGGATCCGTGAACGCCAAGTCCCTGTTCCAGTCGATCCTGGAATGGCTGCGCGCCGGTTATCCCGGGGGCGTCCCCGGTCCGGATCGTGTACCGCTGTTGGCGCTGTTACGTGCCACCCCATTGACCGAGGAACAGATCCGCGAGGTGATCGCCCGCCTCACCGAAAACCGCTCGCCGACCGCCGCCGAAACGAAGATCGACCACGACGAGATCGAGGCCTTCATCAAGGACGTCACACACCACGATGCCGGGCCGGAGAACGTCGCTCGGGTGGCGGCGATACTGGCCGCGGCAGGGTGGCCGCTGGCGGGGCTGGACGCCGACAGAGACGACGCGGACTGACCGTCAGCGCAGCGAGCTGGTGTCGATGACGAACCGGTATCGCACGTCGCTGGCCACGACACGTTCGTAGGCCTCGTTGATGTCGTCCGGCTCGATGATCTCGATCTCCGGGGCCACCCCGTGCTCGGCGCAGAAGTCGAGCATCTCCTGGGTCTCGGCGATGCCGCCGATCAACGAGCCTGCGATGCTGCGCCGTCCGAACACCAGCGCACCGGCCGGGACCTCCATCGGATGCTCGGGCATGCCGAGTTCGACCAGGGTGCCGTCCAGCTTGAGCAGCTTGAGGTAGTCGTCCATCTTCAGGTTGGCTGACACGGTGTTGAGGATCAGGTCGAAAGTGCCCTGCAGCTCTTTGAAGGTGTCGCGGTCGCTGGTGGCGCGGTAGTCGGACGCGCCCAGGCGCAGACCGTCCTCCATCTTCTTGAGTGACTGACTGAGCACCGTCACCTCGGCGCCCATCGCGACGGCCAGCTTGACCGCAAGGTGTCCGAGTCCGCCCAGACCGATTACCGCCACCTTCTTGCCCGGCCCGGCGTTCCAGTGGTGCAGCGGCGAATACGTGGTGATGCCCGCGCACAGCAGCGGGGCCGCCTGGTCCAGCGGGATCGCGTCCGGAATGGTCAGCACATAGTTCTCGTCGACCACGATCGCGCCGCTGTACCCGCCCTGCGTGCGCTCGCCGTCACGACCGACAGCGTTGTAGGTGCCGACCATCCCACCGCCGGTGCAGTACTGCTCCTCGCCGGCGCGGCATGCCTCGCACTCGCGGCACGAGTCGACGAAGCACCCCACGCCGACCCGGTCTCCGACCTTGAATTTCGTTACCTCGGAGCCGATTTCGGTGACGATGCCGGCGATTTCGTGTCCCGGCACGATCGGGTACTCGGCGGCCCCCCATTCGCCCCGCACGGTGTGGATGTCGGAGTGGCAGATGCCGGCGAAGTGGATGTCGAACGCCACGTCGTGCGGTCCGACGTCACGGCGCGTGACGGTCGTTCTGGTCAGCGGAGCGTCGGGCGAAGTGGCTGCGAATGCGGAAACGGTGCTCATCATTACCTCTAACTCATCGAATTTCTGGCATGAGACCCCTGCCTGGGCAGGCCGGGTGCCGCGAAAATTGCCGCAACGCTGCGGCTCGTCGATTTCCAACCGCGGGGGCCGGTGCGTTAATCCCGGGCCGTCAGTTGATCGGTGCGTTGACCCATCGTAGGTCGGCGAGGATTCCGCGCGCGGCCACCACATTGCCGCCGCTCTGCCACACCTCGTTGTTCACCGCGAACACCCGATCGTCGCGGTTGGCCGACAGCCGCCGCCACGCATCGCTGTTGAGCACCTCAGGCGCGCGTTCGCGGGCTTCGGCAGTGGCGAACGACACATAGAGGATGTCGCCGTCGGCGATCGAGAAGTCGGGCGAATCCCCGAGATCCTCGTCTGTGATGCCGACCTCGACGTACGGCTTGCCGGTGAAGCGCTGCGCGGCCGGGCGATCGACCCCGACCTCGGCCAGCACGCTGCCGGGGAAGCTGTCGGGGCCGAACACCCTCATCGTGGTGTCTGTGAACTGCACCACCGATGCCTGGAAATGTGTCGCGTCGCTGTCCTGACCGATTTGGTCGGCCTGGCGGTCGAACTCCTCGATCACCGCGTTCGCTGCCCCTATGCGCCCGGTGGCCGCACCCACGGTCCGCAGCGTGTCCTTCCACGCCGCGCCCGCAGGACCGGTGAAGACGGTCGGCGCGATCTCGGCGAGCCCGGGATGGTCCTGTGGGGTCAGCGCCACCGATCCGAGGATCAGATCCGGTTCGGCAGCCCGGACGGCGTCGAGGTCGGGGTCACTGCGGTCACCGGCGCCGGGCAGTTCATGGATCACCGTGCCGAGGTAGGCCGGTTGTGTCTGCGAACCGTCGGGCAGCGCGGCCGCCACGATGCGGGACTGCAGTCCGAGCGCGCACAGGGCGTCGAGCTGGTCGCCCGCGAGCACGACGATGCGCTGCGGGTCCGCGCGCACCTGGGTGACTTCGGGAATCGGGGGAGAGATGCCGTGCCCGGTCGCGTTGCGCACCTCGCGGTCCGGGGGACCGTCGTCGAGCGGTGCCGGTTCGGGCGCGCAGGATTCGTCGGGCCTGCGGTCGTTGCCGAGCACGCCCGCGCTCGCGATGCGGGTGACGCTGGTGGTGACCGAGGTCGCGCCGGGCGTGGCGGCGGGGGCATCACCGGAGGAGCCGCAGCCGTTGAGCGCGGCGACGACGATCGCGGTGCCGACCGCGGTCAGGCCCGCCGACCGGGAGGCCCAGCGGCCCGCCCGCGCTCCCGTGATCAGCACGGGCCGACGTTAACATCTGTGCATCGCCCGGCAGGTCAGGGCATGTCACAAGATCCGCGCCAGGCCAATTACGACGGTATGTAGGACCACCCCGAGCGCAGTCGCTCCGGGGAGTTAGGATTCATACGAATCGTCGGCCCCGCCGACTGTTCGATCCGGTCATCCCGGTCAGCGATACGGAAGGTTGGAGGACCAGTTGGTAGCGGAAGCGCCCCCAATCGGAGAACTTGAAGCTCGGCGGCCGTTCCCGGCACGGCTGGGACCCAAGGGCAACCTGATCTACAAACTGATCACCACCACCGATCACAAGCTGATCGGCATCATGTACTGCGTCGCGTGCTTCGCGTTCTTCCTGATCGGCGGCCTGATGGCGCTGTTCATGAGGACCGAGCTGGCCGCGCCCGGGCTGCAGTTCCTGTCGAACGAGCAGTTCAACCAGCTGTTCACCATGCACGGCACGGTGATGCTGCTGTTCTACGCGACGCCGATCGTGTTCGGCTTCGCGAACCTGGTGCTCCCGCTGCAGATCGGCGCCCCCGACGTCGCGTTCCCGCGGCTGAACGCGTTCTCGTTCTGGTTGTTCCTGTTCGGCGCGCTGATCGCGACCGCCGGCTTCATCACCCCCGGTGGTGCGGCCGACTTCGGCTGGACCGCGTACTCGCCGCTGACCGACGCCATCCACTCGCCCGGAGCAGGCGGTGACCTGTGGATCATGGGCCTGGCGGTCGGTGGTCTGGGCACCATCCTGGGCGGCGTGAACATGATCACCACCGTGGTGTGCATGCGTGCGCCGGGCATGACGATGTTCCGGATGCCGATCTTCACCTGGAACATCCTGGTCACCTCGATCCTGGTGCTGCTGGCGTTCCCGATCCTGACCGCGGCGCTGTTCGGGCTGGCCGCCGACCGCCACCTCGGGGCGCACGTCTACGACCCCGCCAACGGCGGTGTGTTGCTGTGGCAGCACCTGTTCTGGTTCTTCGGCCACCCCGAGGTCTACATCATCGCGCTGCCGTTCTTCGGCATCGTCAGCGAGATCTTCCCGGTGTTCTCCCGCAAGCCGATCTTCGGCTACACCACGCTGATCTACGCCACCCTGGGCATCGCCGCTCTGTCGGTCGCGGTGTGGGCGCACCACATGTATGCCACCGGCGCCGTGCTGCTGCCGTTCTTCAGCTTCATGACGTTCCTGATCGCGGTGCCGACCGGTATCAAGTTCTTCAACTGGATCGGCACGATGTGGAAGGGCCAGTTGACGTTCGAGACACCCATGCTGTTCTCGATCGGCTTCATCGCGACGTTCCTGCTCGGTGGCCTGTCCGGCGTGCTGCTGGCCAGCCCGCCGCTGGACTTCCACGTCACCGACAGCTACTTCGTCATCGCGCACTTCCATTACGTGCTGTTCGGCACCATCGTGTTCGCCACCTACGCCGGCATCTACTTCTGGTTCCCGAAGATGACCGGCCGGCTGCTCGACGAACGGCTGGGCAAGCTGCACTTCTGGCTGACGTTCATCGGTTTCCACACCACCTTCCTGGTGCAGCACTGGCTCGGTGACGAGGGCATGCCGCGCCGCTACGCCGACTACCTGCCCAGCGACGGGTTCACCACGCTGAACGTGGTGTCGACCATCGGCGCGTTCATCCTCGGCGCCTCCACGCTGCCGTTCCTGTGGAACGTGTTCAAGAGCTGGCGTTACGGCGAGGTCGTCACCGTCGACGATCCGTGGGGATACGGCAACTCGCTGGAGTGGGCCACCAGTTGCCCGCCGCCGCGGCACAACTTCACCGAGTTGCCCCGGATCCGCTCCGAGCGTCCCGCGTTCGAACTGCACTACCCGCACATGATCGAGCGGATGCGCCGCGAAGCCCACGTGGGCCGGGCCCACGGGCCGGAGGACGGCGACGTGACCCGGATCGACGACGTCGAAGTACGTAGCTGACGGAGCCGACGAGCGGCACCCACGCGTGAGCGCATCACAGAACTGGACTGTCGGCTCGTCACGCGACCGGTCGTCGCTGCTGATCACCGTCACCGGGAAGGACCAGCCGGGCGTCACGTCCGCACTGTTCAAGGTGCTGTCCCGGCACCGGGTTGAGCTGCTCAACGTCGAACAGGTCGTGATCCGCGGTCGGCTGACGCTCGGAGTGCTGGTCGCGGTGACCCCCGAGGTCGCCGGCCGCTCCGAGTTGCGCGACGAGGTCGAAGCGGCGATCCACGGCGTCGGCCTCGACGTCACCATCGAGGGCAGCGACGGGCTGCCGGTGATGCGGGAGCCGTCCACCCACACCATCGTGGTGCTGGGCCGGCCGATCACCGCCTCGGCGTTCGGCGTCGTCGCCAAGGAGGCCGCCGCGCTCGGGGTGAACATCGATTACATCCGCGGTGTCTCCGACTACCCGGTGACCGGGCTCGAGCTACGGGTCTCGGTTCCTGCGGGGGTGTACAGCCGGCTGCAGCAGGTGCTGGCCCGCGTCGCCGTGCAGGAGAGCGTCGACATCGCGCTGGAGGACTACAGCCTGTCGCGGCGGGCCAAGCGGCTGATCGTGTTCGATGTCGATTCCACGTTGATCCAGGGCGAGGTCATCGAGATGCTGGCCGCCCACGCCGGCGCCGAGGCCGCCGTGGCCGAGGTCACCGAGGCCGCGATGCGCGGCGAACTCGATTTCGCCGAATCGTTGCACCGGCGGGTGGCGACCCTTGCCGGTCTGCCGGCCTCGGTCCTCGACGACGTCGCCGAGCAGATCGAGCTCACACCGGGCGCGCGCACCACCATCCGCACGCTGCGCCGACTCGGCTATTACTGCGGCATCGTCTCGGGGGGCTTCCGGCAGGTCATCGAGCCGCTCGCACACGAGCTGATGATGGACTTCGTCGCCGCCAACGAACTGGAGATCGTCGACGGCAAGCTCACCGGCCGGGTGGTCGGCGACGTCGTCGACCGGCCGGGAAAAGCCAAGGCGCTGCGGGACTTCGCCCAACAGGCCGGGGTGACGATGGAGCAGACGGTGGCGGTGGGCGACGGCGCCAACGACATCGACATGCTGTCGGCCGCGGGACTCGGGGTGGCATTCAACGCCAAGCCGGCACTACGTGAGGTTGCCGACGCCTCGCTCAACCATCCCTATCTGGACACCGTGCTGTTCATCCTCGGCATCACCCGCGGCGAGATCGAAGCGGCGGACGCCCTCGACGGCGTGGTCCGCCGCGTCGAGATCACCGACTGAAGCCGGCTCAGACCACGACGGCGGTCGGCTCCGGCGGGGTCATACCGGTGACGCTGCGCCAGGCCCGCGCCAGCAACTCGATCGCGGCGACCAGCTGAGGATCCGGCAGCGCGTAGGGCACCCGGATGAAGCGTTCCAGCGTGCCGTCCACCCCGAAGCGCGGACCGGGCGGGATCTCCAGACCCATCCGGGACGCCGCCGCCGACAACGCCGAACTCATCGGGGCGGGCAACCGCACCCACAGCGACAGGCCGCCGGTGCCCGGCACCGGTTGCCAGTCGGGAAGGTGCTCGGCGAGCAGCCGCAGCAGCAGGGCCCGCCGGGACCGCAGCAGGTCGCGGCGCTCGGGCAGCACCTCGTCCTCGGCCGCCAGAAGCCGGGCCCCGGCAAGCTGTTCGAGGATCGGGGTGCCCATGTCCACCGAAGGCCGCAACGCGGCGATGGTGGCCAGCGAGCTTCGGTCGGCGCGGATCCAGCCGATCCGCAAACCGCCCCAGAACGACTTCGACATCGAGCCGACCGTCAGCACCAGGTCGCGCCGCGTCGTCATCGACGCGGCGAACGGGGCGGGTACCTGTTCGTCGAGCCACATGTCGGTGATGGTCTCGTCGGCAACCGTGCGGGTGCGGGTGTCACTGATGATGTGCGCCAAGCGCTTCCGCTCGGCGACCGGCATGGTCATACCGGTCGGATTGTGGTTGTCGGGGATCAGGTACGCGAGCTTGGGTGCCAGTTGCCGAATAGTGGCCTCGACGGCGTCGAGCTCCCAGCCGTCGGGTGTCATCGCCACCGGCGCCGGTCGCACGCCGCGCGAGGCCATCGCCGCCAGTGCCCCGTGATAGGTGGGTTGTTCGACGAGGACGCGATCCCCGGGCTGGGTGTAGGTGGCCAGGATCAACCCGATCGCGTGCAACGCTCCGGTGGTCACCATGATCTCGTCAGGTTCAGTGGGAAGCCCACGCGCACAATATCTTTCGGCGATCGCAGCGCGCAGTGGCGGCACCCCGAACAATTCGATGCCGATGTCGTGCAGGTACGGGGTGACCTGTGCGGCGGCGTCGACGAATGCCTGCGAGACGACGGCCGCAGGGGCGGCCAGGGTGGCCGCCGCGAGATTGGCGGCGGCCGTGGTGGCGGGTGCGGGCTCGGTCGGGCTCAGCGGCAGCGCGGTGGTGCTGCGGGCGCCGCGCCGTGCATTGAGGTAGCCGTCGTCGCGCAACTGCGCGTAGGCCGCCGTGACCGTGGTGCGGGACACGTGCAGCGCCTCGGCGAGTGCCCGCTCGCTGGGCAGCCGGGCACCGACCGGGACCCGGCCGTCGATGATCAGCAACCGGATGGCATCGGCGAGACCGTGATACGCCGGCCCCGTGCGACTGGACGTCCGCCAGTTACCCAGCTCGCGAGCCAAAAGGTCCACATCGAGCGATCGCACCGCCATTGCGCCAGTCATTAGGGCCAGTATTGCTCAACTGGATATTGAGAGGCAAGCCAGTTCTGGCCCATCATGGCCGCATGACGCACTGGTTATCTCGCCTGGGCCAGCGGCTGGCCGACCTGTACTACCTGCCTTCGATGGGCAGCACCGTCGACGAGCGCGATTCCGACGCCCGACGCGTGCGCAGTGAGCTGGACGCGATCCGAATGCACTTCCCGGACCACGCGTAGTGGCGGCGGTCCCGCGCGCAGCACTGCGAGGCGCGGCGCTGCTCGCCGGGTTGTGCGGTTATGGCGTGTCGATGGCGATGATGGTCCGCAGCGGCCTCGGCCTGGACCCGTGGGACGTGTTCCATCAGGGCTTGTCGGAGCGGACCGGCATGAGCATCGGGACCGCCTCGGCGGTGACCGGCGTGGTGGTGCTGCTGGCCTGGATCCCGCTGCGCAACCGGCCCGGGATCGGCACCGTCGCCAACGTGGTCGTGATCGCGGTCAGCGTCGACGTCGCGCTGTGGCTCATTCCGGCACCGGAGTCTCTGCCCGTGCGCGCGACGCTTCTGGGCACCGCGGTCGTCCTCAACGCACTGAGCACCGTGCTCTACATCGGCGCCGGGCTCGGTCCCGGACCGCGCGACGGCCTCATGACCGGTCTGGTCGTGCGCACAGGCCGGTCGGTGCGCCTGATCCGGACCGGCATCGAAGTCACGGTGCTGGCGGTGGGTTGGGTCTCGGCGGCACGGTCGGCATCGGCACGCTCGTCTACGCGTTCGGTATCGGTCCGCTGGTGCAACTGTTTCTGCGGCTGACGCCGCGGCGGGTACTGGCGGCCAGCGGATGGGCCCGGGTCGAATCGCCGCGTCCGGGGACCGGCCGGCGCATCGCCGAACGGGATGCGGGCACCGCCGCGGTGGCCGATCGGGTCGTCCTCAACGGCGGCGACGGGCGGGCGATTTCGAGCTGACTACGATGGTCGGGTGCCAGTCGACGACCGCTCCGATGCCGTGCAGGATCCGGTGCCGGAAGCCGACCCCGACCTGCTGATCGACTTCGCCAACGTCACCCTGCGCCGCAACGGGCGGTTGCTGGTGGGCCCGGTGACCTGGTCGGTGGAACTCGACGAACGCTGGGTGGTGATCGGGCCGAACGGGGCGGGCAAGACCTCGTTGCTGCGCATGGCGGCCGCGATGGAGCACCCCTCGTCGGGCACCGCGTATGTCCTGGGGGAGCGGCTCGGCCGCGTCGACATGTCGGAACTGCGTTCGCGCGTCGGGCTGAGCAGCGCGGCGCTGTCCCAGCGGGTTCCCGACGACGAGATGGTGCGGGATCTCGTGGTGTCCGCGGGCTACGCGGTGCTGGGGCGGTGGCGCGAGGAATACGACGAGGTGGACTACGTGCAGGCCGTCGACATGCTGGAGAGCGTCGGCGCCGAGCACCTCGCCGAGCGCACGTTCGGGACGCTGTCGGAGGGCGAGCGCAAGCGGGTACTGATCGCGCGGTCCCTGATGACCGACCCGGAGCTGCTGTTGCTCGACGAGCCGGCCGCAGGGCTCGATCTGGGCGGCCGGGAGGAGCTGGTGGCGCGGATGAGCGATCTGGCCGCCGATCCCGATGCCCCGGCGCTGGTGCTGGTCACCCATCACGTCGAGGAGATCCCGCCGGGCTTCTCCCACTGCCTGATTCTGTCCGAAGGCAAAGTGGTTGACTCCGGACTCCTCAGCGATGTGCTGACCGCCGAGAATCTGTCCAAGGCCTTCGGCCAGTCCATCGCGCTGGACTACATCGACGGACGCTATTTCGCCCGCCGCACCCGTAGCCGCGCCGCCCACAGGAGACGTGCATGACCGACCCCGACCCGCTGGTGCCCCGCCCCGCCGCGACCGTGATGCTGGTGCGCGACACGCCTGAGGGCATCAAGATCTTCCTGATGCGCAGGCACTCGGCGATGGACTTCGTCGCCGGGGTGATGGTGTTCCCCGGCGGGGGCGTCGACGACCGGGACCGCAACGCCGACGTCGCCTGGCACGGTCCGGACCGCAACTGGTGGGCCGAGCGATTCAACGTGGATCCCGAACTCGCCGAGGCGCTCGTGTGCGCCGCCGCGCGCGAGACCTTCGAAGAGTCCGGCGTGCTGTTCGCCGGCGCGGCCGACGATCCGGACCTGCTGGTCGACGATGCCTCGGTGTACCGCGAGCAGCGGGCGGCGCTGGAGAACAAGTCGCTGTCGTTCGGTGAGTTCCTGCGCTCGGAGAAGCTGGTGCTGCGCGCCGATCTGCTGCGGCCGTGGGCGAACTGGGTCACTCCCAAGGAGGAGCGCACCCGCCGTTACGACACCTACTTCTTCGTGGGAGCGCTGCCTCAGGGGCAGCGCGCCGACGGCGACAACACCGAAACCGACAAGGCCGACTGGGTGACCCCGCAGGCCGCCCTCGACGACTTCGCCGACGGCCGCAGCTTTCTGCTGCCGCCGACGTGGACGCAGCTCGACGCGCTGAACGGGCGCACCGTGTCCGAGGTGCTCGCCGTGGAACGCAAGATCGTCGCCATCGAACCCTCGCTCGCCGCCCGCAACGGCGGGAACTGGGAGATCGAGTTCTTCGACGGTGAGCGCTACAACGCGGCGCGCAACCGGCGGGCTCCGCAGGGCTACACCGACGGGGCGCCGCTCGCGTGACGGAGTTCGTCAGCACGGTCCTGGCCCCCGGCGACGGGCAGCGGATCGCCACGCTGCTGGTGTCCCGGCCGCCGACGAACGCGCTGACCCGCCAGGTGTATCGGGAGCTCACCGAAGCCGCAGCCGACCTGGGGGCCCGGCCCGAGGTGTCGGCGGTGATCCTGTTCGGCGGCCATGAGATCTTCTCGGCCGGGGAGGACATGCCGGAACTGAACACGTTGTCCGCCGAGGAGGCCGCAGCCGCGGAACGGGTCGCCGTCGACGCGCTCGAGGCGCTGGTGAACCTGCCCAAGCCGACCGTGGCCGCGATCACCGGTTATGCGCTCGGCGCCGGGCTGACGCTGGCGTTGGCGGCCGACTGGCGGGTGAGCGGGGACAACGTGAAGTTCGGGGCGACGGAGATCCTGGCCGGCCGGGCGCCCACCGGCACCGGCGCCGCGCGCCTGGCCCGCGCGATCGGCCAGAGCAAGGCCAGGGATCTCGTGTTCAGCGGCCGGTTCGTCGATGCCCGGGAGGCGCTGGCGCTCGGCCTGATCGACGAGATGGTGGCCCCGGACGGCGTCTACGACGCGGCGCGGGCCTGGGCCGGTCGCTTCACCGACTACCCGGCCGAGGTGCTGGCAGCCGCGAAGTGGTCGTTCACCCGCGATGAGAGCACCGGCGCCGACGGACGTTAGGCTGCCCTGCATGACGGAAACGAAGGAACCCGGCGCCTACTCTGATGTCGCCGTCCCGGCTCCGCAGCCCCACGCGACCAAAGAGCAGGTCGAAGCCGCGATGCACGACACCAAGCTGGCCCAGGTGCTCTACCACGACTGGGAGGCCGAAACCTACGACGAGAAGTGGTCCATCTCCTACGACCAGCGCTGCGTCGACTACGCCCGCGGCCGGTTCGACGCCGCGGTGCCCGAGGAGGTGCAGCGCGAGCTGCCCTACGATCGGGCCCTCGAGCTGGGCTGCGGGACAGGCTTCTTTCTGCTCAACCTGATCCAGGCCGGGGTTGCGCGTCGCGGATCGGTGACGGACCTTTCGCCGGGGATGGTCAAGGTCGCCACCCGCAACGGTCAGTCGCTGGGACTGGACATCGACGGCCGCGTCGCCGACGCCGAGGGCATCCCGTACGAGGACAACACCTTCGACCTGGTGGTCGGCCACGCCGTGCTGCACCACATTCCCGACGTGGAGCTGTCGCTGCGTGAGGTCGTGCGGGTGCTCAAGCCCGGGGGGCGGTTCGTGTTCGCGGGGGAGCCCACCACAGTCGGTAACCGGTATGCCCGTGAGCTGTCGACGCTGACGTGGCGCGTCGCGACCAACGTCACCAAGCTGCCGATGCTGGCCGGCTGGCGCAGGCCGCAGGCCGAGCTCGACGAGTCGTCGCGGGCGGCCGCACTCGAGGCCGTGGTCGATCTGCACACCTTCGATCCCGCCGACCTGGAGCGGATGGCCGCCAACGCCGGAGCGGTCGAAGTCCGCACGGCCAGCGAGGAATTCACCGCCGCGATGCTGGGCTGGCCGGTCCGTACCTTCGAGGCGGCCGTGCCGCCGGGCCGGTTGGGTTGGGGCTGGGCGAAATTCGCCTTCGGAAGCTGGACCACGCTGTCCTGGGTGGACGCCAACGTTTGGCGCCGTGTGGTGCCGAAGGGCTGGTTCTACAACGTCATGGTGACCGGGGTCAAACCGTCGTAGAGTTCGGCCTTTCCGATGTGGCCTACCTGCGCAGTGGCACCGGCCGGCAGGCCCTGGCCGAGGTGTCCCGCCACGCGCTGACCGACTCATCGTTGGTAGCGGATATCGCCTCGGCCAGAAGCCGTTTCGGTGACCGGACGGCGGTGCTGGTGGAGACCGTCAGACTGCGGCGCAAAGCAGTCGCGAAGTTCGCCGATGCGGCGGACTGGTTGTTCACCGACGACGCGCTGCAGCAGGCCACGGCAGCACCGGTCGCCGAACATCGGGCGCGCAGGCTGTCCGGCAGAACGGTGCACGACGCCACCTGTTCGATCGGCAGTGAGCTTGCCGCGCTTCGCAATCGGGCCGACTTCGTACTGGGTAGCGACATCGACCCGGTACGGCTGGCGATGGCCCGGCACAACGTGGGCGCCACCGTGCCGCTGTGCCGGGCCGACGCGCTCGCGCCGGTCACCGCCGACGCGGTCGTCGTCGTCGACCCGGCGCGGCGCAGCGGCGCCAGGAGGCGGTTCGCTCCGCGTGGTTACGTGCCTGCGCTGGACGAGCTGCTCGACGTGCTGCGCCACCGCGACCACGTCGTGAAGTGCGCCCCTGGAGTCGATTTCGCGGTTCTCGCCGAGCTCGGCTTCGAAGGCGAGATCGAGGTGACATCGCTGGGAGGAAGTGTCCGCGAGGCATGCCTGTGGTCACGGGGACTGGCGGCAGGCGTGCGGCGGCGAGCGACCGTCCTGGACACCGGAGAACAGCTCACCGACACCGATCCCGGGGAGTGCGCGGTGGCGCCGGCGGGGCGGTGGATCGTCGACCCCGACGGCGCGGTGGTGCGCTCTGGACTGGTGCGCCAGTACGCGGCGCGGCACGGGCTCTGGCAGCTCGACCGCGACATTGCCTACCTGTCCGGCGACCGGTTACCCGACGGTCAGCGCGGCTTCGAGGTCCTGGAGCAGGTGGCGTTCAGCGAACGACACCTGCGGCAGGCGCTTTCGCGCCACGCCGCCGGAGCTGTCGAAATCCTCGTCCGCGGTGTCGCCGTCGATCCGGACGTGTTGCGCAGTCGGCTGCGGCTGCGCGGGGACGCTCATGTGAGCGTGGTCATCACCCGGCTGGGTTCCGGGGTGGCAAGCCGGGCAACGGCATTCATATGTCGTCCGTCACGCTGAAAGCTCACGTACCCTGGCCCTATCAGTTCGCCATGCGCCGAGTCCACGAGGCGCCGATCACGAGGACGTCCGACGATGCGCATCTTAGCCGCTGCTTTGACGGCCGCCGGTCTCTCGGTGGGCCTGGTGGCCGCACCCACGGCCGCGGCCCAGTCGGCCTGCGCGGAGCTGGGCGGCACCGTCGACGCCGACCAGATCTGCCACGTGCACGCCGAGAACCCCACCTATCGACTGGATTACACGTTCCCGGCCGACTATCCCGACCAGCGGGCGCTCGTCGACTATCTGAGGCAGACCCGAGATGGCTTCGTCAACGTCTCGGAGATGCCGGGTTCGTGGAATCTGCCCTACGTCCTCGACGCCCGGGGAACCGGTTACCGGACCGGGCGCGACGACGGCGGCACCCGCAGCGTGGTATTCGAGGTCTACGAGAATGTCGGCGGCGCGCACCCGCAGACCTGGTTCAAGGCGTTCAACTGGGACGTGGCGAAGAAGGCCCCGATCACCTTCGACACGCTCTTCAAGGCGGACAGCAAGCCACTGGACGCGATCTTCCCGATAGTGCAGGCCGACATCTCCCGCCAGCTTGGCGTCGACGCGCCGATCTCAGCGGCCGACGGGCTCGATCCGGCGAAGTACCAAGAGTTCGCGATCACCGACGATTCGCTGATCTTCTATTTCGGTCAGGGCGAGATCATGCCCGGTGCCGGCGGCGCGCTGCAGGCCACCGTCCCGCGCAGCGCGGTCGCTCCGATGCTGGCGCTGGAGACACCCGTCAGCCCCCGGTGACGGTCGGCTGCTTGTCCCTGCCGGTGGCGGGGTCGTAGTTCTCCCAGAACGTCGCGTTCCTGATGCCCAGGGCGACCGGATCGAACCTGGGATCCAGACCTTGCTTCTTCTGCTTTTCGTAGTCCCACAGCGCTTTGTAGGCGGGCTGCTGCAGGATCAGGATGCCGATGATGTTCAGCCACGCCATCAGGCCGACGCCGATGTCACCGAGCGTCCACGCCTCCGAGGCGGTCGAGACGGCGCCGATCGTCACCGACACCAGGATCAGCGCCTGCAGCAACATCGTGGCCGTCGATCCGACCGTGCTCCGAAGGTAGGGAATGTCGACGGTGGCGGCGTTGCCCAGAAGGAAGCGCAGGTTGGTCTCGGCCATGTAGTAGTAGGCGATGATCGTGGTCAGGCAGAAGAACGCCAGCGAGACCGCGATGAAACTGGAGCCCGCCCCGCTCCACAGGGTGTCGAAGCCTACCTGGGCGAACGTCGGGCCCACCTCGGCGTCGGCGGGCAGGATACTGCCGCCCTCGCTGAGCACCGCACCGTCGGCGCTCTCACCCTCGAACACCCGGTAGGCGCCGGTGGACAAGATCAGGAAGCCGGTCGCCGAGCAGACGAACAGGGTGTCGACGTAGACCGCGAACGCCTGCACGAGCCCCTGTTTGGCCGGGTGTGACACCTCCGCTGCTGCCGCGGCGTGCGGACCGGTGCCCTGACCCGCCTCGTTCGAATCGATTCCGCGTTTGACGCCCCACATCACCGCTGCACCGATGATCGCGCCGAACCCCGCGTCGACGCCGAACGCACTGGAGAAGATCAAGCCGATGATCTCCGGAATGTCACCGGCGTTCATCAGCACGACGATCAGCGCCAGCACGATGTAGGTGACCGCCATGAACGGCACCACGATCGACGCGAACGTCGCGATCCGCTTCACCCCGCCGATGATGACGAAGGCCAGCACGATCACTATGCCGACCGCAACCCACCATTTCGAGAAACCCCACGCGGAGTTCATCGCCGACGCCATCGAGTTGGACTGCACGCCGGGCAGCAGCAGACCCATCGCCAGCAGCGTGACGGCCGCGAAGACGAAGCCGTAGGCCTTCATCGCTCCCGCTGCGGCGGTGTGGGACAACGCGGTGCTGAAGTAGTAGGCGGGCCCGCCGAACGCTATCGCGGTGGCCACGCCGGCGATGTTGCCGGTGCCGACCCGCCCGGCCAGAGACATCGTCAGCGCCTGGAAACTGGACACCCTGACGGCGATTTCTCGCCCTTGAGCATGAGCCGGACCATCTCAGGGACTTGGCGCACCTGCACAAAGCGCGATCTGATCGAGAAGTAGACGCCCGCGGCAAGACAGAGGTAGACGAGGGTCTCATGCCAGACCAGGTCGTTGAATGCGCTCAGGAATTCGGACATATGCGTCCCCTCTACCTATTGGTTCGTCGGCTTGTCCGGGTCATCTGAGTGTGCATGTTCGCATCACTGCGCAAGGTCGGTATTTCCGGACCGTGACGCCTGCGTTAGCAGCTCCGCTCACGCAGGCGCGAAGCCGTAGACCTGCCCGGCGCTGGTGGCCGTGACGACGCGGCGGTCATGACCCACCGACACGCCGACCGGCCATCCGGTCGCGTTCGGGAGTGGATGGGTGTGCAGGGTCGCGCCGTCGCCGAGGCTGAACACCTGCAGCGCCAGCCCGGCAGGCCGCTCGTCGGTGTCCTCGCCGTCGCGCACCACGGTATAGCCGACCCCGGTCAGGCTGGAGGTGGTCAGGGGTGACACGTCGTCGCGGGTCCAGAGCACCTCGCCCTCTTCGGCGGTGTCGCGCACCGCAGTCAGCCGTGACCCCGGCCCGCCCCCGGCGACGATGAGCCCACCGGGCGTCACCGACGGCGGGGTCTGGGCCAGGTAGTCCATCGGAACCGACCACTTCGCACTGCCGTCGTCGACGTTGAGCGCCCACAGTCTTTCGTCGCGGCCGCTGACGTACACCGTCGACCCGTCCGGGGACAGCACCGGGCTGGCCAGCGGGCCGCCGCCGACGGCGTCACTGGTCCATGCGCGACTGAGCTGCGGGGTCTGACCGGGCTGATAGCGCAGACCGACCAGCATCGGTTTGTCCGCATCCGGCTCCCAGAGCGTCAGCACCACCATGCCGGCGGCCTCCGAGTAGGCCGGGGCGGCGGCCACCGGGCACCGCGGCCCGCCCAGCCGGCAGTCCTGCAACCCGCGCTCCGAGTCGGTCGGGTCCACCCCGGCGACCAGATCCAGTGACGTGCCGGTGACGGTGCCGCGGTGGGCGTCGAACACCAGCACCTGCCCCAGATGGGTGACCACGAGCAGGCGCCCGGGGTTGAGGATGCGGGCCGTCATGGGCATGCCGATCACCGGCTGGCGCCAGCGGACCCACTGGGTGGTCGGGAAGGACAGGATGGCGCCGGGCTGGCCGATGTAGAGATTGTCGAATCCGTCGAACAGCGGGCTGGCGAAGCCGCCGCCCTGCACCAGGCGGGTGCACCAGCGTTGCCTGCCGCGGTTGTCGGTCTCCCACACCATCAGCGAGCAACCCGCCCTGGTCTGCCCGTTGGCCGCCAGGTAGTTGCCCGAGCCGAGCGCCACCTGCGCGCCGAGCTCACCCTTGACCGACCGCGCCCACTCCAGACGCAGCGTGTCGGCCCCGGTGACGGGGGAGGAGCTGCTGTTTGCGGCGTCGGCATACTGTGCTGACCAGCCGGTGGCGGCACGGGCCTCTACCCAGGAGTCGGTGTTGCCGCACCCAGCCAGCGCACCTGCGATCAGCGCCGTCGAGGCCAATGCGATGATTCGCCGGAGCACGGGATCCCTTCTGATCGCGGTGTACATCGAGCCCACGTGAGGGTAACCGTTGACCCTTTCGGAGGGCGGGAGCGGAGCGACCCGGGAATGTCACGGGCGGGCGCGTAGGCTCTCCGGCCATGACAACGATGTGGGGAGCGCCGCTGCACAAGCGCTGGCGGGGATCCCGTCTACGGGACCCTCGCCAGGCCGATTTCCTCACGCTCGCCTCGCTGAAATGGGTCCTGGCCAACCGCGCCTACACCCCGTGGTACCTGGTGCGGTACTGGCGACTGCTGAAATTCAAGCTGGCCAATCCGCACGTCATCACCCGCGGCATGGTGTTCCTCGGCAAGAACGTCGAGATTCAGTGCACGCCGGAACTCGCGCAGATGGAGATCGGGCGCTGGGTGCACATCGGCGACAAGAACACGATCCGCTGCCACGAGGGATCGCTGCGCATCGGGGACAAGACGGTGCTCGGCCGCGACAACGTCATCAACACCTACCTCGACATCGAGCTCGGTGATTCCGTGCTGATGGCCGACTGGTGCTACGTCTGCGATTTCGACCACAAGATGGACAGCATCGAACTACCGATCAAGGATCAAGGCATCGTGAAGAGCCCGGTGCGGATCGGCCCGGACACCTGGCTGGCCGCCAAGGTCACCGTGCTGCGCGGCACCAGCATCGGCCGCGGATGCGTACTGGGTGCCCACGCGGTGGTCAAGGGTGAGATCCCGGACTACTCGATCGTCGTTGGCGCACCCGGCAAGGTCGTCAAGAACCGCAAGCTGTCGTGGGAGACGTCGGCGGCCGAGCGGGCCGAACTGGCCGCGGCGCTAGCCGACATCGAACGCAAGAAGGCCTCCCGCTAGTCCGCCGAAACCGCATTCCACGCGGCCGTTCCGCACCAGCGACCGCAAGGAATGCGAGTTCGGCGCGTCACCGGTCGGGCAGCGGCCGTTCCACGATCGGTCGCCGGGGCTGGGGCCTGCGCTCGGCACGCTTGGCCGCCAGGTACACCTGTGCGGTCTCGGCCGCCACGGTGTGCCACGCGAAGTCCGACGTGAGGCGTTCCCTCGCCGCGATCGCCCTCCGCTGGGCCGCCGCCGGATCATCGAGCAGCGTGCGCACCGCGGTGGCCAATGCCGCCACATCACCGGCCGGATAGGACACACCCGTCACCCCGTCGATGACCGCCTCGCCGAGTCCGCCCGCGGTGGAGGTCACCAGCGGCGTGCCGGTCGCGGCCGCTTCGAGCGCGACGATTCCGAACGGCTCGTAATGCGACGGCAGCACCGCCGCATCGGCCCGGTGCAGCAACTGCAGCAGTTCTGAATGGTCAACGCGGCCGATGAAATTCGTCGCCTTGAACACCTTGTGTTTGCGCGCCTGCTCGGTCAGGAAGTTCAGTTGCGTGCCGTCACCGGCGATGGTCAGCGTGGTGCCGGGATGGGTGCGGCGGATCCGCGGCAGCGCCGCGATGGCGTCGTGGACGCCCTTCTCGTACTCGAGGCGGCCGAAGTACAGCAGTTCCGCCGGTCCGGGGTGGGGCCGGCGGGTCGCGAAAGGCCAACCGTCGGTGTCGATCCCGTTGGGGATCACCGAGATCTCGGCGAGCTCGGGTCCGAACAGGGTGGTGATCTCCTCGCGCATCGACGCCGAACAGGTGATCAGCGAGTCCGTATCCTGGACCAGCCACGATTCCAGCGCGTGCACCTGACGGCTCACCGCGCCCGAGACCCAACCGGAGTGTCGCCCCGCCTCGGTGGCGTGGATCGTGGAAACCAAAGGCACATCGAAGAATTGGGCGAGGGTGACAGCGGGATGGGCGACCAGCCAGTCGTGCGCGTGGACGAGGTCGGGCCGCCAGTCGGCCAGCACCAGACCGGCGCGGATCATCGCGTGACCCATCGCCAGGGTCCAGGCCATCATGTCGGTGCCGAAGGTGAACTCGTGCGGATCCTCGGCGGCCGCGATCACCCGCACCCCTTCGTGGACCTCGTCGGTGGTCGGATGGGTCTGCGGATCCGTTCCGGTCGGACGCCGGCTGAGCACCACGACCTCGTGGCCGGCCGCGACGAGTTCGGTGGCCAGATGGTGCACGTGGCGGCCGAGCCCGCCGATCACCACCGGCGGGTATTCCCACGACACCAGCAGGATCTTCATGTTCATTCGGTGGGCAACCTCCGGGCGTCGAGTGCTCCGAACAGCCCGTCGGCACGGTTCCAGCCCTCGGCCAGCCGCTGCGCCTGTTCGTCGCGGCCCGAGGCCGCCGCCGCCGCGATCTCGCGCGTGGCGTGTGCATGGAGGTGGGCGCGGTAGCGCGCATAGTCGGCCGCGGAGTCCTTGCTGACCATGAACGGCCAGTCGCTCGACACCGTCAGCAAGGTCTCGCGCAGGATCTGATCGGCCACGAAATCCCTTGGGGCGGCGGCATCCAACGATGCGCCGCGGGCCAGTGCCTTGTCGACGGTGCTCAGCGCCGTGTCGACGACCTCGTTGTTCAGGTGCACCAGATCGGCCACCTTCTCACCCGACCACACCTGCCAGTCCTTGCCCGAACCCCACGAGCTGGGCGGGAGTTCCACCGGCTCGCCGACATAGCCTTCGGCGATCGCGTCCGAGAGTGTTCCGACCCGCACACCGCCGGCAGGCAGTGCCCGCAACACCCGCTCCAGCCAGACCGGGCCCTCGTACCACCAGTGGCCGAACAACTCGGTGTCGAAGGCGGCGACCACATGTGCGGGCCTGCCGATCCGCTCGCTCTCGGACTGCAGACGCCGGCGCACCGTCTCCACGAAATCAGCGACATGGACGTCGACCGCGGCATCAGCACGGGCCGGGTCATACGGCGCCTTGTCCTCCGACGGCACATTGCGGCCGGTCACCCGGGCGGGTTTGAGGCCGGTGGCGTGGTCGTAAGTATGGAAGTCGCGGTAGGCGGCGTGACCCGGATAGCCGGACCGCGGCGACCACACGCGGTAGCTGACCTGCAGATCGCGGCCGAAAGCGACGACGCCGGAATCGCCGACCGGCCTGCCCAGCGCGGTGTCGCCGCGCAACGACGGCCCGTCCACCATGAAGTGGCCCACGCCCGCCGCGGCGTAACCGGTCTCCATGCCCGGCGCATAGGCACACTCCGGCGCCCAGATGCCGGCCGGCGTGTGCGCGAACCGATGTCCGGCGTCGGCCAAGCCTTCGCGCAGCGCGAACTCGCGCAGCCGAGGGTTCAACAGCGGCTGGAACGGATGGGCCAACGGTCCGCCGAGTAGCTCGACGACCTCACCGTCGAGAAGCTCCCGGAACACCGGGCTGGCGCCGTGACGCCACAGCGAGTCAAACTCGCCGAGCTCACGCTCGGCCTCGGCGTGCTCGCGGGAACCGAACCGGCGCAAGGCTTTCCGATCCGAGGCCGGCGAGGTCCCCGCCGCGGTGCGCATGGTCGCCGCCTCGAGCGCACGCAGCTGCCAGTTGGCCAGCCAGTGCTGCATGCCCTGCAGGCAGTACGGGTCGTCGAGCTGCGCGGCGACCACCGGTGTGACACCGAGGGTGATCAGATGGCGGCGGTCCTCGGCGGCCAGCGTGCGCAGCACCCGCACCAGGGGCAGATAGGACGCCGACCACGACTGGTACAGCCACTCCTCGCCGACCGGCCAGCGGCCGTGATGAGCCAGCCACGGCAGGTGCGTGTGCAGCACCAGAGTGAACAGCCCGGGTACCGGTGCTTTGTTCGCTCCGCTCTCCGGTGCTTTGTTCGCTCCGCTCTCCGGTGCTTTGTTCGCTCCGCTCTCCGGTGCTTTGTTCGCTCCGCTCACGGCCGCACCGCTATAGCCACCAAGTCGAGGCTGTCGTCGATGTGTCGCCCGGTTTCGCCGGCCGTCGCCTGCACCAGGTCGAAGTCGTCGATCGTGACCGATTCGATGTCCGCGAGCAGTTCTGCAGTCCACGGCGCGTCGGCCAGCGCCCGCTCGATCTGTGCGTCGATGACCGAACCGCCGTGCCGGGCGTCGATCTCGGCGAGGCGGCGCCCGTGGAAGACCCCGAGCATCGCCTCCATCGTGAAACCGGCTCCTTCCAGAAGCTCGGTGAGCTCGGCGGCGTTGAGTTCGCGGGTGTGGAAGGGATTGACCGGGGTGTCCCGACCGGGGGAGAACGTGATGCGGTTGGGCGTGGACATGAGCAGCACCCCGCCGGGGCGCAGGACCCTGGCGCACTCGGCCGCGAACTGGCCCTGATCCCAAAGGTGTTCGATCACCTGGAAGTTCACCACCACGTCGACCGAGGCCGTCGGCAACGGCAACTCGGCGAGGTTGCCGTGGCGCATGTCGACGCGGGGATAGCGCGCCCGCACGTGCGCCACCGCCGACTCGTCGTAGTCCAGGCCGATCACCGAACGGGCGACGTCGGCGATCAGGTCCGCGCCGTATCCCTCGCCGCAGCCGGCCTCCAGCACGTCACGGTCACGGCACCGCTCGACCAGCCGGCGGTACACCACCTCGTGGCGGCGGAACCAGTAGTTCTCCTCGGCAACCCCGGGGACGGTCCGCTCGCCGGTCAATGCCATGGGGACCGGCTCGCCGACCGGACCGCTGGTAACAGATGCGCTCATTGCAAGGCAGGCTAACCCGTAACCGACCGATGGCGAACTCTTCGTGAGCACCATCTGATCGCCGCCCTGACTGAACGCAAACATCGACCAGCTATGGTGTTCGTGCGAAGCACCCAAAGTTACCCGCTGGTAACATCGTGGTGCCTGCGGCAATCGTGGTATGGCGGGTCGACCACCGGCCCCTTTCGAGGAGGACGAACCAGAGTCATGACGAACATCGTGGTCCTGATCAAACAGGTCCCAGACACATGGTCTGAGCGCAAGTTGTCCGACGGTGACTACACCCTGGACCGGGAGGCCGCCGACGCTGTGCTCGACGAGATCAACGAGCGCGCCGTCGAAGAGGCACTCCTGATCAAGGAGCGCGAGGGCGGCGACAGCACGGTCACGGTCCTGACGGCCGGTCCCGAGCGGGCCACCGAGGCGATCCGCAAGGCGTTGTCGATGGGCGCCGACAAGGCCGTGCACCTGGTCGACGAGGGCATGCACGGCTCCGACATGGTCCAGACGGGCTGGGCGCTGGCTCGCGCGCTGGGCACCATCGAGGGCACCGAGCTGGTGCTCGCGGGCAACGAGGCCACCGACGGCACCGGCGGCGCCGTACCGGCGATCATCGCCGAGTACCTCGGCCTGCCGCAGCTGACCCACGTGCGCAAGCTGACCGTCGAGAACGGCAAGGTCACCGCCGAGCGTGAGACCGACGACGGTGTCTTCACCCTCGAGGCCTCGCTGCCGGCCGTGGTCAGCGTGAACGAGAAGATCAACGAACCCCGCTTCCCGTCCTTCAAGGGCATCATGGCCGCGAAGAAGAAGGAAGTCACCAAGCTGACATTGGCCGACATCGGCGTCGAGAGTGACGAGGTAGGCGTGGCCAACGCCGGGTCGAAGGTGCTGTCCTCGACGCCGAAGCCGCCCAAGACCGCGGGCGAGAAGGTCACCGACGAGGGCGACGGCGGCACCAAGATCGCCGAGTACCTGGTTGCCCAGAAAATCATCTAGAACCTTCCCATCGACAGACAGACATAGAGGCAAACGAACCCATGGCTGAAGTACTTGTGCTCACCGAGCACGCTGAAGGTGCGCTGAAAAAGGTCACCTCCGAACTGATCACCGCCGCCCGCGCGCTCGGTGAACCCGCCGCCGTCGTGGTCGGCAAGCCGGGCACCGCCGAGGGCCTGATCGACGGCCTGAAGTCGGCCGGTGCGGCGAAGATCTACGTCGCCGAGTCCGACGACGCCGAGAACTACCTGATCACCCCGTACGTGGACGTGCTGGCCGCGCTGGCCGAGTCCGCCACGCCGGCGGCGGTGCTGCTGGCGTCCAGTGCTGACGGCAAGGAGATCGCAGGTCGGCTCGCGGCCCGCATCGGCTCGGGCATCCTGAGCGACGTCGTCGAGGTCAAGGAGGGCGGCAAGGGCATCCACTCGATCTTCGGTGGTGCCTTCACCGTCGAGGCCGAGGCCGTCGGGGACACCCCGATCATCACCGTGCGCCCCGGTTCCGTCGAGGCCCAGCCTGCCGACGGTGCAGGAGAGGTCGTCAACGTCGACGTGCCCGCCCCGGCCGAGAACGCCACCAAGATCACCTCGCGAGAGCCTGCGGTGGCCGGCGACCGTCCGGAGCTCACCGAGGCCACCGTCGTGGTGTCGGGCGGCCGTGGCGTCGGCAGTGCCGAGAACTTCGGCATCGTCGAGGATCTCGCGGACTCGCTCGGTGGCGCGGTGGGCGCCTCGCGTGCCGCGGTCGACTCGGGTTACTACCCTGGCCAGTTCCAGGTCGGCCAGACCGGTAAGACCGTGTCGCCGCAGCTGTACATCGCCTTGGGCATCTCCGGGGCGATCCAGCACCGCGCCGGCATGCAGACCTCGAAGACCATCATCGCGGTCAACAAAGACGAGGAAGCGCCGATCTTCGAGATCGCCGACCTCGGCATCGTCGGTGACCTGTTCAAGGTGACGCCGCAGCTGACCGACGCGGTGAAGGCCCGCAAGGGCTGAGTTCCGCTGCGCGAGCAGACACAAAATCGCACGTTTCGCCTCGCGGACGTGCGATTTTGTGTCTGGTGGGTTGGACACCGCGGGTTCCCTCACAGGTAGCCGAGGGTCAGTATTGACCCATGAGGATTTCAGTTGTCGGGGCCACCGGCCTCATCGGCTCGAAGGTGGTCGACCTGCTGCAGCGCGACGGTCACGACGTCGTGGCGGCATCGCGTTCGTCGGGGGCCGACGTGCTCACCGGCGAGGGCCTCACCGAGGCCCTCACCGGCGCCGACGTCCTCGTCGACGTCACCAATTCCCCGTCGTTCGACGACGACCCGGTGATGGATTTCTTCACCCGGTCCTCGGCGAACCTGGTCAACGCCGCCCGGGATTCGGGTGTCCGGCACTACGTCGCGCTGTCGATCGTCGGCGCCGACGGACTGCCCGCGAGTGGCTATATGCGCGCAAAAGTCGTGCAGGAGGAGACGATCGCCACATCCGGTCTGCCCTTCAGCATCGTGCGCGCCACCCAGTTTCAGGAGTTCGCCGACGCGATCGTCGGCTCGATGCAGGACGGCGACGAGGTGCGGGTGCCGGATGCCCGGATCCAGCCGATCGCCGCCGATGACGTCGCCCTCGAGGTGGTCCGCGTCGCCGTCGCCGCGCCCGTCAACGGGGTCGTGAACGTCGGCGGGCCGGAGAAGATCTCGTTCGCCGACCTGGCGCGCACGGTATTGGCCGGGCGGGGTGCCGACAAGACGGTCGTCGTCGATCCGCGGTCCACGTACTTCGGCACTCCCGTCGACGACACGAGCTTGGTCACCGGCGACGGCGCCGTGCTGGGCACCGTTCGGTTCGACGCCCGGCCGACGGCGGGCTGAACGGGCCAAGACGTCACCTGGCGCTCACGGACACGACACGCGCTGGACGCCCTGACGAGAGGCGGCTGCACGAGCGTGGCGCCATGAGCACTGCTTCTGTACTCATCGCCCCCGACGACATCGATCACGCGCAGCGCGGATCCGCCCCGTCCACGCCCCGCTACAGCCTGCTGTTGTGCACCGACGGCGACTCCATCGAGGCCGCGCAGCGGTTGCGCTACGACGTGTTCAGCACCGAGCCCGGCTTCGCGCTCGCCGGCGACGGCAATTCCGGCGGTCTGGACGCCGACCGGTTCGACGAATACTGCGATCATCTGCTCGTCCGCGACGACGCCACCGGCGAACTGGTCGGCTGCTACCGGATGCTGCCGCCGCCCGGTGCGATCGCCGCAGGCGGGCTGTACACGGCGACCGAGTTCGACGTCACCGCACTCGACCCGCTCCGGCCCTCGCTGGTCGAAATGGGCCGCGCTGTGGTGCGTGAGGGACACCGCAACGGCGCCGTGGTGCTGCTGATGTGGGCGGGCATCCTCGCCTACCTGGACCGCAGTGGCTACGACTACGTGGCCGGATGCGTCTCGGTGCCCGTCGCGGATCCCGCCGGTCGCAGCCCGGCCGGCAGCCACCTGCGCGGCGTGCGCGACTTCGTCAACCGCCGGCACGCCGCGCCCGCCGAACACACCGTGTACCCGTACCGGCCCGTGATGGTCGACGGTCGCACCCTCGACGAGATCGACCCACCCGCCCGGTTGTCGGTGCCGGCCCTGATGCGCGGATATCTGAGATTGGGCGCCCAGGTGTGCGGCGAACCCGCCCACGACCCGGATTTCGGCGTCGGCGACTTCCCCGCGCTGCTCGGCAAGCAGGACGCCGACACGCGGTACCTGCGCCGGCTCCGCTCGGTCGGGATGGCTTCGGCCGCGGTCGCCGACGGGACGCGGTCATGAACCTGACCCGCGAACACGCGTGGCTGCAGCGCGCGACCTGCGGCGCGCGGTGTGTGCACACTGGAGCCGACGGCCCCGGCCGGCGCTGGGTGGTCGCCGTGCGCACCACGGTGCGCGTCTGCGCAGCAGCCACGCTGTTCGCCGGAGTGTGGCTGCTGGCACTGCCGCTGCCCGGCCGGTCGCATCTGCAGCGCGGGTACTGCCGGCTGATGCTCCGCAGTCTCGGTGTGCGGATGTCCGTGTCAGGAGGGCCGATACGCAACCTGCGGGGCGTGCTGGTGGTCAGCGGGCACGTGTCGTGGCTGGACGTCTTCGCCATCGCGACGGTGCTGCCCGGTTCCTTCGTCGCCCGCGCCGACCTCGTCGACTGGCCCGCGCTCGGTCCGATCGTCCGGCTCATGAAGGTGATCCCGATCGACCGGGCCCGGTTGCGCCGGCTGCCGGCGGTGGTGGCCGCAGTCGCCAATCGGCTCAGGGCAGGGGACACGGTGGTCGCGTTTCCGGAAGGCACCACCTGGTGCGGGCTGAGCTACGGCCGGTTCCGCCCGGCGATGTTCCAGGCCGCGATCGACGCGGGACGCCCGGTGCAGCCACTGCGGCTCAGTTACCGGCACAAGGACGGCCGGGCGTCCACCGTGCCGGCCTTCGTGGGGGACGACACGTTGCTGACCTCTATCAGGCGGGTGATCACCGCACGCCGCACCGTCTGCCACATCCACGTCGACTCGCTGCAACTGCCGGGCGTCGACCGCCGTGACCTGGCGGCCCGCTGTGAGGCCGCCGTCCGCGGCGGGGACGGATTCGCCGCCCCCGGCGGGGCGGGACTCGACCGCCGGGCGATCTCCGACTGCGCCGAGGGTCACTGCATGGTGGCCTGAGCGCGATGGCGGCCGCCCATTCTGCGACGGCTATCCTTGAACGGTTATGTCTTCGCCGGTCTACCTCGACCACGCCGCCACCACCCCGATGCGCCCCGCCGCCATCGAGGCCTTGACGGTTGCCATGGCGACGGTGGGCAACGCCGCCTCGCTGCACGGCTCGGGGCGCATGGCCCGGCGCAGGCTGGAGGAGTCCCGCGAGACCCTGGCCCAGCTGCTGGGCGCGCGCCCGTCGGAAGTGATCTTCACCGCCGGTGGCACCGAGAGTGACAACCTCGCAATCAAGGGCATCTACTGGGCGCGGCGCCGTTCGTCGCCGCAACGGCGCCGGATCGTCACCACCCCGGTCGAGCACCATGCGGTGCTGGACGCGGTGGAGTGGCTGGTCGAGCACGAGGACGCCGAGGTCACCTGGTTGCCGGTCGACCGGTACGGCGCCGTCGATCCGTCCGACGTGCGTTCGGCGGTCGGCGATCCCTCCGATGTCGCGCTGATCTCGGTGATGTGGGCCAACAACGAGGTCGGCACCATCATGCCTGTCTCTGAAATCGCCTCTGTCGCAAGTGAATTCAGCATACCGATGCATAGCGATGCGATCCAGGTGGTCGGTCAGCTGCCGGTGGACTTCGCCGCCAGCGGCCTGTCGGCGATGAGCGTCACCGCGCACAAGTTTGGCGGCCCCACCGGTGTGGGCGCACTGCTGCTGCGCCGCGAGACCGCGTGCGTTCCGCAGCTGCACGGCGGAGGTCAGGAGCGTGACGTCCGTTCGGGGACACAGGATGTCGCCGGCGTGATGGGTATGGCCGCAGCCGCGCGTGTCGCCGTCGACGGAATGGACACCGCGGCCGAGCGGATCCGCGCGCTGCGCGACAGGCTGATCGACGGCGTGCTCGACACCATCGACGACGTCGACGTCAACGGTGCAACGGGGCCGGGGCGGTTACCGGGCAACGCACACTTCACGTTCCGCGGCTGCGAGGGCGATTCGCTGCTGATGTTGCTGGACGCCAAGGGAATCGAATGCTCAACGGGGTCGGCGTGCACAGCCGGGGTGGCGCAGCCGTCCCATGTGCTGACCGCGATGGGCGCCGATCCGGCCAGTGCCCGCGGCTCGCTGCGGCTGTCGCTCGGGCACACCAGCACCGACGCCGATGTCGACGCCGTGCTCGACGTGCTGCCCGCCGCCGTGGAACGTGCACGAGCGGCCGCGCTGGCCAGTTCGGGGCGGCAGTAGCCATGCGGGTGCTCGTCGCGATGAGCGGTGGCGTGGACTCCTCGGTGGCCGCCGCCAGAATGGTCGATGCCGGACACGACGTGGTCGGGGTGCATCTGGCGCTGTCGACGGCGCCAGGCACGCTCCGCACCGGATCCCGCGGTTGTTGTTCCAAGGAGGATGCCGGCGATGCGCGCCGGGTCGCCGATGTGCTCGGTATCCCGTTCTACGTGTGGGATTTCGCCGACCGCTTCAAAGAGGACGTGATCGACGACTTCGTCGAGTCCTACGCGCGCGGCGAGACGCCGAATCCGTGTGTGCGCTGCAATGAGCGGATCAAGTTCTCGGCGCTGGCCGCCCGCGCGCTGGCGCTGGGATTCGACGCGCTGGCCACCGGGCACTACGCGCGGTTGGCCGACGGCCGGTTGCGGCGCGCGGTCGACCACGACAAAGACCAGTCCTACGTGCTGGCGGTGCTGACCGCCGAGCAGTTGCGCCACGCGGTGTTCCCGATCGGGGACACCCCGAAGTCCGCGATCCGCGAGGAGGCGGCACGGCGAGGCCTGGCGGTCGCCGACAAGGCCGACAGCCACGACATCTGCTTCATCCCGTCCGGCGACACCAAGGCGTTCCTCGGAGCCCGCATCGGCGTGCGCCGCGGTGCGGTGGTCGACGCCGCCGGCGCCGTGCTCGCCGAGCACGACGGCGTGTACGGGTTCACCATCGGTCAGCGCAAGGGCCTCGGCATCCCGGGCCCCGGCCCTGACGGCCGTCCGCGCTATGTGACGGGGATCGACGCGACCACCGGCACCGTGCAGGTCGGTGACCTCGACGACCTGGAGGTCACCCGGCTCGTCGGCGATGCGCCGGTGTTCACCTCGGGTGCCGCACCCGCCGGGCCGGTCGAGTGCGCCGTGCAGGTCCGCGCGCACGGCGGGGTGGTCGGGGCGGTCGCCGAACTCGGCGACGGTGTGCTTGAGGTGAATCTGCGCAGCCCGCTGCGTGGCGTGGCGCCGGGGCAGACCCTGGTGCTGTACCGGCCCGACCCGGACGGCGACGAGGTGCTCGGCAGCGCGACCATCCGCGCCGCCCGCTGACCGTTCACCCCGGAACGTCGACCAGGATGTTGGTCATCACCAGCTCGGGCACCGACTCCGGGAACCCGCAGAAGGTGACTTCGACGAGCACCGCCGACTTCACCCGGTAGTCGCGCCCGCAGTCGCCGGGTCTGGTGTGCACCGAGTCGGCGGTGGTCGTCACCGCGCCGACCAATGCGCGGCCGGGGCTCGTCGCGGCGCAGCCGTCGATCTGGGCGACGACCGAATCGAAGGCCCGTTGCGCGGTGCCGGCATCCCGGTAGCCGGCCGCGCCCTGTGAGATCAGCGCGCCCCGCGGGGGATTCTGGTAGGTCAGTTTGTGGAACTCCTCGACCTCGGGTCCGAACACCCGGGTCTCGGCGTAAATCCAATCACATTGCGGCGGAACGGTTTCGATCATGAAATCGATGTCGACCGGCGCCTTGCTGTCGGTCCCCGGAATCGCGGTCAGATGTTCGCCGGCGCCGGTCACCGCCTGCATCTGAGGGCGGTCGAGCAGGATGGCGTCCACGTCCACCGGCGAGCGGGAGCCCTCGTCCACGCCGGGGGCGGCGCGGGTCGGCGACCCGGTCACCTGCTGTGCGCATCCAGCGGCCAGGATCGCCACGGCGCACCACAGTGGCACCGATACACGGCCCGTCATGTACTGACCATAGTGGGTCCAATATCGTCGTACGAGTGAGTGTTTTCGCGACCGCGACCGGTATCGGATCCTGGCCGGGCACGTCGGCCAGGGACGCCGCGGAGGTGGTCGTCGGTGAACTGCACCGCCTTCCGCACCTGGTGGAGCTTCCCGGGCGGGGTGTCGGGGCAGACATGATCGGCCGGGCGGGTGCGCTGCTCGTCGACATCGGCCTCGACATCGTGCCTCGCGGTTACCGCATCGCCCAGGGCCGTAGTTCGGCGACCCGCCGCGCCGCCGGTCTACTCGACGAGGACATGGACGCTCTCGAAGAGGCCTGGGAGAAGGCCGGGCTGCGCGGTACGGGCCGGGTGGTCAAGGTGCAGGCGCCGGGACCGGTGACGCTGGCGGCGCAGCTGGAGCTCGGCGGGGGACACCGCGCGATCACCGACCGAGGCGCCGTCCGGGACCTGACGACGTCGCTGGCCGAGGGGGTGGCCGCGCACCGGGCAGAGCTCGCCCGCCGGCTGGAGAGCCCGATCGTGGTTCAGTTCGACGAACCGTCGCTGCCGGCGGCACTGGCGGGCCGGCTCACCGGGGTCACCAGTCTGAACCCGGTGCATCCCGTGGACGAGTCTTTGGTCACCGCGCTGCTCGACGAGTGCGCAGAGGCGGTCGGCGGTGAAGCCGCGGTGCACTGCTGTGCTGCCGAGGTGCCGTGGAAGGTGTTGCAGCGCAGTGTGATAAGTGCGGTTTCTGTGGACCTTGGCACGCTCACCGCCGCAGATCTGGACGGGATCGGCGAGTTCGTCGAGTCCGACCGCACGGTGCTTCTCGGTGCGGTGCCCGCCACGGCCCCCGACCCCCGACCGGCGGCAGAACAGATCGCCGCGTCGGTGGCCACGGTGACCGACCGACTCGGGTTCGCCCGCGACGTGCTGCGCAGCCGGATCGGGATCACTCCGGCCTGCGGACTCGCCGGTGCGACAGTGACCTGGGCGCGCAGCGCAATCGAATTGTCGCAGCAGGCCGTTGACAGACTGGTCGACGACCCCGAGGGGATCTGAAACGGTCGACCCTTGGTACGGACTCGTCTACTCTCGGGTAGGCGCTGATCGAGATCGGTCACGGGTAGAGCGCCGCACGTCACGGGGATGGTGCTGTTGTCGGGGAAGTGCTCGAGTCGACACGGTGCCGGGGACTGTCTCGACGGTGAGATCCCGCGCCTGCTCGCGCTGGACTCCTTCGAGATCCTCGACACCGCCGCTGAAGAGTCGTTCGACGGTCTGACGATGCTTGCTGCGCACGTGTGCGAGATGCCGATGGCGCTCATCGGCTTCATCGACGCCGCCCGCCAGTGGGTGAAATCCCGCCATGGCGTGGACATCACGGAGACCGCCCGGGAGCACTCGCTCTGCGCGCACACCATCGCGGATGCGGCCCTGCTCGAAATTCCGGACACCCACCGGGATCCGAGGTTCGTCGACCACCCGATGGTCACGACGGCGCCGCACGTGCGGTTTTACGCCGGGGTGCCGCTGGTCACCGAGGACGGACACGCGGTGGGCACCCTCTGTGTCATGGACCGGACACCCCGCACGTTGTCCGACGTTCAGCGCACACACCTGCAAACCTTGGCCGGGCAGGTGATGAACCTGCTGGAGCTGCGCAGCCGGGCCCGCCTGTACGCCTCCGAGATCAAGCGGCGCCTGGCCGCGGACTCCGCGCTGCACGCCCAGCAGCGGATGATCGAAGCGGTGCTGGAACACACCGACGTGCTGGTCTTCGCCAAGGACGTCGACGGCCGATTCGTGATGGCCAATCGCGCACTGGAACACGTCACGGGCGCCGGCCGGACGTTGATCGGCGGGACCGATCACGACTTCTTCGACCCGCAGATCGCCGACGACTACCGCCGCAACGATCTGCAGATCATGGAAAGCCGGGAGTGGCGCGTGTTCACCGAGGAGGTCGTGCACCAGGACGGTTCGGCGCACATCTACCGCTCGTCGAAGTTCCCGTTGTTCGACGACCGTGGCGAGGTGATCGGCACCGGCGGGGTCTCGACCGACGTGACAGAGTTGGCCACCGCGCGCGCCGCGCACGCCGAGGCCGAACAGCGGTGGCGGGCACTGGTCGAGCAGTCACCTGCCGCGGTCGTGGTCGCCAACGTCGACGGCAGCCTGTCCTACGTCAACGGCGAAGCGGTCACGCTGCTGGGCGGGCAGTCCGCCGAGCAGATCACCTCGGTTCCCGGCCTGGAGTTCGTGCCGGAACGCTTTCGCTCGACCGCGCGCAGGCTGTTGGACGAGGTCACCGCCGGCGGACGCCTGGAGCGCTCCCAACGCGGCACGCTGTTGCGGATGGACGGCACCGAGATCGCGGTGGAGTTCAACGTGACGACGATCGATCACGCCGGGGAAGTGAGCGTCCAGCTGGAGGTGCGTGACGTGTCCGCGATCGCCGCGGTGCACGCCGCGCTCAAACACTCCGCGTCCACCGACCCGTTGACCGGTGTGCTGAACCGGCGCGCGTGGGACACCCGGGTGGCTGCACTGCTGGCCGATGCCGACGGTGCACCGATGACGGTGGCCGTCATCGATCTCGACAACTTCAAGGCGTTCAACGACACCCGTGGACACACCGTCGGGGACGCGCTGCTGCAGCACTTCGCGACAGCGGCGAGCGCATCGATCCGCAGCGGCGACATCTTCGCGCGCTGGGGCGGCGAGGAGTTCATCGTCGCACTGCCCGACACCACACCCGAGCAGGCCGAAAAGATCCTGCACCGGTTGCGCCAGTGTGTGTCGTTCGGTCAGACGTGCTCGATCGGCTACACCGCCCACACCCCGGCCGACACCCTGGTCGCCACCGTGTCCCGCGCCGACAGCGCCCTCTATGAGGCGAAAAGCCGTGGCAGGAACCAAATCTGGCGGCTAGACCGCGCCTAGGCGCGCAGGTCTTTGCGCAGGATCTTGCCGGAGGCCGATTTCGGGATCGCGTCGATGAACTCGACCTGACGGACTTTCTTATAGGGCGCGACCTGGCCGGCGACGAACTCCATGACCTCGTCTGCGGTGAGGGTCGCGTCGGGCTGCTTGACCACGAACGCCTTCGGCACCTCCTCGCCTTCGTCGTCGTGCACGCCGATCACCGCGGCGTCGGCGATGCCGGGATGGGTCAGCAGCACCGCTTCGAGCTCGGCGGGCGGCACCTGGTAGCCCTTGTACTTGATCAGCTCCTTGAGCCGGTCGACGATGTACACCAGTCCCTTGGCGTCGATCTGGGCCAGATCACCGGTGTGCAGCCAGCCGTCGTCGTCGATGGTGGTGCGGGTGGCCTCGTCGTTGTTGAGGTACCCGGCCATCACGTTGGGGCCTTTGAACCACAGCTCGCCGGTCTGGCTCAGACCCTCGTCGGGGATCGGGATCTCCTTGCCGGTCTCCGGGTCGACGAGTTTGGAGGCCGCGTTGGGCACCGTCCAGCCCACCGAACTCAGCGGCGCCTCGTCGTGCATGTCGACCAGGCCGCCGTCGAACGGGGTGATGTGGCTGACGGGGCTGAGCTCACTCATGCCGTAACCCTGAACCACCTTGCAGTCCAGGCGCTTCGCGACGGCGTGGCCGAGATCGGCGTCGAGCGGGGCGGCCCCCGACATCACGACGTTGAGCGAGGACAAATCGTGCTCGTCGACCAGCGGGTGCTTGGCCAGCGCCACCGCCACCGGCGGTGCGATGAACGCGATGGTGCAGCGGTGTTCGGCGATGTTGCGCAGGAATTCGCCGAGGTCGAAACTCGGCATGATGACCAGCCTGGCGCGCGAGTGCAGCGCGGCGTTGAGCAGCACAGTCATCCCGTAGATGTGGAAGAACGGCAGCACGGCCAGCACGACGTCGTCGGGCTCCATGCCGTGCAGCGGGCGGATCTGGGCGACGTTGGCGACCAGGTTGCGGTGCGTCAGCATCACACCCTTGGGGTTGCCCGTCGTCCCGGAACTGTAGGGCAGCACCGCAAGATGTGATGACGGCGCGAAATTCACCTGCGGCGCAGGCATTCCCGACGCCAGCAGGTCGGCCGCGTTGGGATGACCCGCCCCCTCGCCGGAGCCGTCACGGCCGGCGCCGTCGAGCACCACCAGATCCTCGTCGGACAGCCCGGCCGCCGCCGCGCCCTCCTTGGCCTGCGGGAGCAGAGCCGTCACCGTAAGAAGCATGCCGGCCCCGGAGTCGGTGAGCTGCTTGGCGATGTCCTTGGCGGTGAACAGCGCGTTGATCGTCGTCGCCGTGGCACCGGCACGCAGGATGCCGTGGAAGGCGACGGCGAACGCCGAGCTGTTGGGGGCGAGCAGCCCGACCACATCGCCGACGCCGATGCCGCGCTGGGCCAGCGCTCCGGCGAACGAGTCGATCCGGGCTATCATCTCGCGGTAGGTGGTGTGTCTGCCCGACCTCGCGTCGATCAGCGCCACCCGGTCGAGGTGAGGGTCGTCGGGTCCGGAGATGTCGGCGAAAAGGTAGTCGTAGACGCTGGCGGTCGGGATGTCGACTTCGGGGAAAGGGCTGGGAAAGGTCATGGTGACTCCGATCGAACCATGCCGTGGGCCCCGTCGGCCCGCCGTTGGTCGAGCTGCCTGACGAGTTTTTTCGAGGCCGCCATCCGGAAGGATGCGTCGACGAGTTCGGCGACCTCCGTCCAGTCCACCTTCGCCGCGGTCAGGTCCAGCCCCAGCCAACCGAACGGACCGAGGTAGGCCGGGAGGAAGAACCGGCGGTCCTGCTCGAGCGCCTTGCGGTCACTGTCGTCGACTTTCACCAGCACCGAATGCGGATGCTCGGTGAACTCACCCTTCGCGGCGCCTTTGACACTGCCTCCGTAGACGGTGAACATCTTCGGCGCGCAGAACACCGGCCGGCCCCAGGAGACTTTCTCGAACGCCTCGGGGAACCCGAGCGCGATGTCGCGGACCTCGGCCAGACCCATGTCGTCCTCGCCGAACATCAACGGATGAGGCATGTGTGCAGCCTACGCAGGGGTCTGTGTCGGGAGCCTTCGATAGCCTTCCAGGGTGAGTCCCGAGGCGACCCCGGATCCCGAGGCAGTGCTGGCCGAGCAGGCCGACGACCCGCGCGACGCGGATCTGCGGCGCCAGTGGCAGGAGCTCGCCGACGAGGTGCGCGACCATCAGTTCCGCTATTACGTGCGCGACGCTCCGATCATCACCGACGCCGAGTTCGACGCGATGCTGCGCAGGCTGCAGGCCCTCGAAGACGACCATCCCGAGCTGCGCACCCCCGACTCGCCGACCCAGCTCGTGGGCGGTGCCGGGTTCGCGACGGACTTCACCCCCGCCGAGCATCTGGATCGGATGCTCAGCCTGGACAATGTTTTCACCCCCGACGAGCTCGCCGCGTGGGCCGCCCGCATCAAGACCGAGATCGGGGCGAGCGCGCAGTATCTCTGCGAGCTGAAGATCGACGGGGTGGCGCTGGCCCTGGTCTACCGCGACGGTCGGCTCGAGCGCGCGGCCACCCGCGGTGACGGTCGTACCGGTGAGGACGTCACGCTCAATGCTCGCACGATCGACGATATTCCTGAACGGCTCAGCGGCACAGACGAATTCCCGCTTCCGGCGGTGCTCGAAGTACGCGGCGAGGTGTTCTTCAGGGTGGCCGACTTCGAGGACCTCAACGCCGGGTTGGTCGCCGAGGGTAAACCGCCGTTCGCCAACCCGCGCAACAGCGCGGCCGGCTCACTGCGCCAGAAGAATCCCGCCGTCACCGCACGGCGCCGGTTGCGGATGATCTGCCACGGCCTGGGCCACATCGAGGGTTCTGAGGGATTCCCCTTCACCTCCCTGCACGAGGCGTACCGCGCGCTCAAGGCGTGGGGGCTGCCGGTCTCGTCAAACACCGCCCAGGTGAAGGGCCTGGACGCGGTCACCGAACGGATCGCCTACTGGGGCGAGCACCGCCACGACGTCGAGCACGAGATCGATGGCGTCGTGGTCAAAGTCGACGACGTCGCACTGCAGCGGCGGCTCGGGGCGACCTCGCGCGCACCGCGCTGGGCGGTGGCTTACAAGTACCCGCCGGAAGAGGCGCAGACCAAGCTGCTCGATATCCGGGTCAACGTCGGGCGCACCGGGCGCGTGACCCCCTTCGCCTACATGGAACCGGTCAAGATCGCCGGATCCACCGTCGGGCTGGCCACGCTGCACAACGGTTCTGAGGTCAAACGCAAGGGTGTGCTGATCGGTGACACCGTGGTGATCCGCAAGGCCGGCGACGTGATCCCCGAGGTGCTCGGCCCGGTCGTCGACCTGCGGGACGGCAGCGAACGCGAGTTCCACATGCCGACCCACTGCCCGGAATGCGGCACCAAGCTGGCCCCGGCCAAGGAGGGCGACGCCGACATTCGCTGCCCGAACTCGCGGACCTGCCCGGCACAGTTGCGGGAGCGGGTCTTTCACGTCGCCGGCCGTGGCGCCTTCGACATCGAAGGGCTCGGCTACGAAGCGGCGACGGCGCTGCTGCAGGCAGGCGCGATCGGCGACGAGGGCGACCTGTTCGATCTCACCGCCGAAGATCTGTTGCGCACCGAGCTGTTCACCACCAAAGCCGGTGAGCTCTCGGCCAACGGCAAGCGGCTGTTGGCCAATCTGGGTAAGGCGAAATCCCAACCGCTGTGGCGGGTGCTCGTCGCCCTGTCGATTCGCCACGTCGGGCCGACCGCGGCGCGGGCGCTGGCCACCGAGTTCGGCAGCCTCGACGCGATCATGGCCGCCTCCGAGGAACAGCTGGCCGCCACCGAAGGGGTGGGGCCGACGATCGCGGCGGCGGTCACCGAATGGTTCACCGTCGACTGGCACCACGCCATCGTCGACAAGTGGCGCACGGCCGGGGTCCGCATGGCCGACGAGCGCGACGCCAGCATCGAACGCACCCTCGAGGGCCTCTCGATCGTGGTCACGGGCTCGCTTGCCGGCTTCAGCCGCGACGAGGCCAAGGAGGCGATCATCGCCCGCGGCGGCAAAGCGGCCGGATCGGTATCGAAGAAGACCGCGTACGTCGTGGCCGGTGATTCGCCGGGGTCCAAGTACGACAAGGCCATTGAACTGGGTGTGCCGGTGCTCGACGAGGACGGCTTCCGCCGGCTGCTGGAGAACGGACCCGACGCCGCGCCGGACGGCGACACCGGCGACGGTTGAGTCGCCGGTCAGCCGATGATGGTGGTGACGATCCCGGCCAGGTAGCCCAGGCGGGCGACCTCGCTGGGCCGGAACGCCGGGCCGCCGGGGCGGCCGAGCATGATCGCGGTCCGCGGGTCGGCCAGCGGTGCAGCGGCCAGCGTGGTGTCCATGTCCCGCCACACCTGGGGCACCCAATCCGCGGTGCCGTCCAGGGCCACCGCACGTTCCAGCGGCAGCCAGGGTGTCTCGGCGGCCTGAGTCTCGGGTGCGCCCGGGCTGCCGACCACACGCTCGGAGCCGGTGTCGGTCAGTTGCACCACGGTGCACCAGCCGACGCGCAACACCCGTGGCGCCTCGTCGACGAGCACCTGCAGCCGGGTGCGTCTGCCGTGCGCGGCCGCGACGTGGTCGATCAACTCGAGTTCACGATGTGCTTCCAGCAGGCCGGTGTGCGGGCGGATGCTGTCGACGTAGACGCCGTTGAGGTTCTCGGCTGCGGTGATCAGCATGTCGGGCATCGCCCCGGCGGGCAGTTCGACCACCAGGTCGTCGATCGCGTAACCGGCGCCGCGCTCCACCACGTCGAGGGACAGGATGTCGGCGCCCACCGAGCCGAGCGCGACGGCCAGGGAACCCAGGCTGCCCGGCCGGTCCGCCAGCTGAACCCGCAGCAGATAGGAAGGCACGGCCAACACTGTGTCACGGTCCGGGCGGGGCGGGCGACTCGGGCGGCGGCGCCCGGGCCCGGTTGAACTAGGCTTGATGGTCGTGTCACAGATCTCCCGAGACGAGGTAGCCCACCTGGCGCGCCTCGCCCGACTCGCCCTGACCGACAGCGAACTGGACAGCTTCGCCGGTCAGCTGGACGCCATCCTCGCTCACGTCAGCCAGATCCAGGCCGTCGACGTCACCGGCGTCGAAGCCACCGACAACCCGCTGAAGGACGTGAACGTGTTCCGGCCCGACGACCCGCAGCCGAGCCTGTCCCAGGAAGAGGCGCTGGCAGCCGCGCCGAAAGCCGTTGACGGCCGCTTCGCGGTGCCGCGGATCCTGGGGGAGCCCGAATGAGTCTCATCAAGCTCGATGCGGCAACCCTCGGCGAGAAGATCGCCGCCAAAGAGGTGTCCTCGACCGAGGTGACGCAGGCCTTCCTGGACCAGATCGCCGACACCGATGAGCGCTACCACGCGTTCTTGCACGTCGCCGCGGAGCGGGCGCTGGACGCCGCGGCCACCGTCGACAAGTCTCTCGCCGCCGGTGAAAGGCCCGCCTCGCCGCTGGCCGGTGTCCCGCTGGCGCTCAAAGACGTCTTCACCACGACCGACATGCCCACCACCTGCGGATCGAAGATCCTGGAGGGCTGGACCTCGCCGTACGACGCCACCGTCACCGCGAAGCTGCGGGCCGCCGGCATCCCGATCCTCGGCAAGACGAACATGGACGAGTTCGCGATGGGATCGTCGACCGAGAACTCGGCCTACGGGCCCACCCGCAATCCGTGGAACGTCGACCGGGTGCCCGGCGGGTCGGGCGGCGGCAGCGCCGCCGCGCTGGCCGCCTTCCAGGCCCCGCTGGCCATCGGCACCGACACCGGCGGATCGATCCGTCAGCCCGCCGCGCTGACCGCCACCGTCGGGGTCAAACCGACTTACGGCACCGTGTCCCGCTACGGGCTGGTGGCGTGCGCGTCTTCGCTCGATCAGGGCGGCCCGTGTGCGCGCACGGTCCTGGACACCGCGCTGCTGCACCAGGTGATCGCGGGTCACGATCCGCGCGACTCGACGTCAGTGAACGCCGAGGTGCCCGACGTCGTCGCCGCGGCGCGCGCCGGTGCGCACGGCGACCTCAAGGGGGTGCGCATCGGGGTGGTCAAGCAGTTGCGCAGTGGCGAGGGCTACCAGCCGGGCGTGCTCGAGTCGTTCAACGCCGCCGTCGAGCAGTTGACCGCGCTCGGCGCGCAGGTCAGCGAGGTCGATTGCCCGCACTTCGACCACTCGCTGTCGGCCTACTACCTGATCCTGCCCTCGGAGGTGTCGTCGAACCTCGCGAAGTTCGACGGCATGCGGTACGGGTTGCGGGCCGGCGACGACGGCACCCGCAGCGCCGAAGAGGTCATGGCGATCACCCGTGCAGTCGGGTTCGGGCCAGAGGTCAAGCGCCGCATCATGATCGGCACGTACGCGTTGTCTGCCGGCTATTACGACGCCTATAACAACCAGGCCCAGAAGGTACGCACGTTGATCGCCCGTGACCTCGACGAGGCATATCAGAAGGTCGACGTCTTGGTGACCCCCACTACTCCTTCTACGGCGTTCCCGCTCGGCGAGAAGGTCGACGATCCGCTGGCGATGTACCTGTTCGACCTGTGCACGCTGCCGCTGAACCTGGCCGGCCACTCCGGGATGTCGGTGCCGTCGGGCCTCGCGGCCGACGACAATCTTCCCGTGGGCCTGCAGATCATGGCCCCGGCACTGGCCGACGACCGGCTCTACCGGGTGGGTGCGGCCTACGAAACCGCGAGAGGACCGCTGCCGACCGCGCTCTGAGCGGGTTAGATGGAGCCATGCGTATCGGAGTGCTGACCGGCGGAGGTGACTGTCCCGGGCTGAACGCCGTGATCAGGGCGGTCGTGCGCACGTGCGACGTGCGGTACGGATCGTCAGTGGTCGGCTTCCAGGACGGCTGGCGCGGTCTGCTGGAGGACCGGCGCATCCAGCTGCGCAACGACGATCGCAACGACCGGCTGCTCGCCAAGGGCGGCACCATTCTCGGCACCGCGCGGGTGAATCCCGACAAGCTGCGCGCCGGTCTGGACCAGATCAAGCAGACGCTGGAGGACAACGGCATCGACGTGCTGATCCCGATCGGGGGAGAGGGCACGCTGACCGCGGCGCACTGGCTGTCCGAGGAGAACGTTCCCGTCGTCGGGGTGCCCAAGACCATCGACAACGACATCGACTGCACCGACGTCACGTTCGGCCACGACACCGCGCTGACTGTCGCCACCGAGGCCATCGACCGGCTGCACAGCACCGCCGAATCCCACCAGCGGGTGATGCTGGTCGAGGTGATGGGGCGGCATGCCGGCTGGATCGCGCTCAACGCCGGCCTGGCCTCAGGGGCGCACATGACGCTGATCCCCGAGCAGCCGTTCGACGTCGAAGAGGTGTGCCGGCTGGTCAAGCAGCGCTTCGTGCGAGGTGATTCGCATTTCATCTGCGTGGTCGCCGAGGGCGCCAAGCCGGCCGAGGGGTCGATGCAGCTGCGCCAGGGCGGCATCGACGAGTTCGGCCACGAGAAGTTCACCGGCGTCGCGCAGCAACTGGCGATCGAGGTGGAGAAACGGATCAGCAAAGAGGTCCGCGTGACGGTGCTCGGGCACGTGCAGCGCGGCGGTACGCCGACCGCCTACGACCGCGTGCTGGCCACCCGGTTCGGGGTCAACGCCGCCGACGCCGCGCACGCCGGCGAGTACGGCATGATGGTGTCCCTGCGCGGCCAGGAGATCGGGCGGGTGCCGCTGGCCGACGCGGTGCGCCAGCTCAAGTTGGTCCCGCAGAGCCGCTACGACGACGCCGCCGAGTTCTTCGGTTGACGGCCACTAGGATCGGGGGCATGACTTCCGTGACCTCGGCCAACGCACCGCTGCTCGATTACGACGAGGTCATCGCCAAGTACGAACCCGTGCTCGGCCTGGAGGTCCACGTCGAGCTCTCGACCGCGACCAAGATGTTCTGCGGGTGCGCCAACCGGTTCGGCGCCGAACCCAACACCCTGGTGTGCCCGGTCTGCCTGGGCCTGCCCGGTTCCCTGCCCGTGCTCAACGGGGCCGCGGTGGAGTCCGCGATCCGGATCGGTCTGGCACTCAACTGCGAGATCGCGTCGTGGTGCCGGTTCGCGCGGAAGAACTACTTCTATCCGGACCAGCCGAAGAACTACCAGATCTCGCAGTACGACGAGCCGATCGCGTTCAACGGGTATCTCGACGTCCCGCTCGACGACGGCAGCACCTGGCGCGTCGAGATCGAGCGCGCCCACATGGAGGAAGACACCGGCAAGCTGACCCACCTCGGCAGCGACACCGGACGTATCGCGGGGGCGACGACCTCGCTGGCCGACTACAACCGCTCCGGCGTGCCGCTGATCGAGATCGTCACCAAACCCGTCGAAGGCGCCGGCGAGCGTGCCCCCGAGATCGCCCGGGCGTATGTCACCGCGTTGCGGGACCTGTTGCGCGCGTTGGACGTCTCCGATGTCCGGATGGATCAGGGCTCGATGCGCTGCGACTCCAATGTGTCCCTCAAACCGATCGGGCAGGCCGAGTTCGGCACCCGCACCGAGACCAAGAATGTCAACTCCCTCAAGAGCGTCGAGATCGCGGTCCGCTACGAGATGCGCAGACAGGCCGCGGTTCTGGACAGCGACGGCACCGTCGTCCAGGAGACCCGGCACTTCCACGAGGATGGACACACCTCGCCCGGGCGCAGCAAGGAGACGGCGCAGGACTACCGCTACTTCCCCGAGCCGGACCTCGAGCCGGTGGCGCCCAGCGCCGATTGGGTGGAACGGTTGCGCGGCACGCTTCCCGAGCTGCCGTGGTTGGCGCGCAAGCGGATTCAGCAGGACTGGGGCATCTCCGACGAGGTGATGCGCGACCTCGTCAACATCGGCGCGCTCGACCTGATCGCCGCGACGGTCGAGCACGGTGTGTCCAGCGACGCCGCGCGCGCGTGGTGGGGCAACTTTCTGGTGCAGAAGGCCAACGAACTCGACGTCGAACTCGACGCGTTGCCGATCACCCCGGCGCAGGTGGCTGCGGTGGTCAAGCTCGTCGACGACGGCAAGCTGTCCAACAAGCTCGCCCGCCAGGTCGTCGAGGGCGTGCTGGCCGGGGAGGGCGAGCCGGAGCAGGTGATGGCCGACCGCGGACTGGTCGTGGTGCGCGACGACTCGTTGATCCAAGCCGCGGTCGACGAGGCGCTGGCCGCCAATCCCGACATCGCCGACAAGATCCGCGGCGGCAAGGTGCAGGCCGCGGGCGCGATCGTCGGCGCGGTGATGAAGGCCACGAAGGGCCAGGCCGACGCCGCACGGGTGCGTGAACTCGTCATGGCCGCCTGCAACTAGATGACCCGCATCCAGGACCTGGTCTTTCGCGTCCTGCAGCACCCGCTGCGGCTGCTGTCGCTGCGGTCGATCGTCATCCTCGCCCAGCTAGGGGTGATCATCCTGGTGCTGACGCTGGGTGTATGGGTCTGGGTCGGCGTCACCAACGACCAGTACGACCAGCTCGACCGGCGGTTGGACTCACTGTCCAGCCTGGGCGACGTCACCACGCTGCTGCGCAGCGCGCAGGACGGCGTCGGCCCGGAACCGACCGAGGGCGGACTGGTGCGCACCGCTCGCACCGGCGGAACCACCGTGTCGATCCCGGCCGACATCGTGCTCCCCGAACTGCCGAGCGGGTACGCCGACGCGACGATCGACGGAGTCGAGTACCGGGTGCGCACCATCACCACGCCGAGTGCGTCGATCGCGCTCGGTGCGCCGCTGGCCGACACCCAGGCCCGCATCGATTCCCTGCACTGGCGGGTGTTCTGGATCTGTTTCGGGGTGATCCTCAGCACGCTGGTGATCGGCTGGGTCATCGGGCTGATCATGGTCAACCCGTTCCGGCTGCTGGCCCAGCAGGCCCGCGCCATCAACGCGCAGTCCGCGCCCGACGAGGTGCAGGTGCGCGGCGTGTGGGAGGCGGTCGAGATCTCCGAGGCGGTCGAGGGCATGCTGGCCCGGATAGGCGACGAGCAGCAGCGCACCCGGGCCGCGCTGGAGACGGCGCGCGACTTCGCGTCGGTGGCCTCCCACGAGCTGCGGACCCCACTGACGGCGATGCGGACCAACCTCGAGGTGCTCACCACGCTCGACCTCGGTGCCGAGCAGCGCGACGAGGTCATCGGCGATGTGATCCGCACCCAGTCGCGGATCGAGGCCACGCTGTCGGCGTTGGAGCGGCTGGCGCAGGGACAGCTGACCACGGTGGACGACTTCGTCCCGGTCGACGTCGCCGAGTTGCTCGACCGCGCCGCCCACGACGCGATGCGCAATTATCCCGGCCTGGACGTGTCGCTGGCGTCGTCGACGTCGGTGTTGATGCTCGGCATGCCCGCGGGGCTGCGGCTCGTCATCGACAACGCCATCGCCAACGCCGTCAAGCACGGTGGTGCCACCCAGATCCGGCTGAGTGTGGTCAGCTCGCAGTCCGGGGTGGAGATCGCCGTCGACGACAACGGCTCCGGGGTGCCCGAAGAGGAGCGCGCCGCGGTGTTCGAGCGCTTCCACCGGGGGACCACCGCGTCCCGCTCGGGTTCAGGACTCGGACTGGCGCTGGTCGCTCAGCAGGCTGAGATCCACGGTGGCACAGCCTCGTTGGAGGTCAGCCCGCAGGGCGGCACCAGGCTGATGCTGCGTCTGCCGGGCTAGGTGTTGTCGGCGTTGGTGCGCGGGAACCCGCCACCCTGCGGGAACAACGGGAACACCACGTCGTCGAGTTTCATCGCGTCGCCGGAGGTCTTGTTGACGGTGGCGCCCCACACGTTGCCGTCGGGAGAGACCTCCAGTGCCCAGGCGTGCCCGTGCTGGTCCTGACGGACCACCTCCGGATCCCCGGTCACCGCACCGGTTTCCGGGGCCATACGCACCGCGACGGTCTGCTTGGTGTTGACCAGATTGACCAGCACGGTGCCGTCGAGCGCGGCGCAGCCCGCGACACCGGGTCGGTCCGGCCACGTCCACACCGTGGACACCTTGGAGTCTTTGGTGATGCGCTGCAGCCGGTCGGCGGTCGGCGTCCGGTCGGTGACGTAGAGCGACTCGTCGGCCGGGTCCACGCACACCCCGCCGCCGGGACCCAACCCTGACAGCGCGGTGGTGGTGGGGGCCTGATCGACGGTGGTCGGCTGCTCGATGCGCAGCAGCTTGCCTGCCAGCGAGCCGGGATCGGCGGCCAGCGCCGGGTTTCCGGCGTCCCCGGTCTGCACCATCAGGGTGGTCGGGCTGGTGAAGATCACCGAGCCGGTGTTGCCGGTGGCCCCTTTCGGGATGCCGGTCAGGATCGGCTTAGGCGGGTCACCCTCGACGATGCGCACGACACGGTTGTCGGTCGGTGTGCTGACGTAGGCGTACATCAGCCGGTCCTGGATGAAGGTCGGCGACATCACGATGTCCATCAGGCCGCCGTCACCGCTGGGGTCGACCGGGATGACCATCTTGGTGATGGGCTCGGCCCGCACCGACACCTGCTTGACCGCGCCGGTGGTGCGTTCGGCGACCAGCGCGGACTGGCTGTCGGGCAGCATGATCAGACCGCTGGTGCTCTCCAGACAGCCCTGCATGACGCCGGGCGCCGGGCACTCCTTGGGAAACGGCTTGGCCGGCAGGGGAGGAGGAGGCGGCGGCGTCGACGTCGGACCCGGGGCAAGCTGCGGTTCGGTCGTGAACGGCTGGGACTGCGCGGAGTCGAACCGGGCACAGCCGGCCCCGGCAAGCAGCGCCGCGCTCAGCAGCACGACAACAGGCCCCAACGACCGACGCTCGCTCATGCAGGCCAGGTTACGGATCCCCGGACGGAGCCCGCCACGCGCTCCCGCCGCGACCTGGGACGGCTGAAAGAAACACGTGTTCAACGCGCCGCGCCAATCCCCGGTTGTGAGCCGGACAGCACTTACCCTGGCTGACGTGACGAGCCCCCATGACCCAGGCCTCTGGCAGCGGCCCGACGATTCGGCTGGGCGGCCTGCGTCGGCGAGCCTGGTGGACCCGGAAGACGACCTCCCCACGACGAACTACGGCGGCGACTTCGAGACCACCGCCATTCCGCGCTACGACTCGGCCAAACCGGCCAATCAGCAGCCATTCGCGCTGCTCAACGACCCTGAACCGCTGCCCTACGTGCAGCCCGGCGCCGGGCTGGCGCCCGGGGCCTACGGTGCGACGGCAGCACCCACCGAGGTCGGTGTGGTCGACGCCGACCGGCGCGACGATCGCAGGGGCACCCAGGACCTCGGGCTGTTGCTGCTGCGCGTCGCGGTCGGCGTGCTGCTCATCGGCCATGGCCTGCAGAAGGTGTTCGGTTGGTGGGGTGGCCCCGGACTGGACGGTTTCCGTGACTCACTCGGCGACGTCGGGTTCCGGCATGCCGACATCCTGACCTATGTCGCCGCCGGCGGCCAGATCGCCGCCGGCGTGCTGCTGGTCATCGGTCTCTTCACCCCGATCGCCGCGGCCGGGGCCCTCGGTTACCTGATCACCTCGGTGCTGGCCGAGGCCACGATCGCCCATCAGGAAGCCAGACTCTCGGCCTTCCTCACCGACGGCCACGAGTACAAGATCGTGCTGGTCTGCGCCGTGGCGGCCATTATCCTCGTGGGCCCCGGCCGCTACGGCCTGGACGCGGGCCGAGGCTGGGCCCGCCGTCCCTTCATCGGATCCTTCGCCGCGCTGCTGCTGGGTGTGGGCGCCGGCATTGCGATCTGGGTGCTGCTCAACGGGACCAACCCGCTGGGCTGATCCACCCTCACTCGTACGGGTTGGGCACCCGTCCGCCGCTGGCGGCGGTCAGCAACGGCAGCGTCGAGAACGTCACGGCCGGCAAGGACAGCTCGGTCCCGTCGCGCTTGTGTGCCACCGCCCACGCGGTGCGCCCGAATCGCAGCCCGTCGATGTCATCCCAGCGCACCGTCCGGCTGTGCAGCATGGTGCGCGCGGTGACGGTGTCCGGGTCGGCGACCGTGCGGTAGCGCATCACGACGATCGACAAGGTCAGCGGAATCAGGAAGAACAGGATGAACCAGGCCGGCCCGGCGAAGACGACGGCGAGCATGGCCACCGTCAGAAAGCCGATCGCGACATGAGCCATCGGTGAGATCCTGATGACGACGGGAGCCTTCTCCGAAGCCGGGGGAGTACGCATGCCGCCATCATCTCACCGTCTCGGTCGGCTTCCCGCGCCGAGCTGATTTGACCTTTTGCCAGTTCGGCGGCTACCGTCGTCTGCTATGCAGACCCCCGGGCTCGTAGTAATTGGGTTGCGCGTTGATGCCGCGCTGGCCCTGCTCGGGGCATAGCAAAACCGCATCGACGCGCAACCCTCGTACAGCCGCCGGGCTGACGGGGGTTTTTTGTTGCCCCAGCATCGATTTGAGAAGATCAGTCGACCGACAAGGACCAAGAGGACACCGTGAGCGCACCTACCAAGCGACCGCCCGAGCAGTCGGCGACCCCGACGAACGGGACAGCGGATGACGCGAAGCACGACTCCGCGTCATCCCCGTCGCAAGCCATTGGCCGACCGAACAACGTTGCCCCGCAACAGCTGACCGGAGCGCAGGCGGTGATCCGTGCGCTCGAGGAACTCGGTGTCGATGTCATCTTCGGCATCCCCGGCGGTGCGGTGCTGCCGGTCTATGACCCGCTGTTCGACTCGCAGAAGCTCCGGCACGTGCTGGTGCGTCATGAGCAGGGCGGTGGGCACGCCGCCAGCGGTTACGCGCACGCCACCGGGCGGGTCGGCGTGTGCATGGCGACCTCCGGGCCCGGGGCCACCAACCTGGTCACCCCGCTGGCCGACGCCTACATGGACTCGATCCCGATGGTGGCGATCACCGGGCAGGTCGGACGCGGGTTGATCGGCACCGACGCGTTCCAGGAAGCCGACATCTCCGGCATCACGATGCCGATCACCAAGCACAACTTCCTGGTGCGCGACGGCGACGACATCGCGCGGGTCATCGCCGAGGCGTTTCACATCGCCTCCAGCGGACGGCCCGGGCCTGTGCTGGTCGACATCCCCAAGGACATCCTGCAGGGGGAATGCACGTTCGCCTGGCCGCCGCAGTTCGAGCTGCCCGGCTACAAGCCGAATACGAAACCACACAACCGGCAGATCCGCGAAGCGGCCAAACTGATCGCCGAGGCGCGCAAGCCGGTGCTCTACGTCGGCGGCGGCGTGATCCGCGGTGAGGCCAGCGAGCAGCTGCTCGAGCTGGCCGAGCTGACCGGCATCCCCGTCGTGACCACGCTGATGGCCCGCGGCGCGTTCCCGGACAGCCATCCGCAGAACATGGGTATGCCCGGCATGCACGGCACGGTCGCCGCGGTGGCCGCCCTGCAGCGCAGCGATCTGCTGATCGCGCTGGGCACCCGTTTCGACGACCGGGTGACCGGCAAACTGGATTCGTTCGCCCCCGAGGCGAAGGTGATCCACGCCGACATCGATCCCGCCGAGATCGGCAAGAACCGCCACGCCGACGTGCCGATCGTGGGTGACGTCAAGGCCGTCATCACTGATCTGATCGATGCCCTGCGCAGGGATGGCGCGGCCGATTCGGCGCGACTGGACAACTGGTCGGAGTACCTGCGCGGAATCCAGTCGACCTACCCGCTGAGCTACGGCCCGCAGAGTGACGGCAGCCTGTCGCCGGAGTTCGTCATCGAGACGCTGGGCAAGATGGCCGGAGCCGACGCCGTCTATGTGGCCGGGGTGGGCCAGCACCAGATGTGGGCCGCGCAGTTCATCTCCTACGAGAACCCCAAGACGTGGATCAACTCCGGTGGTCTGGGCACCATGGGTTTCGCGGTGCCGGCGGCCATGGGCGCCAAGATGGGCCGGCCCGAGGCCGAGGTGTGGGCGATCGACGGCGACGGCTGCTTCCAGATGACCAACCAGGAGCTGGCGACGTGCGCCATCGAAGGGGTGCCGATCAAGGTCGCGCTGATCAACAACGGCAACCTCGGCATGGTGCGCCAGTGGCAGACGCTGTTCTACGAGGAGCGCTACAGCCAAACCGATCTGGCCACCCACACCCGCCGCATCCCGGATTTCGTCAAGCTGTCCGAGGCGCTGGGCTGTGTCGGGTTGCGTTGCGAGCGTGAAGAGGACGTCGCCGACGTGATCGCCCAGGCTCGCGCGATCAACGACCGCCCGGTGGTGATCGAGTTCGTCGTCGGCGCCGACGCCCAGGTGTGGCCGATGGTGGCCGCAGGCACCAGCAACGACGAGATCCAGGCGGCCCGCGGTATCCGGCCGCTGTTCGACAACGAAGAGGGGCACGCGTGATGAGCGCTTGCGCGAAGAACGGAGCGCACTGATGAGCATCACCCACACGCTGTCGGTGCTGGTCGAGGACAAGCCCGGCGTGTTGGCCCGCGTGGCCTCGCTGTTCTCAAGGCGCGGCTACAACATCCAGTCGCTCGCCGTCGGGGGCACCGAACACAAGAACCTCTCCCGGATGACCATCGTGGTCGACGTCGAGGAATCGCCGCTGGAGCAGATCACCAAGCAGCTCAACAAGCTCGTCAACGTGATCAAGATCGTCGAGCAGGACGAGGAGCACTCGGTCTCCCGCGAGCTCGCGCTGATCAAGGTCCGCACCGACGCCGCCACCCGCGGTCAGGTCATCGAGGCCGTCAACCTGTTCCGCGCCAAGGTCGTCGACGTCTCCAACGAGTCACTGACCGTCGAGGCCACCGGGACACCTGGCAAGATCGAGGCGCTGCTGAGGGTGCTCGAGCCTTATGGGATCCGGGAGATCGTCCAGTCCGGTGTGGTGTCGCTGTCCCGCGGCCCGCGCGGCATCAGCACCAAGTAAATACCTGAAAAGTAAACAAAAGAAAGAAGATTCACGAAGATGGCAGTTGAGATGTTCTATGACGCCGACGCGGACCTGTCGATCATCCAGGGTCGCAAGGTCGCCGTCATCGGCTACGGCAGCCAGGGGCACGCGCACTCGCTGAGCCTGCGCGACTCCGGCGTCGAGGTGAAGGTCGGCCTCAAGGAGGGCTCGAAGTCCCGCGAGAAGGTCACCGAGCAGGGCCTGGAGGTCGACACGCCGGCCGCGGTCGCCAAGTGGGCCGACGTGATCATGCTGCTGGCGCCCGACACCGCGCAGGCCGAGATCTTCGCAGGCGACATCGAGCCCAACCTGGAGGACGGCAACGCGCTGTTCTTCGGCCACGGCCTCAACATCCACTTCGGTCTGATCAAGCCGCCGGCCAACGTCACCATCGGCATGGTCGCCCCCAAGGGCCCGGGTCACCTGGTGCGCCGCCAGTTCGTCGACGGCAAGGGTGTGCCCTGCTTGATCGCGATCGACCAGGATCCCAAGGGTGAGGGCCAGGCGCTGGCGCTGTCGTACGCCGCGGCCATCGGCGGTGCCCGCGCCGGTGTCATCAAGACCACCTTCAAGGAGGAGACCGAGACCGACCTGTTCGGTGAGCAGGCCGTGCTGTGCGGTGGCACCGAGGAACTGGTCAAGACCGGGTTCGAGGTCATGGTCGAGGCGGGCTACGCCCCCGAGATGGCCTACTTCGAGGTGCTGCACGAGCTCAAGCTGATCGTCGACCTGATGTACGAGGGCGGCATCGCGCGGATGAACTACTCGGTGTCCGACACCGCGGAGTTCGGCGGCTACCTGTCCGGCCCGCGCGTGATCGACGCCGACACCAAGAAGCGCATGCAGGACATCCTCAAGGACATCCAGGACGGCACGTTCGTCAAGCGTCTGGTCGCCAACGTCGAGGGTGGGAACAAGGAGCTCGAGGGTCTGCGCAAGCAGAACGCCGAGCATCCGATCGAGGTCACCGGCAAGAAGCTGCGCGACCTCATGAGCTGGGTCGACCGCCCCATCACCGAGACCGCCTAGCCGGTCCGTTCCCGTCGCGGAATAGTAATCCCGGTCGTGATCAGTCGCTGATCACGACCGGGATTGCTGTTCCGGGGGACCCGCGCGGGGGTCGGTACTCTCGGTGATCATGACGGGCACCCCGACTCCGGCCTCGGCGCTGCTGGCGCGTGCCGGCGGCATCCGCGGACTTGTATACACCGCGCTGCCGGTCACGACGTTCGCCGCGCTCAACGCGGTTGCCGGGTTGACACCCGCACTGATCGCGGCGGTGGTCGCCGGGGCGTGCGTGCTGGCCTGGCAGCTGGTGCACCGCGAGTCCACCCGGCCCGCGCTGTTCGGTTTCGCCGGAGTCGCAGTGGGCGCGGGTTTCGCGTTGGTCACCGGGCAGGCCAAGGACTTCTACCTTCCCGGCATCTGGCTGTATCTGTTGATGGCGGTCCTGTTCACCGGCTCGGTCATCGTCCGCCGGCCGTTGATCGGGGTCGTGTGGGCGTGGATGACCGGGCGCGACGGCACCTGGCGGCGAACCCGCCGTGTCCGCACGGCCTTCGACCTGGTGACGCTGATGATGGCGTCGGTGTCGGCGACGCGGTTCGGGGTGCAGTTCTATCTTTACGACACCGACCAGGACGGCATGCTCGCCGTGGCGAGGATCGCCATGGGGTGGCCGGTGTTCCTGGTGACGTCGACGTTGATCTTCCTGGCCATCCGCACGGCGATGCGCGCGCTGCCCAAGGGCGGCGAGCCCGCCTAATGCAGCCGGTCGGCGACGCCGACGACCCGCCGGGCCAGGTGATCGAGCGCGGCCAGCGTCGTGTCGTCGAGCTCGTTGCGGTTCTCGGGGCCGGTGATGTGGCCGACGCCGTACGGGTTGCCGTCGGCGAACTTGATCGCGTCGGTGTATCCGGGCGGCACGATGATGCCGCCGAAGTGCATCAGCGTGATGTACAGGGTGATCAGCGTGGTCTCCTGGCCGCCGTGGGCGGTTTGGGACGACGTGAATCCGGCGTACACCTTGTCGGCGAGCTTGCCCTGCGCCCACAGCCCACCGAGGGAGTCGATGAACGTCCGGAATTGCGAGGCCATGTTGCCGAAGCGGGTGGGGGAGCCGAAGATCACCGCGTCCGCCCACACGATGTCGTCGCCGGTCGCGGCCGGAAGGTCCTTCGTCGCTTGATAATTCGCCATCCACGCGGGGTTGTTGGCGAATGTCTCGGGGTCGCGGGTCTCGGCGACGTGCCGCACCCGTACCTCGGCGCCGGCCGCCTCGGCCGCGGTCGCGACACGGTGGGCCATGGCAGTGCCGTGGCCCGTCGCCGAGTAGTAGATGACCGCCAGTTTCGTCATGGCGCCACCCTACGCGCGATATCGGCGTGCCCGTCGTCGTGAAAGGAGTGTATGAACGCGCCGACATCACTGGGGCCGCGGGGCCAGCGACGGCAGAGTCTTGATGCCGAACTCCCGCCGCAACACGGTGCGGGCGGCGTAGAAACCGGCCATTCCGTGCACGCCGCCGCCGGGCGGGGTGGCCGACGAACACAGATACGCCTTCGGTACCGGCGTCGTCCACGGGTTCCACCGCAGCGCGGGTCCGGTCAGGGCGCTGACCATGTTGTTGGCGCCGACGCCGATGTCCCCGCCCACCAGGTTGGCATTGTGGTCGGACAACCGCGCCGCCGGGATGCTGCGCACGCCGACCACCACGTCCCGGAAGCCGGGGGCGAACCTCTCGAACACCTCGGTGACGGCCTCGGCCATGTCGACCGTCGAGCCGGCAGGCACATGGGCATAGGTCCACAGGGGCCGGCGGCCCTGCGCGTCGATGCGACCCGGATCAGCCAGATGAGGCAGCGAGGCCAGCACCATCGGCCACTGAGGATGCCTACCCGCGGCGATTTCCTTCTCCGCCAAGGCCATCGTGGCGCGATCACCACCCAGGTGCAGTGTCGGCGTATCGGCCAGACGTGCGTCCCGCCAAGGGATCTCGCCGGAGAGTACGAAGTCGACCTTCGCCACACCGGGCCCATATCGGTAGCGCCGCAACGTTTTCGCGTAGCGCTCGGGCAACCGGTCGCCGTAGATGTCTAGTAGGGCCGTCGGCGCGGTGTCGTAGAGCACCACGCCCGCAGGCGGACTCGTCACCGTCTCGCCGAGGATCAGTTCCCCGCCGTGGGCGCGCAGATCCGCGATCAGCGCGTCCGGGACCGCCTGCGAGCCCCCTACCGGGATCGGCCATCCGACCGCATGGCCCAGGGTCGCCAACATCAGCCCGGCGCCGGCCGATACGAGCGATGGCATCCTCGAAATCGTATGTGCCGCAACGCCGGTGAACAAAGCGCGGGCATCCTCGCCGACCAGCGTGCCCCAGGCCGGGGTGCCCTGGGCCAACAGCCGGGGAGCGACCCGCACGGCGGCGGGCAGACTCGGCGGGATCGACCGCTTGTCGCCCAGCAGCAATCCGACCACGCCGTCGCAGTCGGCGACCAACGGCCCGAGCAGCCGCCGCCAGGACGCCCCGTGGTCGAGCTCGGCGCAGGTGCGTTCGATGTCGCGGTAGCCGATGGCCGCCGGGCGGCCGAGCAGCGGATTGCCATAGGACACCTCCGGCACCGCCAGTGTCACCCCGCGGGCACGCAGGTCGAACTCGGAGAAGAACGGTGACGCCAGCGCCAGCGGGTGCACCGCCGAGCAGATGTCGTGCGTCACACCGCCGAACTCCGGATCGGGCAGCGTCCGTGCGCCCCCACCGGGTGTGGCCTGCGCTTCGATCACCCGCACCGACAGCCCTGCTCGCGCGCAGATCACGGCCGCGGCCAGTCCGTTGGGTCCACTCCCGACGACGGTCAATTCCACCTGGCCATTAGAGCCCATTAGGCTGAGGCCTCGTGAGTCTTCCTGTGGTACTGATCGCCGACAAGCTGGCCCAATCGACCGTGGAGGCCCTGGGCGACCAGGTCGAGGTCCGCTGGGTCGACGGACCGGACCGGGAGAAGCTGCTGGCCGCGGTGGCCGACGCCGACGCGCTGCTGGTGCGCTCGGCCACGACCGTCGACGCCGAGGTCCTCGCCGCGGCCCCGAAACTCAAGATCGTCGCCCGCGCGGGCGTGGGCCTGGACAACGTCGACGTCGACGCCGCGACCGCCCGCGGTGTGCTGGTCGTCAACGCGCCGACGTCCAACATCCACAGCGCCGCCGAGCATGCCGTGGCCCTGCTGCTGTCGACCGCTCGCCAGATCCCCGCCGCCGATGCGACGTTGCGCCAGCGCACGTGGAAACGCTCGGCATTCTCGGGAACCGAGATCTTCGGCAAGACCGTGGGCGTGGTCGGTCTGGGCCGCATCGGGCAGCTGGTAGCCCAGCGGCTCGCCGCATTCGGTGCGCACATCACCGCCTATGACCCGTATGTGTCCCACGCGCGCGCCGCGCAACTCGGCATCGAGCTGCTGCCGCTCGACGAGTTGCTCAGCCGCGCCGATTTCATCTCCGTGCACCTGCCCAAGACCAAGGAGACGGCCGGCCTGATCGGCAAGGAGGCGCTGGCCGGCACCAAGCCGGGTGTGATCATCGTCAACGCGGCCCGCGGCGGGTTGATCGACGAGGCTGCCCTGGCCGAGGCGATCGCCAGCGGCCACGTCCGCGGTGCCGGACTGGACGTGTTCGCCACCGAACCGTGCACCGACAGCCCGCTGTTCGATCTGCCGCAGGTCGTCGTCACGCCGCATCTGGGCGCGTCGACCGCCGAGGCGCAGGATCGCGCCGGCACCGATGTGGCGGTCAGCGTGAAGCTGGCCCTGGCCGGTGAGTTCGTCCCGGATGCGGTCAACGTCGGCGGCGGCGCCGTCGGCGAGGAGGTCGCCCCGTGGCTGGACCTGGTCCGCAAGCTCGGGTTGCTCGTCGGGGCCCTGTCGACGGAGCTGCCCACCAACCTGTGCGTGCAGGTGCGCGGCGAGCTGGCCTCCGAGGACGTCGGGGTGCTCCGGCTTTCGGCGTTGCGCGGCCTGTTCTCCGCGGTCATCGAGGACCTCGACGACGGCTCCGGCTCCGCGTCGCGTGTCACGTTCGTCAACGCCCCGGCACTGGCCGCCGAGCGCGGCGTCGAGGCCTCGATCGACACCGAGTCCGAGAGCCCCAACCACCGCAGCGTCGTCGACGTCCGCGGGGTGGCCGCCGACGGTTCCACGGTCAACGTCTCGGGCACGTTGTCGGGCCCCCAGCTGGTGGAGAAGATCGTCCAGATCAACGGTCGCAATTTCGATCTGCGTGCCGAGGGCGTCAACCTGATCATCAACTACGACGATCAGCCCGGCGCGCTGGGCAAGATCGGCACCCTGCTCGGCGGCGCCGCGGTGAACATTCTGGCCGCGCAGCTGAGCCAGGACGCCGACGGCAGCGGTGCGACGATCATGCTGCGACTCGACCGTGAAGTGCCCGAGGACGTCCTCGCTGCCATCGGCCGCGACGTGGACGCCGTGACGCTGGAAGTGGTGGACCTGACATGAGTGCAACGATCAAACTGGCCGTGATCGCCGGTGACGGCATCGGACCGGAGGTGATCGGCGAGGCGCTCAAGGTGCTTGACGCCGTGCTGCCCGGAGTGGAGAAGACCGAATACGACCTCGGCGCACGGCAGTACCACAAGACCGGTGAGGTGCTGCCGGACTCCGTGCTCGAGGAGCTGAAGGGTCACGACGCGATCCTGCTGGGCGCGATCGGGGATCCCTCGGTGCCCAGCGGACTGCTGGAGCGCGGTCTGCTGCTGCGCATCCGGTTCGAACTCGACCACCACATCAATCTGCGGCCCGGCCGGCTCTACCCCGGTGTGCAGAGTCCGCTCGCCGGCGACCCGGAGATCGATTTCGTCGTCGTGCGTGAGGGCACCGAAGGGCCCTACACGGGCAACGGCGGCGCGATCCGGGTGGGCACGCCGCACGAAATCGCCACCGAGGTCAGCGTGAACACCGCCTACGGGGTGCGCCGGGTGGTTCAGGACGCGTTCAAGCGCGCCTACCAACGGCGTAAGCACCTGACCCTGGTGCACAAGAACAACGTGCTGACCAACGCCGGCTCACTGTGGTGGCGCACGGTGCAGGCGGTCGCCGCCGAGTTCCCGGAGGTCGAGGTCGCCTATCAGCACGTCGACGCCGCGACCATCCACATGGTCACCGATCCCGGCCGCTTCGACGTGATCGTCACCGACAACCTGTTCGGCGACATCATCACCGACCTCGCCGCCGCGGTCTGCGGTGGTATCGGGCTGGCCGCCAGCGGCAACATCGATGCCACGCTGACCAATCCGTCGATGTTCGAGCCGGTGCACGGCAGCGCGCCCGATATCGCGGGGCAGGGGATCGCCGATCCGACGGCGGCCATCATGTCGGTGTCGCTGCTGCTGGCCCACATGGCCGAGATCGATGCCGCGACGCGGGTCGACCGGGCGGTCGCCGAACACCTGGCCACCCGGGGAGACGAGAAGCTGTCGACCACCGAGGTCGGCGACCGGATCCTCGGAAAGCTGTAGCCATCGCGGCGTGCGCGTCGCTGACGCGGCAGTGCTGGTTGTTCGCCATCGGCTCGTCGCTCTTCGCGCTCGCCACCGCGCCCCGCTTCCCGGGATGGGTGGGGGCCGCGCCGGCGGATCTGCTGTGCTTTGTCGGCTCCTGAGTTCTTCACCACCGCGGCGTGGATGCAACTGGTCCTCGCCGACCGCGCCGAGCGTCTCGAATGGTCGGCAGCCGCAGCACAGTTCGCCGGGACGTTGTGGTTCAACCTGAGCGCCGGCGCCGCGGTATGGGCCCACGCGGTGCTCGCCGAACGTCGCTACGTCTGGGTGCCCGACGTGACCGGCTCATTGTTCTTCCTGATCAGCGGCGCGATGGCGATGGCGGCGGTCGCCGCCGTCGGGGCGGTGAGGTTCGGGTCGCGCGACTGGATCACCAACGCGGTCAACCTCACCGGCTGCGTCGCGTTCGGGGTGTCGGCGGCCGCCGCGTTCATCCGCAAGGACGGCGTCACCGCAGACGAATGGCTGGCCAACTTCGGCACCTTCCTCGGGGCGCTGTGCTTCCTGGCCGCGGCGTTGATCGCGCTGCCCCGCCACAGTCGGTCAGCGGTCTGACTCGACCGTCAGCGGCACCGCCGGAATCGCCAACAACGGGAACAGGGCGCACACCGCGAACGCCACCGGGTAGCCGGCGACCGCGATCAATCCGCCGAACAGCGGCGGAGCGATGCCCTGGGCGAACAGTTGGCTGGTGTTCTGGGTGCCCAGTGCGCGTCCGCTCCAGAACGGACCCGCGTACTCGGCGATGAGAGTGAACGCCAAACCGTTGTCCGACACGGTGATCACCGAGGCGACGATCATCAGCGCGATGCTCACTGGCGAACCCAGCCAGTCGGTCACTGCCAAGAGGGCCATCGCGGCCGCCGCGGCGGCGGCGATGATGCGGATCGGACGCAGCCGTGAAGCGATCAGGTCGCCGGTGCGCCTGACGAACATGTCCGACCACCGGCCCGCACCGATTCGCCCTGCGGCCCCGAGGATCTGGGCCAGCATCACCAGCAAGCCCGCGGATTCGGCCGACCAGCCGTGCCGGGCGATCAGCCACACCAGCGTGAACGTCCACACCACGACCTGGGGGACGACGAGCAGCACGGACGTGAGGTGGATGCGCCACAGCATCGGTGAGCCGCGGTACGGGTTGCTCAGGACACTGTCGCCGGCCTCGGCGCGCGGGGGCCGCGGTGGGTCGATCACCGCGACCGCGCAGAGCACCGCTGCCGCCGCGCACACCACGGCCGGGAAGAGTAGCGCTGCCGAGACTCCCTCGGCCTCGGCCAGTCGCGGGATCACCAGCGCGCCGACGCCCACGCCGAGGGGCTGAGCGGTCTGCCGGATGCCCATCACCAGGCCACGCTGTTCGGCGTCGAACCAGCCGACCACGAGCCGTCCACTGGCGGTATTGCTGCTCGCGGCGGCCATACCACCCAGGAACAGGAAAACACCTGTGGTCAGAAGGGAGTCCGCCGAGGCCGCCGCGAACGCCGCCGCGGAGGTCAGGGCCGACCCGAGCGTCAGCACGACCCGTTCGCCGACGCGATCGACGACGTAGCCCCACGCGATCAGCGTCGTGACCATCCCCAGGCTGGGCAGTGACGACATCAGCCCGGCCGCCGCCAGATCGAGGCCGCGTTCGTCGTGCAGCGTCGGTATCAGGAACGCGACACCGTTGATGAACACGTTGGCGCACAGCGTCGCCGACAGCCCGACAGCCAGCATCGACCAGCGCCTCAACGCGCTGACCGACGTGGTTCCCATGGCGCCATGGTCGCACAGGTGTCTCACAATCCTGAATGGGGTTCCCAAAATATGAGACTTTCTGGCGTGGGTGGCGTGCCGTCGGCGGCGGGTGTACCGCGCACTAGGCTGGCCCTATGCGTCTCGGACGAATTGCCAGCCCCGACGGTGTCGCCTTCGTCTCTATCGAGGGTCCGCCCGACGACCCGGCCGCGGCGGTGGCCCGAGAGATCGCCGAGCATCCCTTCGGTACGCCCACCTTCACCGGCAGGCAGTGGCCGCTGGCCGATGTGCGACTCCTCGCACCGATCCTGGCCAGCAAGGTCGTGGCGATGGGCAAGAACTACGCCGCGCACATCGAGGAGATGGGCGGGGGCACCTTCGAGGACCCGATCATCTTCCTCAAGCCGAACACGGCGATCATCGGGCCCTATACGCCGATCCAACTTCCCGCCGACGCCAACCCGGTGCACTTCGAAGGCGAACTGGCCGTGGTGATCGGCCGGCCCTGCAAGGACGTTCCGGCCTCGCGCGCCGCCGAGAACATCCTGGGCTACACGATCGCCAACGATGTGTCGGCGCGGGATCAGCAGAGCAAGGACGGCCAGTGGACGCGTGCCAAGGGCCACGACACCTTCTGCCCGGTGGGACCGTGGATCGAAACAGACCTCGACCCCTCCGACCTCGAAATCCGCACGGAGGTCAACGGCGAAGTCAAACAACGGAGCCGGACGTCGTTGATGATCCACGACGTCGGCGCGATCATCGAGTGGGTCTCGGCGGTGATGACCTTGCTGCCCGGTGATCTCATCTTGACCGGAACCCCGGAAGGGGTGGGCCCGCTGGAGCACGGTGACGTCGTCAGCATCACTGTCGAAGGGATCGGGACCCTCACCAATCCTGTTGTCAGAAAAGGAAGATCGTGACGACCTCGAATGCGGTACGTGTCAGATTCTGCCCGTCGCCGACCGGGACGCCCCACGTCGGCCTGATCCGTACCGCGCTGTTCAACTGGGCCTACGCCCGGCACACCGGCGGCGCGTTCGTCTTCCGCATCGAGGACACCGACGCCGCCCGCGACAGTGAGGACAGCTATGTTGCGCTGCTGGACGCACTGCGGTGGCTGGGAATGGACTGGGACGAAGGTCCCGAGGTCGGCGGTCCGCACGCCCCGTACCGCCAGTCGCAGCGCCGCGAGATCTATCTCGACGTGATCGAGCGCCTGCTCGCCGCCGGCGAAGCCTACGAGGCCTACTCGACCGCCGAGGAGGTCGAGGCCCGCCATATCGCCGCCGGGCGCAACCCCAAACTCGGATACGACAACTACGACCGCGAGCTGACCGAGGAGCAGCGCGCGGCGTTCCGCGCCGAGGGCCGCCGGCCGGTCGTCCGGCTGCGCATGCCCGACACGGACCTGACCTGGAACGACCTCGTCCGCGGCGAGACCACGTTCCCCGCGGGGTCGGTGCCGGATTTCGCGCTCACGCGAGCCAGCGGAGACCCGTTGTACACCTTGGTCAATCCGGTCGACGACGCGTTGATGAAAATCACACACGTGCTCCGTGGCGAGGACCTCCTGCCCTCCACTCCCCGGCAGCTCGCGCTCTACGCCGCGCTGATCCGCATCGGTGTGACCGATATGACACCGCAATTCGCCCATCTTCCTCCGGTCCTCGGCGAGGGCAACAAGAAGCTGTCCAAACGCGACCCGCAATCCAATCTGTTCCTGCACCGGGACCGTGGGTTCATCCCCGAGGGCCTGCTCAATTACCTTGCCCTGCTGGGCTGGTCGATCGCCGGTGACCGGGACATCTTCAGCCTGGACGAGATGGTCGCCGCGTTCGACGTCGCCGACGTGAACTCCAATCCGGCGCGGTTCGACCAGAAGAAGGCCGAAGCGCTCAACGCCGAGCACATCCGGATGCTCGAAGAGGCCGAGTTCATCCGCCGGCTCGGGGAGTACTTCGCCGCTCACGGTTACCGCACCGGTCTGGACGAGGTCGGCTTCGCCGAGGCGGCCCGGCTGGTGCAGACCCGGATCGTCGTGCTCGGCGATGCCTGGGATCTGTTGAAGTTCCTCGACGACGCCTCGTTCGCACTCGACGACAAATCGGCGGCCAAGGAACTCAAGGCCGAGGCGGTGCCGGTACTCGACGCCGCGGTGCAAGCACTTCAGGGCATCGCGACGTGGGACGCGGCGGCCATCGAGGCGGCGCTGAAGTCCGCGCTGATCGAAGCGCTCGAGCTCAAACCGCGCAAGGCCTTCGGTCCGGTCCGGGTGGCCGCGACGGGCTCGTCGGTGAGCCCGCCGCTGTTCGAGTCGCTGGAGCTTCTCGGCCGCGACCGCAGCTTGGCGCGGTTGCAGGCCGGCCGGGATCACGCCGCGGCGGCCGCGACGGCGGTGCCGTGAAAAATCAGTCCGAAATCTTTGGTAGTCTGCTCGTCGGCCCGTGAAAGGCGCGCGAAGGTGACACCGACGCACGCCGGGCCGAAAAGGGGCTTGTGACCAGCGGTTACAAGCAGCCAATGGGGTATGGTGTAATTGGCAACACAGCTGATTCTGGTTCAGCCATTCTAGGTTCGAGTCCTGGTACCCCAGCCAACGCCACTGATTAGGTCTGCATTCTCACCTGAGCTATGCTTTCCAACCGGCACCAGTTCTAGCCCCCGTCGTCTAGCGGCCTAGGACGCCGCCCTCTCACGGCGGTAGCGTGGGTTCGAATCCCATCGGGGGTACAAAGCAACACTCCGGTTCCTCATCCGAGGGCCGGAGTTTTTCGTTGCGTACTCGCCCAGCACTCGCCCGGGACCGCGTGAGACCACGCAATGTCGGCCGGGCGGTGGTGTCTCCGTAGCCCGGGCGCCGGGCGCTCGCTACAGCCGCCGGGTCAGCGCATCGGCCGCGGCGACCAGATCGGCCGCCCAGCGCGCCCCGGGCCGGCGGCCCATCCGGTCGATGGGCCCGGAGACCGAGACGGCGGCGATGACCGCGCCCCGGCCGTCGCGCACCGGAGCCGAGACGCTGGCCACACCGGGCTCGCGTTCGGCGGCGCTCTGGGCCCAGCCCCGCTTGCGCACCTCGGCCAGGGTCCGGTCGGTGAACATGGCCGACGGCAGCACCGCCTGCTGGGTGGCCGCATCTGCGAAGGCGAGCAGCACCTTGGCTCCCGAACCCGCCGTCATGGGCAGTCGGGTGCCGACGGGAACGGTGTCACGTAGACCGGCGGGCGGCTCCAGGGCCGCGATACAGATGCGGGCGGTACCCTCCCGCCGGTAGAGCTGCACACTCTCCCCGGTCAATTCGCGCAGCCGGGGCAGCACCACAGCACCGGCGGTCAGCAGCGGATCGTTGACATGCCCGGCGAGTTCGGTCAGTGCCGGACCGAGACGCCACTGTCCGTCGCCGTCGCGTGCGAGGAGCCGGTGGGTTTCCAATCCGACGGCGAGCCGGTGCGCAGTCGCCCGCGGTAGGTCGGTGCGCTCGCAGAGATCGGCGAGACCGCAGGGGGACTCGGCTACCGCGTGAAGCACGGTGACCGCTTTGTCCAGCACGCCGATACCGCTATTCTGTCTCACAAGGAGATACTAGCTTCCCAGATTGTGAGACAGTCAAGATGGTCATCGCGAACCAGCCCCGCACGCTCGCCGAGAAGGTGTGGAGCGATCACGTCGTCGTTCCGGGCACCGGTGAGGGTGCCGCGCGTCAGCCGGACCTCATCTACATCGATCTGCATATCCTCCACGAGGTCACCAGCCCCCAGGCCTTCGACGGCTTGCGGCTGGCCGGACGCCCGGTGCGCCGGCCCGATCTAACGATCGCCACCGAGGACCACAACGTGCCGACCGTCGACATCGACAAGCCGATCGCCGACCCGGTCTCACGCACCCAGGTCGAGACTCTCCGGCGGAACTGTGCGGATTTCGGCATCAGACTCCACCCGATGGGAGATGTCGAGCAGGGCATCGTGCACATCATCGGGCCGCAGTTGGGTCTGACCCAGCCGGGCATGACCGTGGTCTGTGGTGACAGCCACACCTCGACGCACGGTGCGTTCGGCGCTCTGGCGATGGGGATCGGAACCTCTGAGGTCGAACATGTGCTTGCCACCCAGACGCTTCCGCTGCGGCCGTTCAAGACCATGGCGGTCAATGTCGACGGCGAACTCCCGCCCGGAGTCAGCGCCAAGGACATCATCCTCGCCGTCATCGCCAAGATCGGCACCGGCGGCGGTCAGGGTCACGTGATCGAATACCGGGGCAGCGCCATCGAATCGCTGTCCATGGAAGGCCGGATGACGGTCTGCAACATGAGCATCGAGGCGGGCGCCAGGGCGGGCATGATCGCCCCCGACGAGAAGACGTTCGAATTCCTGCGTGGCCGTCCGCATGCTCCTGCGGGGGCTCAGTGGGACGCCGCGGTCGAGGCGTGGAGTCAGCTGCGCACCGACGAGGGCGCCCAGTTCGACACCGAGATCTACATCGACGCCTCGACGCTGAGCCCCTTCGTGACGTGGGGCACCAATCCCGGCCAGGGTGTCGCACTGAGCGGATCGGTCCCCGACCCCGAGATGATCTTCGACGAGGGGGAGCGCCTGGCCGCCGAAAAGGCGTTGGCTTACATGGACCTTCGTCCGGGTACTCCGCTGCGTGAAATCCCGGTCGACACGGTGTTCGTCGGATCGTGCACGAACGGCCGGATCGAGGATCTGCGCGTGGTCGCCGACGTGCTGCGCGGCCGGAAGGTGGCCGACGACGTCCGGATGCTGGTCGTTCCCGGTTCGATGCGGGTGCGCGCCCAGGCCGAAGCCGAGGGCCTGGGTGAGATCTTCACTGCCGCAGGGGCCGAATGGCGCCAGGCGGGATGCTCGATGTGCCTCGGGATGAACCCGGATCAACTCGCCCCGGGGGAGCGATGCGCATCGACCTCGAACCGGAATTTCGAGGGGCGGCAGGGCAAGGGCGGACGAACGCATCTCGTCTCGCCCGCGGTGGCCGCCGCGACCGCGGTGCGCGGCACGCTGTCTTCCCCCGCCGACCTGGCCGCCGATTCGGCCCACTGAGACCTCAGGAGACTGTCATGGAAGCTTTCCGCACCCACACCGGGATCGGCGTTCCGCTGCGCCGCTCGAACGTCGACACCGACCAGATCATCCCCGCGGTCTATTTGAAGCGGGTGACCCGAACGGGATTCGAGGACGGTCTTTTCGCGGCCTGGCGCACCGACCCGTCCTTCGTCTTGAATTCACCGCCGTTCGACAAGGGCTCGGTTCTGGTCGCCGGACCGGATTTCGGCACCGGGTCGTCACGCGAACATGCGGTCTGGGCGCTGATGGACTTCGGATTCCGGGTAGTCATCTCATCCCGATTCGCCGATATTTTCCGGGGCAACGCCGGCAAGGCCGGTCTACTGGCGGCGGAAGTGGCGCAGGATGACGTCGAATTGTTGTGGAAGCTCATAGAGCAGCATCCCGGGACGGAAATCACTGTCAATCTTCAAGATCGGACCATCACCGCCGCAACCATGATGGTGCCGTTCAACATTGACGATTACACCGCTTGGCGGCTGCTCGAGGGACTCGACGATATAGGCCTTACGCTGCGCAAACTCGACGAAATCGAGAATTTTGAGCGACGCAGGCCGGAGTGGAAACCCTCCACACTTCCGGCGTGATCGGGCGGCCGAAAGGCCGAAATCCCGCGCCTGAAACCCTCTTTTCGCGGGCTCCGATAGGACGGTAAGGGAGCCAAGCGGATTGAAAAAAGTTCGCTGTGCACGCCTGAAATTGCGCGTGGCTCTTGGAAATCAGCAGGCAATGGGTTTACCGTGTCCACTAGTCGGCCCAGAGAGGGCCACTGGTTTCGGAGGTTTTGCATGAACAAAGCAGAGCTCATCGACGTACTCACGGAGAAGTTGGGCTCGGATCGTCGGCAAGCGACTGCGGCGGTGGAGAACGTTGTCGACACCATCGTGCGCGCCGTGCACAAGGGTGAGAGCGTCACCATCACCGGCTTCGGTGTTTTCGAGCAGCGGCGTCGCGCCGCCCGCGTGGCGCGCAATCCGCGTACCGGCGAGACCGTAAAGGTGAAGCCCACCTCAGTTCCGGCGTTCCGTCCCGGCGCTCAGTTCAAGGCTGTTGTCTCTGGCGCACAGAAGCTTCCGGCCGAAGGGCCGGCGGTCAAGCGCGGCGTGACCGCGACGAGCACCGCGCGCAAGGCAGCCAAGAAGGCTCCGGCCAAGAAGGCCGCTGCCAAGAAGGCGGCTCCGGCCAAGAAGGCTCCGGCCAAGAAGGCCGCGACCAAGGCTCCCGCCAAGAAGGCCACCGCCGCGAAGAAGGCGGCTCCGGCCAAGAAGGCCACCGCCGCGAAGAAGGCGGCTCCGGCCAAGAAGGCCACCGCCGCGAAGAAGGCGGCTCCGGCCAAGAAGGCTCCGGCCAAGAAGGCCGCGACCAAGGCTCCGGCCAAGAAGGCCACCGCCGCGAAGAAGGCGCCCGCCAAGAAGGCTCCGGCCAAGCGCGGACGCAAGTAACACGTTCTCACGGATACGCCGCGGATCTGATGATCCGCGGCGTATTTCGTGTCGCCGTTACGACGAAGTTGTATTCAATTGCGGCATCACTTTTTCGGGGGTAGCGGGCTGCCGATGTGGTCGGCGGCGATGAGCCGGCCCTCATGCAGGGACATCACCCACGTGCTGCCCTTGCGGTTGCGGGACTTGTCCGGCCGTACCCCGTCGCGCTCGCACCACCAGGCGATGAGGTCGGGAATCACCTTCCCCTGGGTGCAGATCACCGGTGTGACCGACTTCTCGGCGATTTCGAGAACGCGGTGCCGGGCGGCCTTGCGGTCCTCCGCGTACGCCTCTTCGGTGAGCATCGGCTCGACGTGGATCACCGTGCCGAGTTCTTCGGCCAACGGCTCGAGCGTCTGCCGGCAGCGCACCCGGTCGGCGGCGAACAGTTCTTCGGCTCCGAACGCCAGCAACTGTGTGACCAGTGCCTCGGCCTGGGCGCGGCCATGCTTGTCCAATGGGCGCTTTCGGTCGTCGCCGCGGTAGCGTTTCTTGTCACCGGCGGTGCCGTGCCGAACGATGAGCACCGTCTGGGTGTCGGCGGGATGTTTGAGGAAGTGGCGGAGAACCTTGCGGTCGTGCGGGTAGCTCAGCGTGGACATCGCGTCCTCGGCGGAGAGCCACCGCAGTTCGTCGACTTCGGCGTTCGGGGCGAATTCGCCGCCCAGGCAGCGCGCGGCCCAGTACCGCACCTTCTTCGTGGCGTTGTCGACCGGATAGGTGACGGTGGGCAGCCGCCGCCCGAGGCGGGCGCGGTAACCCGTCTCCTCCTCGATCTCACGCACCGCGGTGACCGGCTCGGTTTCGTCCGGGTCGACCTTGCCTTTAGGCAGTGACCAGTCGTCGTAGCGGGGTCGGTGCACCACCGCGATCTCCGGTGTGTCCGTGCACTCCTGGGGACGCCACAGTACTGCGCCGGCTGCCAGGATCGGTGACTTCTTCACCACGACGGCATCCCGCTTGTGCTCCTTCGGCACCTCAACTCCTGCGTGTCATTCGCGAATGGGAAGAGCGGTCACGGGTGCCGATGTCGCTCCATCAGCGATCGCTGATGGTCCCGCACGGTGTGCCCTTCCTGTGGCGACGCGGTCCAATTCCCGTCGGGACCGAGTTCCCAGCACCGCGTACTCGGGTCGACCGCAGATTCAAAGATGTCGTTCAGTTGTGCGGTCAAACGTGGATCTTTGACCTGCGCCATGACTTCCACCCGCCGGTCGAGATTACGGTGCATCATGTCGGCGCTCCCGATCCAGTATTCGTCGATGGCGCGGAAATGAATGATCCGTGAATGTTCGAGGAACCGGCCGAGGATCGACCGCACCGTGATGTTCTCCGAGAAGCCGGGTACACCCGGGCGCAGCGCGCAGATTCCGCGGACCACGACCTCGACGCGCACCCCGGCCTGCGACGCGCGGTACAGCGCGTCGATGACCTGCTCGTCGACCAAAGCATTTGCCTTCAAGCGAATCCGGCCGTCGGCTCCGTCCCGGGTGGCAGCGATCTCCCGTTCGATGCGCTCGATGATGCCCTTGCGCACACCGTACGGCGCCACCAGCAGGTTGCGGTAGGACTCCTTGCGTGAGTAACCCGTCAGTGAATTGAACAGGTCGGTCAGGTCGGCGCCGATGTCGGGTGCGGCCGTCAGCAGGCCGATGTCCTCGTAGAGGCGCGCCGTCTTCGGGTTGTAATTGCCGGTGCCGACATGGCAGTAGCGGCGGATGGTCGATCCCTCCCGGCGCACCACCAGGCACGTCTTGCAGTGTGTCTTCAATCCGATGAGCCCATAGACCACATGCACACCGGCTTGTTCGAGTGCGCGCGCCCACTTGATGTTGGCCTGTTCGTCGAACCGGGCCTTGATCTCAACCAATGCCACCACCTGCTTGCCGGCCTCGGCGGCGTCGATCAGCGCGTTGACGATCGGCGAATCACCTGAGGTGCGGTAGAGGGTCTGTTTGATGGCAAGCACATTGGGGTCTGCGGCAGCTTGTTCGATGAAGCGCTGCACGGTGGTCGAGAACGAGTCGTAGGGGTGATGCACCAGGACGTCGCCGTCACGCAGCGCGGCGAAGATGCTCTTGGGGGTCTCGCGCTCGCCGAACGCCGACGGCGTGGCCGGCACGAACGGCGGATCCTTGAGCGCCGGCCGGTCCACCTTGTAGATCTGCCACAGCGACGAGAGATCCAGAAGCCCGGGCACCTCGACCACGTCCCCGGGCGCGACATCGAGTTCACGCAGCAGCAGTTCCAGCATGCTCTCGGTCATGTCGTCGGAGACCTCAAGGCGCACCGGAGATCCGAAGCGCCGCCGGGCCAACTCGCGTTCGAGCGCCTGCAACAGGTCTTCGTCGCGGTCTTCCTCCACCTCGAAATCGGCATTTCGGGTGATGCGGAACGCATGGTGCTCCACCACTTCCAGGCCCGGAAACAACACCGGAAGGAACGCCGCGATCAATTCCTCCATCGGCAGGAACCGCACCGTGCCGGGGGTGTCTTCCCTGCCGGCGAGTTCGACGAAGCGGTCCACGTTGTCGGGCACTTTGATTCGCGCGAAATGCTGGCCGCCGTCGTCGGGGTGCTTGACGGTGATGGCGAGGTTCAGGCTCAACCCGCTCACGAACGGGAACGGGTGGGCAGGATCGACCGCCAGCGGAGTGAGCACCGGGAAGACCTGCTCGTGGAAATAGGTGGAGAGCCTGCCCCGCTCGGCCTCGTCGAGTTCGGCCCAGGTGACGATGACGATGCCCTCTTCGGCCAGTGCCGGCCGTACCGAGTCGAGGAACACTCGCGCGTGCCGGCTGGCGATCTGCTGGGTCCGTTCGCTGATGCGGCGCAGCTGTTCACGCGGCGAGAGCCCATCGGCAGAACGCACCGACAGTCCCATCTCGTCGCGGCGCTTCAGCCCAGCCACCCGCACCATGTAGAACTCGTCGAGATTGGACGCGAAGATCGCCAGGAACTTGGCGCGTTCCAACAGCGGCAACGACGGGTCGGCCGCGAGCGCGAGCACACGGGCGTTGAAGTCCAGCCAACTCAATTCCCGGTTCAGGTAGCGGTCATCAGGCAGTGGGTTCTCGACGGTGGGTGACGTCGCCGCGGGTGGCGCCACGGGTGCCGAATCCGTGGGTGCGGCGACCGGCGGCGGGGCGACCGTCTCGGACGTCTCGGAGAGCCCGGAGGGCTCCGCCTGGTCGGGCCTGGTCTGGGCTTCGGTCATATCTGTCGATGATTCCCTATACCCGGGTGCTCCTGCCACCGAGATGGGTCACGGATTCACGACGCGTCCGATCGCCTGCGCGGTGGCCGGGCCGACGCCGTGGTCACGGGCGGCGAGCAGGTCCTCAGGGGTGTCGATGTCCGAGCGCAGCCCCGGCCAGGGCCCGGCCAGCTCGACCGCACCGGAACGGCGATGACGCCGCGCGGAGTCGGGTCCGAACCGCGGTTTAAGCGCGACTCCGAACGCGAACAGAGCCGAGGTTCCGGTGCCGTGCCGGTCGGCGACGAAACTGCGCGGATGCGCCCGCGCCGCGGCGATCGCCTCGGCCAGTTCGATGGTCTGCAGACAGGGCAGATCACCCTGTAAAGCAACGATATTCGCGCTCTGCCGGCGGGCCACTGCCTCGGCCGCGTTCAACGCGTTGTTCAGTGGGTCCCGATGGCCCTCCGGTGTCGGGTCGGTGAGCACGCGGGCGCCGGTCCTGCGGGCGGCCTCGGCGGCATCGCGGTCGGGGGTCACGACCAGCACCGAGCGCAGGGCTGGGACGGCCATGGCAGCGGTGATGGTGTCGACGAGCATCGCCAGCACGACGTCCTCGCGGGCCGCGGCCGAAAACACCGGAGCCAGCCGTGTCTTGGCAGCAGTGAGCCGCTTGACCGCGATCACCAGGCCGATGTCGGCGCGGTTGATGTTCATGCCGCTCACGAGCGCCATCCTGCCAGTCGGTTATTCCCGGTTAGTCTGAAGCCGTGGTGGAAGCAGCGGTAATGGGGGCCGGGGCCTGGGGAACAGCCCTGGCCAAGGTGTTGGCCGATGCCGGCAACAACGTCACGTTGTGGGCCCGCCGGGCGGAGTTGGCCGACGAGATCAACCGGACCCACCGTAACGCCGGCTACCTGGATGTCGCGCTGCCCCCATCGATTCGCGCCACCAGTGATCCGGCCGAAGCGCTCGGTGCACCGTGCACGGTGTTTCTGGCGGTTCCGTCACAGACCCTGCGGGCCAATCTCGAACTGTGGAAGGGGTACCTCGGCGCCGACACCACGTTGGTGAATCTGGCCAAAGGCATCGAACTGGACACGCTGATGCGGATGAGTCAGGTCATCATCTCGGTGACCGGCGCCGACCCGGGAAGGGTCGCCGTCGTCAGCGGGCCGAATCTGGCCCGCGAGATCGCCGAGGAGCAGCCGGCGGCCACGGTCGTCGCCTGCAGCGACTCCGGCCGGGCGGTCGCACTGCAGCGGGCGCTGGCCACCGGGTACTTCCGGCCGTACACCAACTCCGATGTCATCGGCGCCGAGATCGGCGGCGCATGCAAGAACGTCATCGCGCTGGCCTGCGGAATGGCCGCCGGTGTGGGGCTCGGCGAGAACACCGCAGCGGCCATCATCACGCGTGGGCTGGCCGAGATCATGCGTCTGGGAATTGCGTTGGGAGCCAAGCCCGCCACCCTGGCCGGCCTCGCGGGGATCGGAGATCTGGTGGCCACCTGCACCTCACCGCAGTCCCGGAACCGCTCGTTCGGGGAACATCTGGGCAAGGGTGGCACCATCGAGGCCGCCCGGGAGGCGACCGGAGGCCACGTGGCCGAGGGGGTGACGTCGTGCCAGTCAGTGCTGGCGTTGGCCTCCAGCTACGACGTCGAGATGCCGCTCACCGAGGCGGTGCACCGGGTGTGCCACCGGGGATTGTCGGTCGACGATGCGGTCTCGCTGCTCCTCGGTCGCACCCCCAAGCCGGAGTGAGCGCCGATGACCGGCACCTACGGAGACTCCACACGCAGCGTCAAATCCGTTGTCGCCCAGGGTATTCCGGGCGAGCCAGTGGCACAGCCGCTGGTGCCGGTGGCGGCCTATCACCTCGGCGCGGACGAGGACGAAGCCCTTGACAGCTATGGCCGCAAGTCCAACCCGACGTGGCGGCAACTGGAGTCCGCGCTGGCCCAGCTCGAAGGGGCTGCGCGCGCACTGACTTTCGGTTCGGGAATGGCCGCGCTGACCGCGGTGCTGCGGATCCTGGCCGAGCCGGGCCACACGCTGGTGGTGCCGGCGGACGGGTATTACCAGGTGCGTGCCTACGCCAAGGAGTACCTCGCGCCGCGCGGCGTCACCGTCGTCGAAGCGCGGTGCGACCAGATGTGCGACGCAGCCCGTGACGCGGACGTGGTGCTGGCCGAGACCCCGTCGAACCCCGGACTCGACGTGGTGGAACTGCACCGGCTGGCCATGACGTGCCGGTCGCAGCGGACGGTGCTCGTCGTCGACAACACCACCGCCACTCCGCTCGGACAGCAACCGTTGTCGCTCGGCGCCGACCTGGTGGTCGCCAGCGCCACCAAGGCGCTGGCCGGCCATCACGATGTCCTCGCCGGCTACGTGGCGGGAAGCCACCCCGAACTGATGGAACGCATCGAGCGCGAACGACTTCTCGCCGGGCCCATCCTCGGTGCCTTCGAAGCCTGGCTGGTGCTACGCAGCCTGGGCAGTGCCGGATTGCGGTTCGAGAGACAGTGCCAGAACGCCGCGGCGTTGGCGCTGATGCTGCGTTCCCACCCGGCGGTGCGATCGGTGCGCTATCCCGGCCTACCCGAGGATCCGTCACACGCGATCGCGTCCGCTCAGATGCGGCGGTTCGGCGGCATCGTGGCGGTGGAGTTGGCCGACGCCGACGCGGTGCACGATCTCGTGCGGCGAAGCGCGTTGCTGGTGGCGTCCACGAGCTTCGGCGGAATCCACACCTCGGTCGACCGACGGGCCCGCTGGGGGGACCCCGTCTCCGGCGGGTTCGCCCGGATCTCGCTGGGGATCGAGGACACCGACGACATCGTCGACGACGTCCGGCAGGCACTCGGGGCGGCGTGACACGGGCGGGCCGGTAGCCTCTCTAGGTTGTGACTGCCCGCATCCGAGTCGCCGTCGTCTACGGCGGACGTAGCTCCGAACACGCGATCTCGTGTGTATCCGCAGGCAGCATCCTGCGCAACCTCGACCCGCAGCGGTTCGAGGTGGTCGCCGTCGGCATCACGCCCGAAGGATCGTGGGTGCTCACCGACGGCCGGCCCGAGGCGCTGGCGATCACCGACGGCACCCTGCCGGGCGTCAGCCCCTCGTCTGGCATCGAGCTTGCCCTGGCCGCCGACCCCGGTCGGCGCGGCCAGCTGGTGTCCCTCGGCGACCACGCCGGTGAGCTGCTGGCCTCCGTCGACGTCGTGTTCCCGGTGCTGCACGGCCCCTACGGCGAGGACGGCACGATTCAGGGACTGCTGGAACTCGCCGGGGTGCCGTACGTCGGCGCCGGGGTGTTCGCCAGTGCGGCCGGCATGGACAAGGAGTTCACCAAGAAGCTGCTCACCGCCGCCGGACTGCCGGTCGGCGACCATGTGGTGCTGCGCCGCGGTGCCGCCACCGTGTCGCTCGATGACCGGGAGCGGCTCGGTTTACCGGTGTTCGTCAAACCCTCCCGCGGAGGGTCGTCGATCGGTGTCAGCCGCGTCGTGTCCTGGGACGACCTGGACGCCTCGGTCGAGCTGGCCCGACGTCACGACCCGAAGGTCATCGTCGAGGCCGCCATCCCGGGACGCGAACTCGAATGCGGTGTGCTCGAATTCCCGGACGGGCGGCTCGCGGCCAGCACGGTGGGTGAGATCCGGGTGGCCGGCGTGCGCGGCAGGGAAGACGGCTTCTACGACTTCGAGACCAAGTACCTCGACGACGCCGCCGAACTCGACGTGCCCGCCAAAGTCGACGACGACGTCGCCGACGTGGTGCGGCAACTGTCGATCCGCGCCTTCCAGGCGATCGACTGCCAGGGTCTGGCCCGGGTGGACTTCTTCCTCACCGATAACGGGCCCGTCATCAACGAGATCAACACGATGCCCGGATTCACCACGATCTCGATGTATCCGCGGATGTGGGCGGCCAGCGGCGTCGATTACCCGACCCTGCTGGCGACCATGGTCGACACGGCGCTCGCCCGCGGCACCGGTCTGCGGTAGCGGCTAGCGCGGCGGCGCGCCAACGGGCCCAGGATCCGGCGGGCGGGGCGCAAGAGTGTCGGTGATCGCTTGCGAGAGCACCTGGATCGGTGTCGGGCCGGAATCCGCCGGCAACGTCAGCGCCACGTACACGGGCCGGTCCACGACGAACCAGGTGCTGCGCGAATCTCCCGCCCCCGCTTCGCCCAACCGGTCATTTCCCGCCCCCGCTTCGCCCACCCGGTCATTTCCCGCCCCCGCTTCGCCCACCCGGAACCACTGCACCCCGTCCACCACCTGCACGGGAGTCCCGGATACGAACTCGGCGGGCCGCTCCAGTCCGCACCGCAGGATCAGCGCTTCACCACCGTGCTCCCGCTGCCACGCGGCCGTGCCGGGGGGCGCGGGTTCCACGACCTCGGCGCGCCGGTAGTCGCCGAGCGCGTCGGGCAACGCAGCGACCAACCCCGCGCATTGCGGGCTCTCGGCCTGGGGGGCGGGCAGCGCCGCGATCGCCACCGGCTGAGGCGCCGGCACGCGTTGCCTGACCGCGATCGTGCCGATCACGGCGACCACACTGCCGACGGCGATGATCAGCGCGGCGAGCAGCGCCCACCGCGGCGGACCGTCTGTGGTCGGGCTGTTCACACGTCAAACTCTAGGGGTGCGCCCCGCCGGCGATAGGACAGGTCAGGGTGCGGGTGATCCCGGCAACCTGCTGCACACCAGGCACGATCGTCGTCTTCAGCTCGTCGAGAGACCCCGCGGTCACCCGCACCACCACGTCATAGGGGCCGGTCACGTACTCCGACGACGACACACCGGTCAGCCCCGCGAGCTGTTTGGCGATGACTTCGGCGCGGCCGACCTCGGTCTGGATGAGAACGAAAGCCTCGACCACTGGCGAAATCCCTTCATTGGCTGCATAGACTCCACGCCGCAGGGACCAAACGTACCGCAGGTGCGTCGAGCGTTCAGGACGGCGGGAGGATCGGGCGATGGCGGACGAGGGCGCCGACGACACGCTGTCGCAGTCGGGCGAATTCGCCGTGATCGACAGACTGGTCGCCGGCCGTCGCCAGCCCCCGTTCGTCGCGCTCGGCCCCGGTGACGACGCGGCCGTCGTCGTCGCGTCGGACGGCCGGACCGTCGTATGCACCGACATGCTCATCGAGAACCGGCATTTCCGGCTGGACTGGTCCACCCCGCACGACGTCGGGCGAAAAGCCATCGCGCAGAACGCCGCTGACATCGAAGCCATGGGCGGGCGGACCACCGCGTTCGTCATCGGATTCGGGGCGCCCGGGCACACCCGCACCGCGAGCGCGGTGGAACTGGCCGACGGGATGTGGCACGAGGCCGAGTCGATCGGCGCGAGCATCGTCGGCGGAGACACCGTCTCGGCACCGCAGTGGGTGGTGTCGGTCGCCGCGCTGGGCGACCTCGACGGTCGGGAGCCGGTGCGTCGCGACGGTGCCCGACCCGGGGACATCGTGGCCATAACCGGTGAACTCGGTCGCTCCCATGCGGGATACGCATTGTGGCACAAGGGAATCGAAGGGCATGCGGCGCTGCGTCGCCGCCATCTCGTTCCCGAGCCGCCCTACGGGCAGGGCCGGATCGCGTCCCGGGCGGGCGCGACCTCGATGACCGACGTCTCCGACGGACTGCTTGCCGACCTCGGGCACATCGCGTTCGCGTCGAACGTGCACATCGATCTCTCCAGCGAAGGTCTGCGTCCCGACATCGAGGCAGTCGCCGAGGCGGCGGCCGAGGCCGGCGCCGATGCGCTGCAGTGGGTGCTCGGCGGGGGAGAGGACCACGCACTGGTGGCCACGTTCCGCGCCGAACCGCCGCCGGGTTGGCGCGTCATCGGCAGCGTGGCGGTTCCGCCCGCTGCCGCCGGTGTCACCGTCGACGGCGCACCGTGGCAGGGAGACCCGGGCTGGCAGTCGTTCTGAGGCCCGCTAAGTTGGCCTCTCGTGACAGCACGTCCTCTGCGGGAACTGATCGACGACGGGTGGGCCGCGGCGCTGGCGCCGGTCGAATCCCAGGTGGCACAGATGGGGGAGTTCCTGCGCGCCGAACTCGCCGCCGGACACCGGTACCTGCCGTCCGGGGAGAACGTACTGCGTGCGTTCACGTTTCCGCTGGACAAGGTCAGGGTGCTGATCGTCGGTCAGGATCCGTACCCGACACCCGGCCACGCCGTCGGCCTGAGTTTCTCGGTCGCGCCCGACGTGAAGCCGCTGCCGCGCAGTCTCGACAACATCTTCAAGGAGTACCGGGCGGATCTCGGCCACCCGGCGCCCGTCTGCGGGGATCTGACGCCCTGGTGCGAACAGGGCGTGATGCTGCTCAACAGGGTGCTGACGGTGCGGCCGGGCACCCCCGCCTCACATCGGGGTAAGGGCTGGGAGGCGGTCACCGAATGCGCGATCCGCGCGCTGGTTGCCCGCGAGCAGCCTCTGGTGGCCGTGCTGTGGGGCAGGGACGCCTCGACACTGCGCCCCATGCTGGGCGACACCGCAGTCATCGAATCCCCGCATCCGTCGCCGCTCTCGGCGTCGCGCGGATTCTTCGGGTCAAAACCGTTCAGCCGCGCCAACAACCTGCTCACCCAGATGGGTGCCGAGTCGATCGACTGGCGTTTGCCCTAGCGGGCGGCGCGCGGGGTCAGCGAGTACGCGCATAAACGAACAGCGGTCGGCGTATCACGCCGACCGCGCTTCGTCACCCGTCGAATGCCTCGCCGGGTCGAGTATCAGCCGCGCGAAACCTTGCCGGCCTTCAGGCAGGACGTGCACACATTGACGCGGTGCTTGTTCCCGCCCGGGCCCGACACCGCGCGCACCGACTGGATGTTCGGGTTCCACCGACGGCTGGTCCGGCGATGGGAGTGCGACACCGACTTGCCGAAGCCGGGGCCCTTCCCGCAGATCTCGCACACGGCAGCCATGTTGAAACTCCTCGAATTAGTACTTAAGGGTTCTTGGGTCGGGGTCTGGATTCCTCCGGCCACCTCAGAGGCGGCGCGACCCGACAACCTGATCAGGATACCGGCCGTCGCAGAGAACACCAAAACCCGGGCCCGCGCTGTGCACAGGCCATCCTGCACGCTTCGGCGCTGTCCCCGCCACTGGCTAGGCTGACGCCGACGTCGGAAGCAGTGTGGAGGTGGGATGTCGGTTCGGCGCCTCGATGCGTCCGCCCTACGGCGCTGGGCGCATGCTGCCGTCGCGGACCTGGTCAGCCACACCGACGAGATCAACCGGTTGAACGTGTTCCCGGTCGCCGACTCGGATACCGGGACGAACATGCTGTTCACGATGCGTGCGGCGTGGGCGCAGGCGGACGCCTGCGACGCCGGCGCGGACGTCGCGGAAGTCGCCGCGGCGCTGGCCGACGGGGCGCTGCGCGGCGCCCGCGGCAACTCCGGGGTGATCCTGTCCCAGATCCTGCGGGCCCTCGCCGAGGTCACCGCGTCCGCCGCTGAAGATCGGCAAGGCGTGCTCACCGACATCAGCGGTGCGCTGCTGAGCGCTTCGCTGCGGCACGCGCTGACGCTCGTCGTCGCATCGATGGGCGAAGCCGTGCCGGGAACCATCGTCTCGGTCCTGCACGACGCGGCCGAGGCGGCCGAGGACTCGGTCCTGGCGGATGCGGACCTGCCTGAGGTGGTGACCGTGTGCGCCCACGCCGCCGGAGCCGCGCTGGATCGCACCCCCTCCCAGCTCGACGTGCTGGCCGACGCCGGGGTCGTCGACGCCGGGGGCCGCGGCCTGGTGGTCCTGCTCGACGCACTGTGCGCGACGCTGACCGGACAGGCGCCGCGCCGGACCGTCTATGCACCCTCGAAAACCCCACCGCCGGCACCGGCAGCGCACACCGGTCCCGGTTTCGAGGTGATGTACCTGCTCAGCGGATGCCAGGTCGAGGGCGTCGAGAAATTACGGGCCCGACTCGACGAACTGGGCGACTCGATCGCGATCGCGGCCTCGGGATTCGGCGGCGATGCCCGCCCCGGGCACTTCTCGGTCCACGTCCACGCCGACGATGCGGGGGCCGCGGTCGAGGCGGGTCTGGCGGTGGGCACCCTGAGCCGGATCCAGATCACGTCGCTGCGCGGTGGTGCGGACCGGCCGGCCGCCGGCAGCTGGAGCCGGCAGCGCGCCGTGCTGGCCGTCGCCGACGGGGACGGCGCCGAAAGCCTGTTCACCGGAGAGGGCGCCGAGGTGCTGCGGCCACGCCCCGATGAGCCGGTCAGCGCTCAACGGTTGCTGCATGCCCTGGTCAACACCGGAGCCGCCCAGGTGATGGTGCTGCCCAACGGGTACGTCGCCGCCGAGGAGATCGTCGCCGGATGCGCGGTCGCCTCCGACTGGGGGATCGACATGGTGCCGGTGCCGACCGGGTCCATGGTGCAGGGCCTGGCGGCCCTGGCCGTCCACGACCCCGAGCGCCGCGTCGTCGACGACGGCTACACCATGGCCAGGGCCGCGGCGGCGGCTCGGTACGGCGCGGTGCGCGTCGCCGCCGAAGAGGCATTGACGTGGGCCGGCGCCTGCAAGCCCGGAGACGGTCTGGGCATCGTCGGCGACGAGGTGGTCATCGTCGGCGACGACCTCACGGCGGCGGCGGCGGGATTGATCGACCTGCTGCTCGCCTCCGGAGGTGAGCTGGTGACCGTGCTGACCGGTGACGGTGTGGATCCCGAGATCGCCGACGCGCTGATCCGGCACGTCCACCGCCACCATCCGGGGACCGAGATGGCGGCCTTCCACACCGGCCACCGCGTCGACGCGGTGCTGATCGGAGTGGAGTGAGATGGCCAAACTCGACGACAGCCTGGATTTCGTGCTCGGCAAGAAGGCCGCAGCGTCGCTCGAAGAGCACCTCGGGCTGCGCACCGTCAACGATCTGCTGCGCTACTTCCCGCGCAAGTACAGCGACGCGATGACCGTCCGAGGCGAAGGCGAGGAGCTCGACCTCTCCGAAGGCGAGCACGTCACCTTCGTCGACGTGATCGAGAAGGCCGAGCTGAAGCGGGCTCAACGCCCGCCGTCGCGCGAGTTCCTCGTCGTCACGCTGCGCGACCGGCGGCCCAAGGTGACGGCCACCTTCTTCAACCCCAAGTACCTGAAGAACACTCTGGTCGAAGGCGCCAAGGTGATGCTCTCCGGTGAGGTCGGCTATTACCGCGGCACCATGCAGTTGACCCATCCGGCGTTCATGGTGCTGAACTCGGCGTCCGGCAAGAAGATCGGCACCAAATCGTTGACGTCGATCGCCGCCACCACCGACGCCAGCGACGACGAGCTGCTGGCCGAGTTCGAGAAGAATTTCTTCCCGATCTACGGGGCCACCGCCAAGGTGCAGACCTGGGAAATCTACGCGTGCGTGCGCCAGATGCTGGCCGTGCTCGATCCCGTCCCCGAAACCTTGCCGGATTGGTTTGTGCGCGAACACGATCTGATGTCCGAGGACGACGCGTTGCGCGCGGTGCACCGCAGCGACGACGCCCAGGAGCGCGCCCGCGCGATCGAGCGGCTGACCTTCGACGAAGCGGTCGGTCTGCAATGGGGTCTGGTGGTGCGACGGCACGGCGAGCTCAGCGCATCAGGGCCGCCGGCACGACGGCGCGACGACGGCCTCATGGCGGCGATGTCGGCGCGGCTGCCGTTCGCTCTCACCGCGGGCCAGCTCGAGGTCCTCGACGTCATCTCGGCCGAACTCGGCGGCGCCCGGCCGATGAACCGCATGCTGCAGGGCGAGGTGGGTTCCGGCAAAACCGTGGTGTCGCTGCTGGCGATGCTCCAGATGGTCGACGCCGGCTACCAATGCGCGCTGCTGGCGCCCACCGAAGTCCTTGCCGCCCAACATGCTCTGTCGATCCGGTCGATGCTGGGACCGCTGGCGGGGGCCGGAGAGCTCGGCGCGGCCGACAACGCCACCCGGGTCGCACTGCTGACGGGATCGATGTCCGCCCAACAGAAACGCGATGCCCGCCGGGAGATCACCTCCGGTGCGGCCGGCATCGTCATCGGCACACACGCGCTTCTGCAGGACGCCGTGGAGTTCGACAACCTGGGCATGGTCGTGGTCGACGAACAGCACCGGTTCGGCGTGGAGCAACGAGACCGGTTGCGCGCCAAGTCCCGTGTCGGCATCACACCGCACCTGCTGGTGATGACCGCCACGCCGATCCCGAGGACCGTCGCGCTCACCTATTACGGCGACCTGGAAACCTCCACCTTGCGCGAGCTGCCCCGCGGACGCCAACCCATCAGCACCAACACGATCTTCCAGACCCAGAAACCGGCCTGGTTGGACCGCGCGTGGGCCCGCATCGCCGAGGAGGTCGCGGCCGGCCGTCAGGCCTACGTCGTCGCCTCGCGGATCGACGAGGACGACAAATCCGACGGCGAATCCGACGGCAATGGGAGGGGCGACCCGAAGACGGCTGCCGGGAAGAAGGACCCCCACACCAGGGCCAAGAACCAGAGCAACGAGCAGGGCCCGCCGCCGGTCACGGTGGTGGAGATGTTCGAGCGGCTGCAGCGCGGCCCGCTGAAGCACCTGCGCCTGGGCCTGATGCACGGACGCCTGTCGGGCGATGAGAAGGAAGCGGTGATGGCCGCGTTCCGGGCCGGTGAGATCGACGTGCTGGTGTGCACGACGGTGATCGAGGTCGGTGTCGACGTGCCCAACGCCACGATGATGGTGGTGATGGACGCCGACCGCTTCGGCATCAGCCAGCTGCACCAGTTGCGTGGCCGCATCGGCCGCGGTGAGCATCCCAGCCTCTGCCTGCTCGTCACCAGGCTGCCCCAGCATTCCAAAGCCGGACAACGCTTGACGGCGGTGGCGAGCACCCTGGACGGGTTCGCCCTGGCCGATCTCGACCTGCGGGAGCGCAGCGAGGGCGACGTGCTGGGGTACTTCCAGTCCGGCCGGCCCATCACGTTGCGGTTCCTGTCGCTGGCCCAACACCTCGAGATCATCCTGGCCGCCCGGGAACTGTGCGAGACCGTCTACGACACTGATCCGCACGACCGGGGCATGGCGACGCTGTCGGCGCCGTTCACCGACACCGATCGGGTCCAGTTCCTGGACATGTCGTGAGCCGTAAGCAGACGCTGTGGCTCGCCGTCTCGGTGCTGCTCGCCGTCATCGTCGCCTACCAGGTCAGCGTCGTTGCGCAGTCGCCGTCGTCCCACATCGCTGTGGCGGACATCCCGACCGTCGCCCCCGGTGCCGATGTGCTGGAAGGCATTCCGATCGTTCCCGCCCGGGTGCGCGGAAATGACTACCGCCGGTCGGCTTTCGGCGAGTCTTGGACCGACGACACCAGCGCCCCGGGCGGGCGCAACGGGTGCGACACCCGCAACGACATCCTGGACCGTGACCTCGTCGACAAGACCTACGTGGCGATCTCTCGCTGCCCCACCGCCGTCGCGACGGGGACGCTGCGCGACCCGTACACCAACGCGACGGTGGCCTTCGTCCGCGGCAACCAGGTGGGCGCCTCGGTGCAGATCGACCACATCGTGCCGCTGGCGCTGGCATGGGATCTCGGTGCGCGGCACTGGACCGACGAGCTGAGGGAGCGGTTCGCCAATGATCCGGCCAACCTGCTGGCCGTGTCCGGTGAGGCGAATCAGGACAAGGGCGACAAGCCGCCGGCGGTGTGGATGCCGGCCAACGGTGCGTTCCACTGTCAGTACGCGATCCAATTCATCGCGGTGCTGCGGGGATACGGGCTGCCGGTGGATGCGCCGTCGGCGCCGGTGCTGCGGGAGGCGGCAGAGACCTGCCCGCGCGGTTGAACGAGGCGAGAAACCGCCGCCGGCGATATCCGCAGCCACCGGTATGCAAGGGGCCATCTGAACTGGACGGCGCTCGCGCGCAGCTCATTCCAGCAGACCCTGGCCCAGGTAGCCGTCCTCGGCGGCGCCGGGCAGGATCGCGAACACCGCCGACCCGATCGTGGTGATCCACGGGTTGAGCGCATCGGCTTCGGCCAGCCTCTGCTGGACGGGCACGAACTGGCGTGCCGGATTGCGTTGGTAGGCCGCGAAGATCAGCCCGGCGTCGGTGGTGCCGGTCAACGGAGGGTCGTCGTAGTTGTAGGCCCGGCGGAGGAACTGCTCACCGTCGGATCGGTGTCGGGCCAACGCCACATGAGAATTGGGGGCAATGACCGGGATGCCGTTCTCCGTGGCGTCCAGATCGGGCTCGTCGCTCTCGTGAGAGCCGGTCAGTGGCGCTCCGGTGGCGAGCCGCCGTCCCACCGTCAACTCCTTGCTGGCCCGGTCGAGTTCGTCCCATGTGTCCAATTCGATACGGATGCGGCGAAGCGCCAGCACCGTCCCGCCGGCGAACCACGGCTGGCCGGAGCCGTCGTCCCACACCAGACGGTCCAGATCGGCGCTCTCCCTCGGATTCACGGTGCCGTCGACCTGCCCCATCAGATTGCGCATGGTGGCGCCCGACGAGTCGGCGCCCCGGGCCGTACGGAAGCCGCTCTGACGCCAGCGCTGGGTCGTCATGGTGCGGACGTTCTTCAACAACACTCGTGCGGTGTGCGCGACGACGAGTGGGTCGTCGGCGCAGATCTGGAGCGCAACGTCCCCGCCACACCACCGCGGTTCGAGGCGGTCGGTGCTGAACCGCGGCAGCTCGGCGACCGAACTCGGGAGCCGATGCGCCAGACCGCTCTTGCCGAAAACCTGCGGACCGACACCGACGGTGACCGTCAGTCGGGCAGGTCGGTGGGCCAGTTCCGGTTCGGTGTCCGCCAGTGCGGGGCGCCCCTGGGTCAGGCGTGCGGCGTCCGCGCTCCACAGCTTGAGGACCGCGGCGAGCGTCTCGCGAAGGTCACGCCCGTGGGTGGGAACGAGGTCCAACGCCACGAACAGGGCGTGGGCCTGGGGATCCTTGCCGACTCCCGCCTGGTGCGGACCGTGAAACGGAATCGTCTCAGTGCCGAATCCTGTTGGCGGACTTGATGATTCTACGGGGGTGCACCCGGTCAGGGATGCCGCACCGGCCAGTGCGGCACCCCCGGTCAGCAGGCGACGCCTGCTGACCAGGGGATGCCGCCGGTCAGCCATGACCGTGTTGGTGGTCACCGGAGGAGTACTCCTCGTCGGCCCCGGCGAAGTCGCGGACCTGTGCGGTGACGGGCAGGGTGGAGCCGTCGCCGAACGCGACGGTGACCTCCACGTCGGTGCCCGGGCGCAGCGGGCCGGCGAGGTCCATCAGCATCAAGTGGTCGCCGCCGGGCGCCAGTTCATGACTGCGGCCCGGCGCGATCGTGATCCCGCCTGCCTTGGGCCGCATGGTGTTGGCGCCGTCGCCGCTGCGGGCGATCTCGTGGATCTCCACCCGCGCGGCCGAGGGCGATTCCGCGCCGACGATGTGCACTTCTGCGCCGCCGGTGTTGGTGAACGTTCCGAACACCGCCGTCATGCCGGTGTCCGCCGCACGTGCCCACTGGTCCTCGACGCTGACTCGCGAAGCCATCGTCGCATCTGTGTCATGGCTCGTCGACGTGCAGGCGGTCGGCACCGAGATCGCCAGTGCCGCCAGGGTGATACCGAGTCGTCTGTCAAACATGGTGTTCCGCCTTACGGCGTTTGGCAGTGCCGATGACGGTGTCAACCGCGATGAACGCGGCCAGGGTGAGTCCCAGCGTCGGTAGGAACCACCCGACGGCCACGGCGGTCACGATGACTGCGCACATCGCGGGTAGGGGGAGCGACCGTAGCCCTGCGCGCAGCGGAGGCCGGCCAACGGCCCAGGCGGAGCCGCGCGTAGGCCTGCGCTGCCACCACATCCGGTAGCCGCGGACGATCACGGTAAGCAGACCCACCGCGACGCCCAGCAACAGCAACCGGTTGAGCAGTCCGAACAACATGCCCATGTGCGCGCGGATGCCCCAGTCGGCGAGCTTCGCGACCAGCGCGTAGTCGCGCCAGTAGTCGATGCGCGCGGTGACCGCGTTGCTGCCGGGGTCGACCACGGCGGAGTTGGTGGTCAACCGGTACGGCTTGTCGATCTCGGTCACGGTGATGCCCTGTCCGTGGTCGGCGGGCACGCTGACTTCCACCGGGAGGTGGACGCCGGCACCGGCCGCGGCGTCGAGTGCGGCGTCGTAGTCGATCGGCGTCGGTGCGGGTACCGGGCCGCCCGCCTGGTGCCCGCCGTGTCCGGAATGCCCGTCCGTGGTCGGCAGTGTGGAATCCAGTTGCGGGCGTTGCCAGTTCAGTGCTGTGCGGATGTCGCTGACGTGGGCGCCGGCGTAGGTGGACCAGGTGATCCCGGTGGCGGACAGAAACAGCAGCCCGGCGAGCAGCCACACACCCGTGGCGCCGTGCCAGTTCAGGGTGCGGGAGCGCCCGCGCCCGCCGCGATCCACGGTCAGGATCCGTGCGGTGCGGCCGCGGCGGCGGTCGTCCGAGGTCTTGGCCAGCCATAGAAACAGGCCCCCGAGCGCGATCACCCAGAGCCAGGACGCGGCGGTCTCGCTGTAGATACGGCCGGGCTCGCCGAGATTGAGATGGCGGTGCAGGCCATCGAGCCACGTGCTCACCGGCAGGTATCCGAACCACGTGGGCAGATCGCCGAGGACCTGCCCGGTGTACGGGTCGACGAACACCGCTCGCAGCATGTCCTCGGCCAGCCCGGGGTCGGCGAAGTAGACGCGGGTGGACTCGGTCGCCGTGGCCGGCGGCCGCAGCCCGGTCGCGTCAAGGTCAGGGAACGCCGAGCGCGCAGCGGTGATCTGTTGGTCCAGGGGCAGCGCGACGTCGCCGGAATCGACGGTCAGAACGTCACGGTAGAACCACTTTTCGACGGTGGGCGCCAGCGCGTACAACGCGCCGGTGACGGCGGCGACCACGAGAAGCGGCGCCACCAGCACCCCTGCGTAGAAATGGAGCCGAGTGGCCAGCGGCCGCCATCGGCGCTTGGGAATCGCCTGAGGCAGGGACAGGTCATCAGACGGGTCGAGGGTGTTCTCGGGAAGGGGCATCGGTGAGGCCTTTACGGGTCAGTGCGCACACGCGGCCATCCGGTGCGCATGACGCGGCACCGGTGGGCACGTGAAGACCGCAGCGCAACCGCTGCGGCGCACAAGGAAATGGGGTGAGAGCGAGGGCGACCGTCAGGCGGTCGCGACACCCCGAGGCGGGGCCCGCATCCCCAACCCGGTGGCCAGAACAGGCCGGGCCACAACCACTTTCGTCGTCCGGCGCCTGGCGCGCGGAACAGGGCGGGGGGCGCGGCCGGCGAAGAGCCGCAGCCAGCACAGCACCGAGGCGCAGACGATGTACAGATATTCCGCCGCGGCGATGGCGCCGCCGAGCGTGACCGCCGCGCCGAGATGCACGGCCGTCATCAGCGTGCCGGGTACGAGCCCGTCACCGCCGTGGTGGTGGCTTGTCACGGTCAGCGCCACGTGCCCCAGAACCTGGGCGAAGGCCAGGGCGGCCGTGGTGGCAGCCCAACTCGCTGCTCGTCCCTCGACACGGACAGTGGCCGAGAGCGCCCCGACCGTCGCGCAGAGCAGCACGGCGAGTATCAGAGCGCCGCCGCGCGGGAAGCTCCCGCCCGCCGCGAGGTGGGCGCCGGATGTGAGCGTCGCCGAGGAGAGCCCGATCAGGGCTCCGCGAAGCCCTCGGGCACGCGCTCTCGGCGTACGCATGCGGCAGACCCTACCGCTCGGGTTCGCCGAAGTCGGCCATCGCTGGACGGTTGCCCGTTAGGAGCCGGCGTAGGTCTCGGGGTCCGGGCGGAACCGGGTGCCTTCGTCGAGCGCGTTGAGGGCGTTCATCTGCTCGTCGTCGAGCTCGAAGCCGAACACGTCGAGGTTCGACGTGATGCGCTCCGGCGAGGTCGACCGCGAGATCACGACGTTGCCGAGTTGCAGGCTCCAGCGCAGCAGCACCTGCGCCGGTGTCCTGCCGTGCGCGTCGGCGATGCCGGTGACCACGCTGTTGCTCAGCAGGCGGCCCACCCCGAGCGGGCCGTAGGCCTCGGTCACGATGCCGTGCTCGGCGTTGACCGCCCGCAATTCGGCCTGGTTGAGCAGCGGGTGCAGCTCGATCTGGTTGACCGCCGGGGTGAAGAACGACAGGCCGATGACGTCGTCGAGGTGGTGGGCGGAAAAGTTGCTCACCCCGATCGAACGAGCCAAGCCGACCTCTTTGGACTTCATCAGCCCGCCCCAACTGTCGATGTACTTGCCCTGCTCGCCCGCGGGCCAGTGGATCAGGTACAGGTCGACGTACTCCAGACCCAGACGCTCCAGGCTCGCCCTGATGGCGTCCTGGGAGGACTGGAAGCCGAGTTCCTCGGTGGCGAGCTTGGTCGTGATGAACAGCTCCTCGCGCGGCACCCCGGACTGTGCGACCGCGCGCCCGACGGCGGCTTCGTTGCCGTACGCGGCTGCGGTGTCGATCAGCCGGTAGCCGGCCTCCAACGCCGCCAGCACGGACTGCTCGGCCTCGGCCTCCGACAACTCACCCACACCGAGGCCGATCACCGGCATGGTGTTGTCGTCGTTGAGTGTGACGGTGGGGATAGCTGCCGCCGACGTCATGTCACCTTCTTTTCTGAAGTGGAATGCTGGCGAAGACTATATTGCCGCCATCTGTACCGGCCTAATCAGCGCCACACCACGAGGAGCAACCGTGACCGAAACCGTGACGGACCCCGTCGCCGACCGATCAGCACAGCCGCAGGTGCGTCGCAAACTCGGCGTCGCGGGGCCGAGCAGTGACGTGCTGGCGAACAGGATCGCCGGTGTCACGCTGCGCGGGATGCCGCGGATCCCCGACTCCGTCAAGCGGATTCTGCTGGGTGGACGCTCGATCACGCTCGACGGGAACACCCTCGACACCACGATGCAGCTGATGCTCGCCGGCCAGCATCTGCTCGGGCTCGACGGGTTGGTGGCCGACGACGACCACGTGGCCGCCCGGCGGCAACTGGAACAGCTCGCGAGCAGCTTCGCGAAGCGGATCCCGGTCGCGGCCGTGACAGACCTCACGGTCGACGGGGCCGACGGCCCCCGCAAGGCGCGGCATTACCGCACCGATCTGCCCGGGGCGCCGCTGCTGGTGTTCTTCCACGGCGGCGGTCACGTGATCGGCAGCATCGACAGCCACGACGACCTGTGCCGGGAGATCTGCCGCACCGGCGGCGTACACGTGCTGTCCGTGGACTACCGCCTGGCGCCGGAGCACCCTGCACCCGCCGGAGCCGAGGATGCCTACGCCTCCTACCTGTGGGCACGCGAGCACGCCGCCGACTTCGGCGCCGACCCGGGCCGGGTGGCCGTCGGCGGTGACAGTGCGGGCGCGAATCTGTCCGCGCTGGTCGCGATCCGGGCCCGGGACGAGGGCGCGCCGCGGCCCGCCCTGCAGCTGCTGCTGTACCCGGTGACCGACTACCAGAGCGAGACCAGGTCCAAGACGCTGTTCGCCCGCGGCTTCTTCCTGACCAAGCGGGACATGGACTGGTTCAGCGAGCGATTCCTCGGGGAGGCGCAGCTCGAAGGCACCGACGCCCGGGTGTCACCGCTGCGGGCCGGCGACCTGTCCGGGTTGTCGCCGGCACTGGTCGCGACCGCCGGCTTCGACCCGCTGCGCGACGAGGGCCGCCATTACGCCGACGCGCTGCGCACCGCCGGCACGCCCGTGGACTACCGCGAATACGGTTCGCTGATCCACGGCTTCGCGAACTTCTTCCCGCTCGGCGGTGCCAGCGCGGCCGCCACCGGCGACCTCATCTCGGCGATGCGTGCGCATTTGACCCGCGCCCACTGAAGGGGGGCCGGCGACGCCGGTACTCTGAGACCCGTGGCCACCAAACCCAAGAAGAACGCGCGTTACGACCTGAAGGCAGCCGACCGTAAGCGCAACCTGCTCGTCCAGATCGGTCTGACCGCCGTCGTGGTGATCTTCGCGGTCACTTTGGTGCTGTACATCGTGCTCTCCGCCGACGACAAGCCCACCGCCGGTGAGTCCCGGGCCATCCGGGTCGAATCGAGCAGCCTGATCAAAAAGGATGGCACCGACGAGCCCAAGGCCGTCCTGAGCCTCTACGAAGACTTCCTCTGCCCGCACTGCGGCGCCTTCGAGCAGCAGTTCGGTCCTACGATCGACAAGCTCATCGACTCCGGCGCGATCGCGGCCGACTACTACATGGTCGCCATCCTCGACCGGCCGCAGAACAACAACTACCCGTCGCGCGCCGGTGGCGCCGCGTACTGCGTCGCCGATGAGTCGATCGACGCGTTCCGCCGCTTCCATGCCGCGCTCTACGCCCAGCAACCCGGTGAGACCGGCGCGGTCTACCCGGACAACGCCCGCCTCATCGAGATCGCGCGTCAGTCCGGTGCCTCCGGCGGGGTGGCGGACTGCATCAACAAGGGGACCTACGTCGACATGGTGGCCGGCCTTGCTGCGGCGACGGGCATCAAGTCCACTCCGTCGGTCCGCATCAACGGCGAGGACTACCAGTACAGCACCCCCGACGCGCTCGTCGCCAAGGTCAAGGAGATCGTCGGCGACGTGCCCGGGCTGGAAGCCGCACCGCCGGCGCCCGCCCCGCAACCCGTCCCGGCCTCATGACCGCGACCATGGCCGGGTCCGTCGACCATCCCGATCCGTCGGTCGACCGGCCGGCCGCGGTCGAGGTTCCGCGGGCATCAGCGCTGTGGGTGCTCATCGCCGGAGTGGTCGGGCTCGCCGCCGCGCTGACCCTGACGGTCGAAAAGATCGAACTGCTGATCGACCCGAGCTACGTGCCCTCCTGCAGCATCAACCCGGTGCTGTCGTGCGGGTCGGTGATGGTCACCCCGCAGGCGTCACTGTTCGGTTTCCCGAATCCGCTGATCGGCATCGTGGCGTTCTCCGTCGTCGTCGTCACCGGTGTCCTCGCGCTGGCGAAGGTCGGGCTTGGCCGGTGGTATTGGGCAGGCCTGGCCGTGGGCACCCTGGCCGGCACGGTCTTCGTGCACTGGCTGATCTTTCAGAGCCTGTACCGCATCGGTGCACTGTGCCCGTACTGCATGGTGGTGTGGGCGGTCACGATCCCGCTGCTGGTGGTGGCCGCCTCGATCGCGGTCCAGCCGCAGCGCAGCAACAGCGGCGTGATCCGTGCACTGCACACCTGGCGCTGGTCACTGGTGACGCTGTGGTTCACCGCGGTGCTGCTGCTGATCCTCGAGCGCTTCTGGAACTACTGGTCCACCCTCATCTGACCCACGGCGCCGCCGTCGTGATCCGATCACATCCCGCATGCGGTTCCTGTGAGATTGACCTGCGAGGTTAAGGTGAACCGTGGCCGGTCAGATCTCCAAAGTCCTCGTCGCCAACCGTGGTGAGATCGCGATCCGCGCGTTCCGCGCGGCCTATGAGATGCGCATCGCGACGGTGGCGGTGTATCCATACGAAGATCGCAATTCGCTGCACCGGTTGAAGGCCGACGAGTCCTATCAGATCGGCGAGGTCGGGCATCCCGTCCGGGCCTACCTGTCTGTCGACGAGATCATGCGGGTGGCCGTGCAGGCCGGGTGTGACGCGGTGTACCCCGGCTACGGTTTCCTGTCGGAGAACCCGGAACTGGCCGCGTCGTGCGCCGCGGCGGGCATCACGTTCGTCGGCCCCAGCGCCGGTGTGCTGGAGTTGACCGGGAACAAGGCGCGTGCCATCGAGGCGGCGCGCGCGGCCGGCCTGCCGGTCCTGACGTCGTCGGCACCCTCGTCGTCGGTCGAGCAACTCGTCGAGGCGGCCCAGGGGATGGAGTTCCCGCTGTTCGTCAAGGCCGTGTCCGGCGGCGGCGGCCGGGGCATGCGCCGCGTCGCCGACCGGGACGCGCTGGCCGAGGCGGTGGAAGCCGCCAGCCGGGAAGCCGAGTCCGCGTTCGGCGACCCGAATGTCTACCTCGAGCAGGCGGTACTCAACCCGCGTCACATCGAGGTGCAGATTCTCGCCGACAACGACGGCAACGTGATGCATCTGTTCGAACGGGACTGCAGCGTGCAGCGCCGTCACCAGAAGGTCATCGAGCTGGCGCCGGCGCCGAACCTGTCCCCGGAGCTGCGGCAGAAGATCTGCGACGACGCCGTCGCGTTCGCGCGGGAGATCGACTACTCCTGCGCGGGCACCGTGGAGTTTCTGCTCGACGAACGCGGCCACCACGTGTTCATCGAATGCAATCCACGCATCCAGGTCGAACACACCGTCACCGAGGAGATCACCGACGTCGACCTGGTCTCCAGCCAGTTGCGGATCGCCTCGGGGGAGACGCTCGGCGATCTCGGGCTGAGCCAGGAGATGTTGACGGCGCCACGGGGATTCGCGATGCAGTGCCGGATCACCACCGAGGACCCCGCCAACGGGTTCCGGCCCGACACCGGGCGGATCACCGCCTACCGGTCACCGGGCGGCGCCGGCATCCGTCTCGACGGTGGTGCGCACCTGGGCGCAGAGATCGGTGCGCATTTCGACTCGATGTTGGTCAAACTGACATGTCGCGGAAGGGATTTCGACACCGCAGTGGCCCGGGCCCACCGCGCGCTCGCCGAGTTCAGAGTGCGCGGGGTGTCGACGAACATCCCGTTCCTGCAGGCGGTGATCGACGACCCGGACTTCCGCGCCGGACGCGTCAACACGTCCTTCATCGACGAACGCCCGTATCTGCTCACCGCACGCTCACCCGCCGACCGCGGCACCAAGATCCTGAACTATCTGGCCGACGTCACGGTCAATCAGCCGCACGGGCCCCGGCCGTCGACGGTGTATCCGCACGACAAGCTGCCGCCGATCGACCTGGACTCGATGCCGCCGCGGGGCAGCAAGCATCTGCTCTCCGAGGTCGGACCGGAGGCGTTCGCGCGCTGGATGCGTGAGTCCAAGGCGGTCGGCGTCACCGACACGACCTTCCGCGACGCGCATCAATCGTTGCTGGCCACCAGGATTCGCACGTCCGGTCTGCTGATGGTGGCGCCCTACATCGCGCGGATGACTCCGCAGCTGCTCTCCATCGAGTGCTGGGGCGGCGCCACCTATGACGTGGCGCTGCGGTTCCTCAAGGAGGATCCGTGGGAGCGGCTGGCCGCTCTGCGTGAGGCGGTACCCAACATCTGTCTGCAGATGCTGCTGCGGGGCCGCAACACCGTCGGTTACACCCCGTACCCGGAGTCGGTGACCCATGCGTTCGTGCAGGAGGCAACCGCGACGGGCATCGACATCTACCGGATCTTCGACGCGCTCAACAATGTCGACTCGATGCGGCCGGCGATCGATGCGGTCCGCGAGACGGGCACGGCGGTCGCCGAGGTCGCGATGTCCTACACCGGGGACCTGTCCGATCCGGGCGAGAACCTCTACACGCTGGACTACTACCTCAAGCTCGCCGAGCAGATCGTCGACGCGGGCGCGCATGTGCTCGGGATCAAGGACATGGCCGGACTGCTACGCCCGCAGGCGGCGGCGCAGTTGGTCAGCGCGCTGCGTAGTCGCTTCGACCTGCCTGTGCACGTCCACACCCATGACACCCCGGGCGGTCAGCTCGCCACGTACCTGGCGGCGTGGCAGGCCGGCGCCAGTGCGGTCGACGGCGCGTCGGCGCCGCTGGCGGGCACGACCAGCCAGCCTGCGCTGAGTTCGATCGTGGCGGCCACCGCGCACACCGAGTTCGACACCGGGCTGTCGTTGTCGGCGGTGTGCGATCTGGAGCCGTACTGGGAGGCGCTGCGAAAGGTGTACGCGCCCTTCGATGTCGCCGCGGCCGGTCCGCCGACTCCCACCGGCCGGGTCTACCGCCACGAGATCCCGGGCGGTCAGTTGTCGAATTTGCGTCAGCAGGCGATCGCGCTGGGGCTGGGGGACCGCTTCGAGGAGATCGAGGCGAGTTACGCGGCGGCCGACCGGATCCTGGGCCGGCTGGTCAAGGTGACACCGTCGTCGAAGGTGGTCGGCGATCTGGCCCTGGCGCTCGTGGGCGCCGGCGTGTCGGCCGACGAATTCGCCGAGGACCCGGCTCGTTTCGACATTCCGGACTCGGTGATCGGCTTCCTGCGCGGCGAGCTGGGAGATCCTCCCGGCGGGTGGCCGGAACCGTTGCGGTCCAAGGCGCTGGCCGGTCGGGCGCCGGCCAAGCCGCCTGCCGAACTCAGTGACGAGGACACCGCGGCGCTGGCCGACGCGGGCCCGACCAGGCAGGCAACGCTGAACAGGCTGCTGTTCCCCGGTCCCACAAAGGAATTCGAGGCGCACCGCGAGCTTTACGGCGACACGTCGAGCCTGTCGGCCAACCAGTTCTTCTACGGGTTGCGCCACGGGGACGAGCACCGCGTCACCCTGGAACGGGGCGTGGAACTGCTGATCGGCCTCGAGGCGATCTCCGATGCCGACGAGCGGGGCATGCGCACCGTGATGTGCATCATCAACGGGCAGCTGCGGCCGGTGGTGGTCCGCGACCGCAGTGTCGCCAGCGACGTGCCCACCGCCGAGAAAGCCGACCGCACCAATTCCGACCATGTGGCCGCACCCTTTGCCGGCGTGGTCACCGTCAGCGTCGGGGAGGGGGACACGGTCGAGGCGGGCCAGACCATCGCGACCATCGAGGCGATGAAGATGGAGGCCGCGATCACCGCGCCGAAGGCGGGCACGGTCGCCCGGATCGCGGTGTCGGCCACCGCTCAGGTCGAGGGCGGAGATCTGCTGGTGGTGATCGGTTCGGCGGGGAAGAGTGAAGCGACCGGGGACGCATCCTGACCCGGATCGTCGCCGGGAAGTTCGGCGGTCGGCGCATCGCGGTGCCGCAGCAACGGTCGGGCCGGGGCACGCGGCCGACGACCGACCGGGTGCGCGAGTCGTTGTTCAACGTCCTGTCGGCGAGGATCGACTTCGCCGGCCTGCGCGTGCTCGACCTGTACGCCGGTTCGGGTGCGCTGGGCCTTGAGGCGTTGTCGCGCGGAGCGGCGTCGGCGCTGTTCGTCGAGTCCGACGCCAGGGCCGCGGCGGTGATCGAGCAGAACATCGCCGGGCTGGGGGTTCGCCACGCGGACGTGCGGCGCGGCTCGGTGTCGTCGGTCCTGTCCGCGGGCGCACCCCGGCCGGTGGATCTGGTGCTGGCCGACCCGCCCTACGAGATCGACGCCGCACAAGTCGACGACGTCCTGCGGTCGCTGGTCGCGGCCGGGTGGACCGCGCCAGGCACGGTAGTCGTGGTGGAACGTCCCGCATCGGGCCGCGACATCGCCTGGCCGGATGGGTGGTCGGTATGGAAGCCCCGCCGCTACGGGGACACCCGCGTCGAGGCCGCGCAACGCTGCTAGCGTCGACCGACATGAGTGGAGCGGTGTGCCCGGGATCCTTCGATCCGGTGACCCTCGGTCACATCGACGTCTTCGAGCGTGCCGCGGCGCAGTTCGACGAGGTCGTGGTCGCGGTGATGGTGAACCCGAACAAGTCCGGGCTGTTCACCCACGACGAGCGCATCGCGCTGATCGAGGCGTCGACCACCCACCTGCCCAACCTGCGCGTCGAGTCGGGGCAGGGGCTGATCGTCGACTTCGTCAAGGAGCGCGGGCTGACCGCCATCGTGAAGGGCCTGCGCACCGGCACCGACTTCGAGTACGAGCTGCAGATGGCGCAGATGAACCGGCACGTCGCCGGAGTCGACACGTTCTTCGTCGCCACCACACCGCGCTACTCGTTCGTGTCGTCGTCGCTGGCCAAGGAGGTGGCGATGCTCGGCGGTGACGTCTCGGAACTGCTGCCGGAGCCGGTGAACGCACGGCTGAAGGCCAGGCTCGCCGAGCGGGGTTGAGTCACCCGCGCGCGGGTACGCACAGGGAACCGGTGTGCAGCCCTTGAGCACCGGCCATTCAGCCCGTCACACGGAGGTGCCGACCGTGCCTGAGACATTCGTTCAATCCGCCGACGACGTCGTCGCGTTCCTGAGGGATCAGCACAACCTGATCAAGGACATGTTCGACGACGTGCTCCACGCGTCTGAAGACAAGGCGCGCGAGAAGGCGTTCACCGATCTGCGTCAGCTGCTCGCCGTACACGAGACCGCCGAGGAGATGGTGATTCATCCACGAGCCCGGCGGGAGGTGGATTCCGGTGACGAGATCGTCGATGCCCGCCTGCGCGAGGAACATGAGGCCAAGGAGCAGCTGGTCGCACTGGAGAAGCTCGACATCGCGTCCGAGGAGTTTCTCACCGAGCTGACGAAGTTCCGCGACGCCGTGCTCGAGCATGCCGAGCGTGAGGAGGCCGAGGAGTTCACCAAGCTCAAGCGTGAACTCGACGCCGACGAGCTCAAGAGCCTGGTAGGGGCGGTGCGTGCCGCCGAGGCGATCGCGCCGACCCGACCGCACCCCGGGGTGGAATCGGCCAAGCTCAACTTCGCGGTCAGACCGTTCGCGTCGATGCTGGACCGTGCCCGCGACGCGATCGGGTCGGCCTTGCGCTGACATTGGCCCCGTGTCCGGCTGGTTGACATAATTTACGCGGACGGATGCCAGTCGAGCCTCGTCTGCGACACACCGGCAACGGAAGCCCAGTCACAGGCGTAACACCAGGCACACTGGTAACTAACAACTACGCCTGGAGGGTGTCGCCGTGTACCGAGTGTTCGAAGCTCTCGATGAATTGGGTGCGATCGTCGAAGAAGCCCGCGGTGTGCCGATGACGGCGGGCTGTGTGGTGCCGCGCGGGGACGTCCTGGAGTTGATCGACGACATCAAGGACGCGATCCCCGGTGAGCTCGACGACGCGCAGGACGTCCTGGACGCGAGGGACTCCCTGCTGCGTGAGGCGAAGGAGCACGCCGAGTCCACCGTGTCGACGGCCAATGCCGAGGCGGATTCGATGGTCAACCACGCCCGGGCCGAGGCGGACCGGCTACTCGCCGATGCCAAATCCCAGGCCGACCGCATGGTCGCCGAGGCGCGTGCGCACAGCGAGCGCATGGTGGCCGAGGCCAGGGAAGAGGCCGCCCGCATCGCGGCGACTGCCAAGCGCGAGTACGAGGCCAGCACCGGACGCGCCAAGTCCGAGGCGGACCGGCTGATCGAGAGCGGCAACCTCGCGTACGAGAAGGCCGTGCAGGAGGGCATCAAAGAGCAGCAGCGTCTGGTGTCCCAGACTGAGGTGGTGGCCACCGCCACCGCCGAGGCCACCAGGATGATCGACTCCGCGCACGCCGAGGCCGACCGGCTGCGCGGCGAGTGCGACATCTACGTCGACAGCAAGCTGGCCGAGTTCGAGGATTTCCTCAACGGCACGCTGCGGTCGGTCGGTCGTGGACGTCACCAGCTGCGCACCGCCGCCGGCACGCACGACTACGCGGCCCGGTAGCTCGCCGAAGGGCCACCGTACGATACGGGCATGGCGACGGACGTCAACGCAGCGCACCGAGGACCACGGTCGCCGTTGGTGATCGACATTTCCCGGCTCGGCCGGCGACCGGGTTCGATGATTACGGTCGACGAGACAGTGCCGAGCCCGGCCCGGATGGGCGTGGAGCTGGTGGCGGTAGCCGAAGGCGCGCCGCTGGACCTGGATCTGCGCTTGCAGTCGGTGTCCGAAGGTGTGCTGGTCACCGGGACCATGTCGGCCCCGACCACCGGTGAATGCGCGCGGTGCCTGACGCCGATCACCGGGGAGGTGGTCATCGATCTCACCGAGCTGTTCGCCTATCCCGACAGCAAGACCGAGGAGACCACCGAGGCCGACGAGGTCCCGCGGGTAGGCCAGAACAGGGGAGTCGAGACCGTCGACCTGGAACAGTCGATCACCGACGCGGTGGGGTTGGCCCTGCCGTTCTCGCCCGTGTGCACGCCCGATTGCGCGGGTCTGTGCCCCGAGTGCGGGGTCCGGTTGGCCGATGCCGAACCGGGGCATCACCACGAGCAGATCGATCCGCGATGGGCCAAGCTGACCGAGCTTCGCGAGCAGAGCCCTGGAGATGACTCGTGACGGTGGACCGTGCGCTCCTGCTCGACGCGCTCGGTGTCGAACTGCCGGGTGAGCTGCTCACCATCGCGCTGACGCATCGCAGCTACTCCTACGAGAACGGTGGCGTTCCGACCAACGAACGTCTGGAATTCCTGGGCGATTCGGTGCTGGGCCTCACCATCACCGAAGAGCTGTACCACCGTCATCCGGACCGCTCCGAGGGCGATCTGGCCAAGTTGCGGGCCAGCATCGTCAACACCCAGGCCCTCGCCGACGTCGGCCGCCGGCTGACCGAGCACGGTCTGGGCGCCTACCTGCTGCTGGGCAAGGGCGAGGAGAACTCCGGCGGCGCCGACAAGTCCAGCATTCTCGCCGACGGCGTCGAATCTCTTTTGGGCGCAATTTATCTCGAACACGGCGTGGAGGTCGCCCGCCAGGTGATCCTGCGGTTGTTCGGCACGCTGCTGGACACCGCGCCGACCCTCGGGGCGGGTCTGGACTGGAAGAGCAGCCTGCAGGAGCTGACCGCCTCGCGAGGCCTGGGCGCGCCGGCGTACGTCGTCACCTCCACCGGGCCCGACCACGACAAGGAGTTCACCGCGCTGGTGGTGGTCGGGGAGAGCGAGCACGGCAGGGGCGTCGGCCGGACGAAGAAGGAAGCCGAACTCAAGGCGGCCGCGGCGGCGTGGCACGCCCTCAACGGTGACTGACCGGCATGCCTGAACTCCCCGAGGTGGAGGTGGTCCGGCGCGGGCTCGGCGAACACGTCACCGGCAAGACGATCACAGCGGTCCGGGTGCACCACCCCCGTGCGGTGCGCCGCCACGAAGCCGGACCCGCCGACCTGACCGCCCGATTGCTCGACACGACGATCACCGGAACCGGCCGGCGGGGCAAGTACCTGTGGCTGACGCTGGGCGACGGGACCGATGAGCCGCTGGCGCGAAGAGAATCTGACGCAGCGCTGGTGGTGCATCTGGGCATGAGTGGGCAGATGCTGCTGGGGCCCATAGAGAACGAGAATCATCTGCGCATCGCGGCACTGCTCGACGACGGCACCACGCTGAGTTTCGTCGACCAACGCACCTTCGGCGGCTGGATGATCGCCGAGCTGGTCACCGTCGACGGCACCGCGGTGCCCGCCCCGGTCGCGCACATCGCGCGCGACCCGCTCGATCCGCTCTTCGACCGCGATGCGGTGGTGAAGGTGTTGCGGCGCAAGCACTCCGAGATCAAGCGTCAGCTCCTCGACCAGACCGTGGTCTCGGGGATCGGCAACATCTACGCCGACGAGGCGCTGTGGCGGGCGAAGATCAACGGCGCCCGGCTCGCCTCGGGGGTGTCGCGGGCCAAGCTCGCCGAGTTGCTCGACGCCGCCGCGGCCGTGATGACCGATGCGCTGGCCCAGGGCGGCACGTCGTTCGACTCGCTCTACGTCAACGTCAACGGGGAATCCGGCTACTTCGACCGCTCGCTGGACGCCTACGGCCGCGAAGGCGAGCCGTGCCGCCGGTGCGGGGCGATCATGCGGCGCGACAAGTTCATGAACCGCTCGTCGTTCTACTGCCCCCGCTGCCAACCCCGTCCCCAAACCTGAACCGCCGAAATCGCATTCCACGCGCTCGACCGGCGTCTTGACGCGCGTGGAATGCGATTTCGGCGCAGGTAGTACAAATAGTGCGTGACCGAACTGTGGGTGGAGCGCACGGGCGTGCGTCGTTATACGGGGCGCAGCACGCGGGGCGCCGAGGTGCTGATCGGCTCCGAGGACGTCGAAGGCGTGTTCACGCCGGGTGAGCTGATGAAGATCGCGCTGGCCGCCTGCAGCGGGATGTCCAGCGACCAGCCGCTGCGCCGCCGCCTGGGCGACGACTATCAGGCCACGATCAGCGTGTCCGGAGCCGCGGACCGCGAGCAGGAGCGCTATCCACTGCTCAGTGAGGTACTCGAGATCGACCTGTCCGGGCTTGGCGAGCAGGACAAGGCCCGCCTGCTCACGGTGGTCGAGCGGGCCGTCGATCAGGTGTGCACAGTGGGGCGGACGTTGAAGAGCGGGACGGAAGTGACGTTTGGGGTGACTGAGGTGAAAGATGTTGGCGGAAAGTGATGTTCGGCTCACCGCCTGGGTGCACGGGCATGTTCAAGGGGTGGGTTTCCGCTGGTGGACGCGTTCCCGGGCGCTTGAACTGGGCCTGACCGGCTACGCGGCCAACAAACCCGACGGCCGTGTGCAGGTGGTGGCCCAGGGGCCGCGGCAGGCCTGCGAACAGCTGCTTGACCTGCTCAAAGGGGGTAAGACCCCCGGCCAGGTGGACAAGGTCATCGCCGACTGGAGCGAGCCGGCCGACGCGATCTCGGGCTTCACCGAGCGGTGAGGTTTCCGGCGGTAGGGTAACGCGTCATGCATCTGAAGAGTCTGACGCTGAAGGGCTTCAAGTCCTTCGCCTCGCCGACGACTCTGCGTTTCGAACCGGGCATCACCTGCGTCGTCGGTCCCAACGGCTCGGGCAAATCCAATGTCGTCGACGCGCTGACCTGGGTGATGGGGGAGCAGGGCGCCAAGACGCTGCGCGGCGGCAAGATGGAAGACGTCATCTTCGCCGGCACCTCGTCGCGGGCACCGCTCGGCCGCGCTGAGGTGACCCTGACCATCGACAACTCCGACAACGCGCTGCCCATCGAGTACTCCGAGGTGTCGATCACCCGCAGGATGTTCCGCGACGGCGCGGGAGAGTACGAAATCAACGGCAGCAGTTGCCGTTTGATGGACGTGCAGGAGCTCCTGTCCGACTCCGGCATCGGCCGCGAGATGCACGTCATCGTGGGTCAGGGCAAGCTCTCCGAGATCCTGGAATCCCGCCCGGAGGACCGGCGCGCGTTCATCGAGGAGGCGGCCGGGGTCCTCAAGCACCGCAAACGCAAGGAAAAGGCGGTCCGCAAGCTCGACTCGATGTCGGCGAACCTGGCGCGCCTGACCGATCTGACCACCGAGCTGCGCCGTCAGCTCAAACCGCTGGGCCGGCAGGCCGAGATGGCGCGCCGGGCGCAGACCATCCAGGCCGACCTGCGGGACGCTCGGCTGCGGCTGGCCGCCGACGACCTGGTCATCCGCAAGGCCGAATTCGACGACACCAACCAGGCCGAGACGGCGCTGCGCCGGGAGCACGACGAACTCAGCGAGCGGCTGGAGGCCAGGACCGGCGAACTGGACGCCCACGAGAACGCCGTCGGGGACCTCAGTGAGCGGGCCGATGCCGCTCAACAGCGATGGTTCCGACTCTCCGCGCTGGCCGAACGGGTCGGCGCGACGGTGCGCATCGCCACCGAACGGGCCCAGCACCTCGACGCCGAGCCCGACTTCTCCGCCGGTCCCGACCCCGACGAGCTCGAAGCCCAGGCCGACGCCGTCGCCGAGCAGGAACGGCAGCTGCTCGACGCGCTCGCCGAGTCCCAGGCCCGACTGGAGGCCGCCCGAGAGGAACTCAGCGAGCGCGAACGGGCGGCCGCCGAGGCAGAGCGCGCCCATATGGCGGCCGCCCGCGCCGAGGCCGACCGCCGCGAGGGTCTGGCCCGGCTGTCCGGCCAGGTCGACACCATGCGCACCCGGGTGGACTCCGTCGACGAGACGGTGGCGCGGCTGACCGCCGGCATCGACGAGGCCGCCGCCCGCGCCCAGCAGGCGCAGGCCGAGTTCGACACCGTCCAGGGCCGGGTCGCCGAACTCGACGCCGGCGAGGTCGGTCTGGACGACCACCACGACCGCACCGTGGCGGCACTGCGTCTGGCCGACGAACGTGTTGCCGAACTGCAGGCCGCCGAGCGTGCCGCCGAGCGCCAGGTGGCGTCGTTGCAGGCCCGTATCGACGCGCTGTCGGTGGGCCTGGAGCGCCGCGACGGTGCTGCCTGGCTCAAAGAGAACCACGGCGGCGGAGGGCTTTTCGATTCCCTCGCCAATCTCGTCAAGGTGCGTCCCGGGCACGAGGCCGCGGTGGCGGCTGTCCTGGGTGCGGCGGCCGACGCGCTCGCCGCCGAGGACTCCGGGGCCGCCAGGCAGGCTCTGGTCGCGCTGAAGGAGGCCGACGGCGGGCGGGCCGCCATCGTGCTGGGGGACTGGGCGGCTCAGGCACCGGTGACGGGGCCGTTGCCGGCGGGCGCCGCGTGGGCCGGCGACCTGGTCGACCCGGCGCCGCGGATCCGGGGCGCGGTCACCGCGATGCTCGCCGGTGTGGCGGTCGTCGACGACCTCGCCTCCGCGCTGGAATTGGTTGCCGCCCAACCTCACTTGCGCGCCGTGACCGCCGACGGCGATCTGGTGGGGGCGGGGTGGGTCAGCGGCGGCTCGGATCGCAAACCCAGCACGCTGGAGATCACCTCCGAGGTGGACAAGGCCCGCACCGAACTGGCCGCCGCCGAGCGGCAGACCAGAGAACTCTCGGCGGCATTGTCCGGTGCACTGGCCGAGCAGTCGGCGCGCCAAGACGCCGCCGAACAGGCCCTGGCCGCGCTGAACGAGTCCGACGCCGCGATCTCGGCGATCTACGAGCAGCTCGGTCGCCTCGGGCAGGATGCCCGGGCGGCTGACGACGAGTGGCAGCGGCTGATCAAGCAGCGCGACGAACTGGAGGCAGGCCGCAACCGCACCGTCGAGGAACTGACCGAACTGGAACAGCGTCTGCACCAGGCCCAGCAGGAGCCGATGTTCGACGTCGAGGTCGTCGACCGGTCGGAGTCGACGGCCGCGGCCGAGGCCGCCCGTTCGGCAGAGGTCGAGGCCCGGCTTGCCGTGCGTACCGCCGAGGAACGGGCGAACGCCGTTCGAGGACGTGCTGATTCGCTGCGACGCGCAGCGGTCGCCGAGCGTGAGGCCAGGGCGCGGGCGGCGCGGGCGCGGGAGGCGCGCGTGCATGCGGCCGCAGTCGCCTCAGCCGTCGCGGAGTCCGGACGGCTCGTCGCCCGGCGGTTGAGCGAGGCGGTGGCGGTGGCGTCGCGTGTGCGCGACGAAGTCGCCGCCGAACGCCAGGTCAGGGCGGGCGCGCTAACGAAGGCCCGCGAAGAGGTCAACGAACTGAGCACCCGGATCGCGGCGCTCACCGACGCGCTGCACCGCGACGAGGTCGCCAAGGCCCAGGCGGCGCTGCGGATCGAACAGCTGGAGCAGCAGGTGCTCGAACAGTTCGGCATGGCCGTCGCCGACCTGATCGGCGAGTACGGGCCCGATGTTGCGCTGCCACCGACCGAACTGGAGATGGTCGAGTACGAGCAGGCCCGTGAGCGCGGTGAGCAGGTGGTGGCGCCGGCGCCGATGCCGTACGACCGCGCCACCCAGGAGCGGCGGGCCAAGCGCGCCGAGAAAGAGCTGCGCGAGCTGGGGCGGGTCAATCCCCTTGCACTGGAAGAGTTCGCGGCCCTGGAGGAGCGCTACAACTTCCTGTCCACCCAGCTCGAGGACGTCAAGGCCGCCCGCAAGGACCTCCTCGACGTCATCGCCGACGTGGACTCGCGGATCCTTCAGGTTTTCACCGAGGCATACATGGATGTCGAGCGCGAGTTCACGCAGGTGTTCTCCGCGCTGTTTCCCGGGGGTGAGGGTCGGCTGCTGCTGACCGACCCGTCCGACATGCTCACCACCGGCATCGAGGTCGAGGCCAGGCCTCCGGGCAAGAAGATCAAACGGCTGTCGCTGCTCTCCGGTGGTGAGAAGTCCCTGACCGCGGTCGCGATGCTGGTGGCGATCTTCCGGGCCAGGCCCTCGCCGTTCTATGTGATGGACGAGGTGGAGGCCGCGCTCGACGACGTCAATCTGCGGCGCCTGATCAGTCTGTTCGAGCAGCTGCGGGAGCGCTCGCAGCTCATCGTCATCACCCACCAGAAGCCGACGATGGAGGTCGCCGACGCGCTTTACGGTGTCACGATGCGCGGCGACGGCATCACGACGGTGATCTCGCAGCGGATGCGCGGCCAGGAGCTCGTCACCAGCCCGTCCTGACAGTCATCGTCAGGCGAGCGGGGTGACTCCGCGCTCGCGCAGCGCCGCCAGGTCGGACGCGCCGCTCCCGTGCAGGCAGACCAGCAACTCGTCGAGGAAGCGCTGCAGCCAGTCCACCACCGCGTCGACGGATTCGACGGCCGGGGCGAGCAGGGGCCGCGCGACGGCCACCACCCGAGCGCCCATCGCGAGCGCCTTGGCGGCGTCCATTCCGGTGCGGATGCCACCGGAGGCGACCAGCGGCATGTCGGGAAGGACGCGCCGCACCTCTGTCAACGCCTGGGCGGTCGGGATGCCCCATTCGGCCAGTGCCGGATAGCGCACGTCGCCGTAGCGGACGAACTGCTCGATGCGCGCCCACGAGGTGCCGCCGGCGCCCGCGACGTCGACGGCGGCGATCGGGCAGTCGATGAGCTGCTCGGCGGCGGCGCCGCCGATGCCGTGGCCGACCTCCTTGAGCATGACCGGGTAGCCGATCTCCCCGGCGACCTCGCACAGCCGTGCGATCGAGCCCGAGAAATCGGTGTCGCCGTTGTGCTGCATGGCTTCCTGCAGCGGGTTGGTGTGCACCGCAAGGCCGTTGGCGCCTACCTTGTCCAGGGCCGCGGCCAGCCCCGTCATCATCGACGTACGAAGCTGCGCCAGCCCGATGTTGCCGACCAGCAGCACGTCGGGCGCCACGCCGCGGACGTCGAAGCTCGACGCCGCCTCGGCGTCGTCGAGCATCACGCGCTGCGAGCCGAGCATCATCCCGATACCGAGCTGTTGCGCCGCGGCGGCCAGATTTCGGTTGATGATTCCCGACAGCGCGGCGCCGCCGGTCATCGCACCGATCAGCACCGGGGCGCGCAACCGGCAGCCGAGGAACTCGGTGCTCAGATCGACGCCGCCCAGATCGGTCTGGGTCAGCGCGTTGTAAGGCAGCCGGTAGCGCTCCAGACCGGTGCTCACCGTCTGGTAGTCGACGGCCTCGGTGAGGCACACGTCGATGTGCCGGCGTTTGCGGTGCTGCAGGGCGGAGCCGGGGTCGGACGTCACCGGTCAGGTCCCCTGAGACAATGGGGCGGTGAGTGAAGGTCTCTGGATCGCGATCGCGGTCATCGCCGTTCTGCTGCTCGTCGCGCTCGTCGTGGGCCTGGTGCGGTACCGCCGTCGCCGGATCAAGTTGTCGGCTCCAGACACTGCCACTCCCGTCGATCGTTCGGGCGGCTATACCGCCAAGTCAGGCATCACATTCGCCCAGTCGGCACCGGTGCAGGCCCCACCGAAGGCCCCGGAAAGGATAGACACCAGTGGTCTACCCGCCGTCGGCGATGATGCCACCATCCCGCGCGACGCACCCAAGCGTCCCATCGCCGACGTCCGCTTGCCCGAGCCGCCGGTGCTGCCGCCTGAGCCCGTCGAGAAGCCGGTCACCGAGGCTCCCGCCGCGCCCCCCGCACCGGAACCCGAGGTGGTCCCCGAACCGGAACAGGTCCCCGAGCCCGACGCGCTTCCCGAGACCGCCGCGCCGGAGCCGGCCACGGAGACCGCCGAGCCCGTGGCACCGCAGATCGAGGACATCGCGCCCACCGAGGGCCGGCTGGACCGGCTGCGCGGCCGGCTGTCGAAGTCGCAGAACACCTTGGGGCGCAGCATGCTGGGGCTGCTCGGCGGCGGCGACCTCGACGAGGACTCGTGGGAAGAGGTCGAGGACACGCTGTTGATCGCCGACCTCGGTCCGGTCGTCGCCGAGTCGGTCATCACCTCACTGCGGGCCAAGATGGCCAGCAGCGGTGTGCGCACCGAGGCCGACGCGCGGGCTGTGCTGCGTGAGGTCCTGATCGCCGAGCTGCAACCCGACCTGGATCGCTCGATCAAGGCGCTGCCGCACGCCGACAAACCGTCGGTGTTGCTCGTCGTGGGTGTCAACGGCACCGGTAAGACGACGACCGTCGGCAAGCTGGCCCGCGTGCTCGTCGCCGACGGTCGCCGCGTGGTGCTCGGTGCGGCGGATACGTTCCGTGCGGCGGCCGCCGATCAGCTGCAGTCCTGGGCGTCGCGGGTGGGCGCGCAGGTGGTGCGTGGTCCGGAAGGGGCCGACCCGGCCTCGGTCGCCTTCGACGCCGTCGACACCGGTATCGAGTCCGGCGCCGACGTCGTGGTCATCGACACCGCCGGCCGCCTGCACACCAAGACGGGTTTGATGGACGAGCTGGGCAAGGTCAAGCGCGTGGTGGGCAAGCGCGCCGCCGTCGACGAGGTCCTGCTGGTGCTGGATGCGACGATCGGCCAGAACAGCCTGCCGCAGGCCCGGGTCTTCGCCGAGGTCGTCGACATCACCGGCGTGGTGCTGACCAAGCTAGACGGGACGGCCAAGGGCGGCATCGTGTTCCGTGTGCAACAGGAGCTCGGTGTGCCGGTCAAGCTCGTCGGCCTCGGCGAGGGACCCGACGATCTGGCTCCGTTCGAGCCGGCGGCGTTCGTCGACGCGTTGCTCGGCTGACGTTCGGCGGACAGCGAATTCCCAGAAAGTGCTCCGGAATTTTGCTGATCACCCCTGGTGAAACACGAGCGTAACGACATCGGCGCGTCCGTTCACGTCGGCGAAACACAACAGAATCACAGGTGAAACGCTCGCAAAAGAGTCTCTTCGGGAGGCCGATCGTGGTCGGCCGTCATCCCAAGGAGGTTCACACAAAGTGGCATTCGGCTTACACGATGTGGTCTTGGCCCTGCCAGACGACCAGTTCGCGCCATTCGGGGAAGGGGGACTGAGCGCCGGAGACACGGCATGGGTGCTCACCTCCGCAGCGCTGGTGCTGTTCATGACCCCGGGCCTGGCGTTCTTCTACGGTGGTCTGTCCCGGCAGAAGTCCGTCCTCAACATGATGATGATGTCGTTCGGCTCGATCGGAGTCGTCAGCGTCATCTACGTGTTGTGGGGTTACTCGATGTCGTTCTCGTCGGCGCACACCGGGGAGGGCAACTTCTTCGGGGTCTTCGACAATCCCTTCGCGTTGTTCGGGCTCAGCCAGCTCACCGAGGTCCGCGAGGTCGACGGGGTCAGCACCTATGTGCTCGGCGGCTTCGGCACCGTACCGGCCATCGTGTGGGTGGCCTTCCAGCTCACCTTCGCGGTGATCACCGTCGCGCTGATCAGCGGTGCGGTCGCCGAGCGCATGAAATTCGGCACCTGGCTGGTGTTCGGCGGCATCTGGGTCACGCTCGTGTACTTCCCTCTGGCGCACATGGTTTGGGGCGGCGGCCTGCTCTCCGGTGCCGAGGGCGGCATCGCGGCCAAGCTCTTCGGCGTCGATGACGAAGGCGTGGCCAACGTGTCGCCCATCGACTTCGCCGGTGGCACCGTGGTGCACATCAACGCCGGTGTAGCCGCTCTCGTGCTGGCAATCCTGCTCGGAAAGCGGACAGGCTTCGGCAAGACCGCTTTCCGGCCGCACAACATCCCGTTCGTGATGCTCGGCGCGGCGATCCTGTGGTTCGGCTGGTTCGGCTTCAACGTAGGCTCCGAGGGCGCCGCCGACATGCTGGCCGGTGCGGTGTGGGTGAACACCACCGCCGCCACCGCAGCGGCGATGCTGTCCTGGTTGCTCGTCGAGCGTATCCGGGACGGTCACGCCACCAGCGTGGGCGCGGCATCGGGCATCGTGGCGGGTCTGGTGGCCATCACCCCGGCGTGTGGCTCGCTGAGCGCGATCGGTTCGCTCATCCTCGGTGCGGTCGCGGGTGTGCTGTCCGCGCTGGCCATCGCGCTGAAGTACAAGTTCGGGTATGACGATTCGCTCGACGTCGTCGGTGTGCACCTCGTGGCCGGCCTGTGGGGCACCATCGGCATCGGTCTGCTGGCCACCGAAACCGGGCTGTTCTACGGCGGCGGCTTCCAGCAACTCGTGGTGCAGATCGTGATCGCACTGGTTGCCGTAGTGTTCACCGCAATCATGACCGCCATCATCGCGTTCATCGTCAAGCCTCTGGGCTGGCGGGTGTCCAAGGAGGATGAGGACACTGGTATCGATGAAACCGAACATGCCGAAACGGCTTACGAGCTCGCCTGACCGGCGACAATTTCATCGGAAGGGATCAACTACATGAAGCTGATAACCGCGATCGTCAAGCCGTTCACGCTGGAAGATGTCAAGACCGGTCTGGAGCAGACGGGCATTCTCGGCATGACCGTCAGCGAGGTCCAGGGCTACGGCCGGCAGAAGGGACACACCGAGGTCTACCGCGGCGCGGAGTACTCGGTGGACTTCGTCCCGAAGGTGCGCGTCGAGGTGGTCGTCGACGACGCCGCCGTCGACAAGGTGGTGGACGTCATCGTCCAGGCCGCCCGCACCGGAAAGATCGGTGACGGCAAGGTTTGGGTCAGTCCGGTCGAGGCGGTGGTGCGGGTGCGCACCGGTGAACGCGGGGCCGATGCCCTTTGATCCGTAACGTGGAGTGAATGGTCGTCTCCCGGCATTTGCGCCGTGTGAGTGCTGGATCGTCAAGTGCCGGGAGGACAACCCATGAAAGAGCAGAAATCTCATTCCGCCGCCGGCGCTCCCCGTTGGGAGCGTCCGGCGGCGGTATCGTCGCGGCCGGCAACCGATCTCGTCGCCGCAGCCGAGCAGTTGGTCTCCGGCAGCCACCAGCTCGACGCGGCGGCGCTGCGCGACGCACTGCTCGATCTCTACGACTTCTGGCTCACCACAAAGGCCACCGAGATCGGCATCACCGCGACGAGCGGGTTCGCCATCGTCGCGACCGGCGGTCTGGGGCGCGGCGAGCTGTTGCCGTACTCGGACCTGGATCTGATGCTGCTGCACGACAACATGCCACCCGAGGACGTCGCTGAGGTGGCCGAATTGTTGTGGTATCCATTGTGGGACGCCAACATTCGTCTCGACCACAGCGTCCGTACGGTGCCCGGGGCGCTGCGCGTCGCGGGTGAGGACATCTCGGCGGGGCTGGCGATGCTCGAGGCGCGGCACATCGCCGGTGACGGCGACCTGTCCGCACTGCTGATCGGCGGGGCCCGGCGGCAGTGGCGCACCGGGATCGCGTCGCGGTTCGACGAACTCGTCGAGCACACCAGAGCCCGGTGGCAACGCAGCGGCGAGATCGCGCACCGCGCCGAGCCGGATCTCAAGTGCGGCAGGGGTGGGCTGCGCGACGTCCAACTCCTCAATGCGCTGGCGATCGCCCAGTTGGCCGACGTTTACCCCAGCCGTTCATTGGCCTCACCGATCGAAACCCTTGGCGAGGCGCATCTTTCGCTGCTCAACGTCCGCACCGAGCTGCACCGGGTGGCCGGCCGCGGCCGGGAACTCCTGCTGGCCCAGCACGCCGACGAGATCGGTGCCGCGCTGCGCATCGGCGATCGGTTCGACCTGGCGCGCATGCTCTCCGATGCCGCCCGCACCGTCAGCTACTACGTCGACGCGGGTATCCGCACCGCGGCCAACGCGCTGCCCCGACGTGGGCTGGCCGTGCTCCGCCGACCCGTCCGCCGACCGCTCGACGAAGGGGTCATCGAGTTCAACGGCGAGGTGATCCTGGCCCGCGACGCCCGTCCGGAGCGCGACCCCGGACTGATCCTGAGGGTGGCCGCCGCGTCGGCGACCACGGGGCTGCCGATGGCGGCCTCGACCTTGAGTCGGCTGGCCGCGGCCGCGCCGGAACTGCGGACACCGTGGCCGCGGCAGGCCCTCAAGGATCTGTTGGTGATGCTGGCGGCAGGGCCGTCGGCGGTGGCCACCATCGAGGCCCTCGACCGCACCGGGCTGTGGGGCCGGCTGTTTCCCGAATGGGGCGCGGTGCGCGACCTGCCGCCGCGCGACGTCGTCCACATCTGGACCGTCGACCGCCACCTCGTCGAAACAGTGTCCCGTGCAAGCGCTTTCACCACGCGCGTGTCGCGTCCCGACCTGCTGGTGCTCGGCGCGCTGGTCCACGACATCGGCAAGGGCCGCGGCGGCGATCACAGCGTCATCGGCGCCGAACTGGCCGATCAGATCGGCAGCCGGCTCGGATTGTGGCCGTCGGACATCAAGATCCTGTCCACCCTCGTGCGCCATCACCTGCTGCTGGCGCACACCGCGACCAGGCGTGACCTGCAGGATCCCACCACCATCTCCGCCGTCGTGGACGCGCTCGACGGTGACCCCGTGGTGCTCGAACTGCTGCACGCCCTGGCTGAGGCCGACTCGCTGGCTACCGGTCCCGGGGTGTGGGGCGACTGGAAGGCGTCGCTGATCGGCGAACTCGTCCGCCGCTGTCGGCTGGTGATGGCCGGGGAGCCGTTTCCGCATCCCGATCCCATCGATCCGCGGTTCGTCGAGCTGGCCCGCGAGGTCGGGGTCCACGTGGAGTTGACTCCCGCCGACACGCCGCACATCTACAACGTCACGATGATCGCCCCCGACAGCCGCGGGGTGCTGTCCAAAGCGGCCGGGGTGCTGGCGCTGAACTCGTTGCGCGTGCACTCGGCGTCGGTGAACGGACACGAGGGCTCGGCCATCAACAGTTTCGTGGTCTCACCGCACTTTGGCACCCCGCCCGCCGCGCAGCTGCTGCGCCAGCAGCTGATTCTCGCCCTCGACGGCGAACTCGATGTGATGGGCCTGCTGGAGAAGAAGGAAGCCGACGCCGCCGGGACGGTCCGGGCGGGGGAGATCCGCGCCGCGGTGCCGATCAACGCTCCTGCGGCACCACCACGGGTGCTGTGGCACGACGGCGCGGGCGCCGGCCAGGCGGTCGCCGAGATCCGGGCCACCGACCGCGCCGGCCTGCTCGCCGTGCTCACCCGTGTGTTCGAACGCGCCGGGGCCGACATCGCATGGGCCAAGGTCACCACCATGGGCTCGTCGGTGGTCGACGCGTTCGGGATCGTGCTGCCCACAGACGACCCGGCGGCCCGGCACAACGTGGAACGGGAACTGTACGCGGTTCTGCCGGCCCCGCCGGCAAAGCCCGCAGCCGTCGAGGCCAGCTAGTGGCCAGCAGCGCCCCGAACCCGCTGCGCCGCCCGCGATAGGCTTGGCCTCGTGTTTGAATCCCTGTCCGACCGGTTGACCGGAGCCCTCTCGGGCTTGCGCGGCAAGGGTCGGCTCACCGACGCCGACATCGATGCCACCGCGCGCGAGATCCGACTGGCACTTCTCGAGGCCGACGTCTCGCTGCCCGTCGTGCGCGCGTTCATCTCGCGCATCAAGGACCGCGCCAAGGGCGCCGAGGTGTCCGCGGCGCTGAATCCCGCCCAGCAGGTCGTCAAGATCGTCAACGAGGAGCTCATCGGGATCCTCGGTGGCCAGACGCGCCAGCTGGCGTTCGCGCGCAACCCACCGACGGTCATCATGCTGGCCGGTCTGCAAGGTTCGGGTAAGACGACGCTGGCAGGCAAGCTCGCCCGGTGGCTCAAAGGCCAGGGGCACACCCCGCTGCTGGTGGCCTGTGACCTGCAGCGGCCGGGGGCGGTCAACCAGCTGCAGATCGTCGGTGAGCGGGCGGGCGTGAGCGTGTTCGCGCCGCACCCGGGCGTGTCCCCGGACGGCGCGACGATCGAGCAGATGACCACCGGCGATCCGGTGTCGGTGGCGGCGGCGGGTCTGGCCGAGGCAAAGGCCAAGCTCTTCGACGTGGTGATCGTCGACACCGCGGGCCGGCTCGGCATCGACGAGGAGCTGATGGCGCAGGCCGCGGCGATCCGCGACGCCGTGAACCCCGACGAGGTGCTGTTCGTCCTCGACGCGATGATCGGTCAGGACGCGGTGACCACCGCCGACGCGTTCCGCGAGGGCGTCGGATTCACCGGTGTGGTGCTGACCAAGCTCGACGGCGACGCCCGCGGCGGCGCGGCACTGTCGGTGCGGGAGGTCACCGGGGTGCCGATCCTGTTCGCATCGGCGGGGGAGAAGCTCGAGGACTTCGACGTCTTCCATCCTGACCGGATGGCCAGCCGGATCCTCGGCATGGGCGATGTGCTGACCCTCATCGAGCAAGCCGAGCAGCACTTCGACGCCGCGCAGGCCGAGGCCACCGCGGCCAAGATCGGCAGCGGTGAGCTGACGCTCGAGGACTTCCTCGAGCAGATGCTGATGATCCGCAAGATGGGGCCGATCGGGAACCTGCTGGGCATGCTGCCCGGTGCGGGCCAGATGAAGGATGCGCTGGCCGCGGTCGACGACAGCCAGCTCGACCGCGTGCAGGCCATCATTCGGGGTATGACGCCGCAGGAGCGCGCGGACCCCAAGATCATCAATGCCTCCCGCCGGCTGCGTATCGCCAACGGCTCCGGCGTCACGGTGGCCGAGGTCAACCAGCTCGTCGACCGGTTCTTCGATGCCCGCAAGATGATGTCGCAGATGGCCGGACAGATGGGGATGCCGTTCGGCCGCAAGAACACGCGTAAGGCCGGCAAGGGCAAGAACAAGCAGGCGGGCAAGAAGGGACGCAAGGGACCGACGCCGCCGAAGCGCAATCCGCTCGGCGCCGGTATGCCCGGGATGCCTGCCGGCTTCCCCGACCTGTCGAACATGCCCAAGGGGCTCGACGAGCTGCCGCCGGGACTGGCCGACATCGATCTGTCGAAGCTGAAGTTCCCCAAGAATTGACGGCCGACCGCACCCCGCTGCATCTGCGGGGCCGCAGCCTGCCCGACGGCGAACCCGTTGAGTGGTGGATCGTCCATGGACGCCTCAGCGCGGAGCCGGTGGCCGGCGCCGAGACGGTTTTCGGCGCCGACGGGGATGACGGCTGGATCCTGCCCGGGCTCGTCGACGCGCACTGCCACGTCGGGCTCGGGCCGCAGGGCGAGATCCCGATGGACGAGGCGATCGCCCAGGCCGAGACCGAGCGTGGCGTGGGCGCTCTGCTGCTGCGCGACGCCGGCTCGCCGACCGACACCCGCAGCTTCGACGACCGCCCCGAACTGCCGCGCATCATTCGCGCCGGACGTCACCTGGCGCGGCCGCGGCGGTACTCCCGGGGGTTCGCCCAGGAGCTCGAAGACGAATGGCAGCTCCCGGAGGCGGTGGCCGAGCAGGCCCGCTGGGGAGACGGCTGGGTCAAGCTGGTAGGGGACTGGATCGACCGCGACAGCGGGGATCTGGCGCCGCTGTGGTCCGACGACGTGCTGGCGGCGGCGATCGACGCCGCGCATGCCAATGGCGCCCGCGTCACCGCGCATGTGTTCGGCGAGGACGCGCTGCCCGGCCTGATCAAGGCCGGCATCGACTGCATCGAACACGGCACCGGGCTGACCGAGGACACCATCGGTCTGATGGTCGAGCACGGCACGGCGCTGGTGCCCACCCTGATCAACATCGAGAACTTCCCGGACATCGCCGCCTCGGCGCACAGGTACCCGGCCTATCAGAAGCACATGCGGGCGCTCTACGAATCCTGTTCTGCCCGCATCGGTGCCGCACACGAGGCGGGCGTGCCGATCTTCGCGGGTTCGGATGCGGGCAGCGCGGTGGCGCATGGCCGCATCGCCGAGGAGGTGGACGCGCTCAAGGCCATCGGCATGACGCCCACCGAGGCGCTCGGCGCGGCATGCTGGGACGCCCGCGAGTGGCTGCGCCGTCCCGGCCTGGCCCACGGCGCGTCGGCGGACCTGGTGTGCTACCGCGAGGATCCGCGCTCAGGGGCCGGCGTGCTGGCCGACCCGACACTGGTGATGCTGCGGGGCGTCGTCTACTGATGTGGTGACCTGGCGCCGGCGGCGTCGTCCGTCACAGCTATCCACGTTCTGCAGGAGAAGTGCGAGTGGCGCCCTGCAGTATGCGGATAGCTGTGGCGCCTGAGGGCGCTGCGACTTCGCGACTCACGGCTGGCTGAATCCGTAGTCCAGCAGCCGGATCGCCTGACCGTAGAGGTCGCCGGTGCCGTACATCTGGACGACGACCAGGCGCCGGTTGCCGCGTTGCGCCGCGCCGACGTAGGTCTTGCGAGCCAGGTTGGTGAAACCCGTCTTCCCGCCGAGATCGCCGGGATAGCGGCTGAGCAACTCGTTCTGGTTGTGCAGCGTCTTTCCGGGGAACGGCGCGGACGGGGACCGCATGATCTGCGCGATCAACGGATACTTCAGTGCCGCGCGCATGATGACGGCGAGGTCGTGCGGGGTGGTGACGGATTCCCAGCCGGGTCCGTCCAGTCCCGACGGCGACGACGCCTTGGTGCCGCGTGCGCCGACCAGCGCTGCCTTGCGGTTCATCGCCGCGACGGCGACCCGCTGCCCGCCGAGCATGTCGGCCAGCATGTTGGCCGCATCGTTGCCCGACACCATCAGGATCGCCGCGACCAGTTGCGCGGTGGTGTAGGCCTGCCCGGGTTTGAGCCCCACACAGGAACATTCGACCTTGGTGTGGGATTCGTTGGCGCGCGCGAAGTTGTCCGGCCGAAGATGGTCGAGCACCGTCATCGCCAGCAGCACCTTGATCGTGCTGGCCGGGGCGTAGCTGCCGTACGGGTCCTTGCTGGCCAGCACGCGACCGGTATCGAGATCGGCAACCAGCCAGGCCTGGGCCGGTCCATCCGGAAGTGGTTGCGCTGCAACGGGTTCAGCGGCAGGCTGGGCTTGCGTAGTCGGTGCAGCCGACAGCGGGGCCGCAGGCAGCACCGCGCTGAGGGCGAGCGCCAGCCCCGCGAGTCGTCTTCGCACGAGTGGCGACGCTAATCGGGAAAGGACTCGTCCGGCGCGCGAACAGGTCTCCTTCGGGTATCGAGTTCCCGGACCGGCTCAGAGCCGGCTGACGCCGGAGTTCGGGCCCAGCGCGAAACCCCAATCCAGCAGGGCCGCTGCCTGGTCCCAGTACGTCGGCCCGCCGTCCTTGACCAACCCGTACATCAGCGCCACGACCAGGTGGCGGCCGTTGCGGGCAGCGCCGCCGACGAAGGTCTTGCGGGCCAGATCGGTGTAGCCGGTCTTGCCGCCGAAGGTGCCCGGATAGCGGTGCAGCAGTTCGTCCTGGTTGACCAGCACGACGTCCCCGGCCTTGGTCGGGAACACCGCGGTGGGCTGGGCGGTGATCTGCGCGAACACCGGGTTGCCCATGGCGGCGCGGAAGATCACCGCGAGATCGTGCGGGGTGGACCAGATGTCGATGCCGGGTCCGTCGATACCCGATGGCGAGCCCGCGTTCGTGCCGTAGGCGCCCAGCATCGCGGCCTTGGCGTTCATCTTCGTCACCGCGACGTCGTGCCCGCCGAGCATGGTGGCCAGCGTGTTGGCGGCGTCGTTGCCCGACACCAGCAGCAGAGCCTCCAGCAGCTGACGGGTCGTGTACGTCTGACCGGGAGCCACCCCGGCGCAGTTGCACTCGACCCTGGTGTCGGCCTCGTTGGCGACGATGGTCGCGTCCAGCGGGAGTTCGTCGAGCACGACCATGGCCAGCAGCACCTTGATGGTGCTGGCCGGGGCGTAATGCCCGTGCTCGTCGCGGGCGGCCAACACCTCGCCGGTGTCCATGTCGGCGACGATCCAGGCCTGGGCGGGGCCGTCGGGGATCGGCGTCGACCCTGCGGGCTGCACGATCCCCGTGACAGGCACTGCGGCGGCCGGGGGAAGGGAGAACCCACCGGTCAGGCACAGCACGGCGCCGAGGCACGCGAGAAGCGTTCGCACGACAGGTGAGCCTAAACCGCGCCCCGGTCGTGTTCAATCGAGCCATGTTGAGCCTTGAGGAGATCTCGGACCGGCTGGAGATCCAGCAACTGCTGATCGATTACTCGAGCGCGATCGACGGACGGCGGTTCGACGACCTCGACGCCGTCTTCACCCCGGACGCCTACATCGACTACCGCGTCAGCGGCGGCGTCGACGGGGCCTTCCCCGAGGTGAAGGCGTGGCTGAAGGAAGTGCTGCCGAACTTCCCGGCGTATTACCACCTCGTCAGCAATGCCGACATCCGCATCGACGGCGACAGGGCGTCGTGCCGGGCGATCTGTTTCAATCCGATGGTGATGGGCGGGGAGAACCCGCAGATCTACTTCGTCGGGATCTGGTACGTCGACGAGTTCGTTCGCACCCGGCAAGGGTGGCGGATGAGCCGGCGGGTCGAGGAGAAGTGCTTCGACAAGCTGATGTGAGACCTGACGGTGCTGTGCGCTCAGCGCACCAACCGGCGGCCCACCCGGCCCACGGTCCGCTTGATCCGGTCCGACACGTACACCGACACCGCGAGGTTGAAGATGTCCTCGCGCAGCCGGGTCAGCGTGGACGAGGTGATCACCCAGCGGCCGTCGATCTTCGCGTAGGCCTCCGTGTAGTGGCCGTATCCGCGCATGTTCACCCCGGGCGCCAGCCGCACCACGTCCTCCAGCGCCCAGACCCCGTTCGCGGTCGTCGGCGACGACAGCGCGATCTCCGGCGCGTGTACCTGATGCACGGTCGCGCGGGCGCCGAGGCTTTTGCGGGTGAACGCGACGAACTCGTCGGCGCCGTCGATCACTGTGCCGCCGGCCCCGGTGGTGTCGCTGTGGAAGTCGTCGGTGAACAGCGACCGCCAGGAGTTCCAGTCCTTGGTGTCCAGGTATCTGCAGTAGCGTGCCTTGAGCTGCTTGATCGCCTCGATCTCCACCAGCACGGCGGCGTCATCCATGGCTAGAAGGTGACATCCGGGGCCAGTTTTGTAAAGGTACAGGCGGCGGGTGGTCCGCGGATTTCCTCGGGTGGGCGCCGGTCTGGCACAATAGGCGGCTGTCCGCGCACGGCTTCCTCGACGGGATGTGCCGTGTGGCGGTCACACGCGTAAGGCAAAACCGGGTCCCGGCATCCCGCCGGTGATCGCTCGAATTGCAAACGTGGCAATCACAGGAGAAGTCGCTCAACCATGGCTGTCAAGATCAAGCTCGCCCGCTTCGGCAAGATCCGCAATCCGCAGTACCGCATCGCCGTCGCCGATGCGCGCAACCGCCGCGACGGTCGCGCCATCGAGGTCATCGGCCGGTACCACCCGAAGGAAGAGCCGAGCGTCATCGAAATCGACTCGGAGCGCGCACAGTACTGGTTGGGCGTCGGCGCCCAGCCCACCGAGCCCGTGCTGCAGCTGCTGAAGATCACCGGCGACTGGCAGAAGTTCAAGGGCCTGCCGGGTGCGGAAGGCACGCTGAAGGTCAAGGAACCCAAGCCGTCCAAGCTGGACCTGTTCAACGCCGCCCTCGCCGAGGCCGACGGCGCCCCGGCCACCGCGGCCACCACGCCGAAGAAGAAGAAGGCGCCGGCCAAGAAGGACGAGGCCGCCGAGTCGGCCGAGACCACCGGGGCCGAGGCGCCCGCCGCCGAGGCTCCTGCTGAGTCCGAGAGCTGAGCGCGGACGTGAGCTCTGTCGTCGTCGACGCCGTCGAGCATCTGGTCCGCGGAATCGTCGACAACCCCGATGACGTCCGTGTCGACATGGTGACCAATCGCCGTGGCCGCACCGTCGAGGTCCACGTCCACCCCGATGACCTCGGCAAGGTCATCGGCCGGGGCGGTCGCACCGCGACTGCGCTGCGCACCCTGGTGGCGGGCATCGGCGGTCGAGGGATCCGCGTCGACGTGGTGGACACCGACCAGTAGCGTCGCACCTGATGGACCTGGTTGTCGGGCGCGTCGTCAAAGCGCACGGCGTCACGGGTGAACTCTCGGTCGAGGTTCGCACCGACGACCCCCAAGCCCGTTTTGTTCCCGGCGCCGTATTGCGTGGCCGTCCGTCGCGGGGTGGCGCCGAGCGTGACTACGTCATCGAGACCGTGCGTCCCCACGGGGATCGGATGCTCGTCCGCCTGCAGGGTGTCGGCGACCGCGATGGCGCCGACGCGTTGCGGGGCACGATCTTCCTGGTCGACTCGGCGGATCTGCCGCCGATCGAGGACCCCGACGAGTTCTACGACCATCAACTCGAGGGCATGGTCGTCACCACCACCGACGGCCGGCCTGTGGGTACCGTCGCCGAGGTGCTGCACACCGCCGCGGGCGAACTGCTGGCCGTGCGTGATCCCGACGGCGCCGAGGTGCTGGTGCCGTTCGTGTCGGCGATCGTGGTGTCGGTGTCGTTGGCGGACAACGCGATCGAGGTCGACCCTCCCGAGGGTCTGCTCGACCTCTGAGGATGCAGAGCCCGTGAAGATTGATGTCGTCACCATCTTCCCCGCGTTCCTGGACGCGCTGCGGCAGGCGTTGCCCGGCAAAGCGATCGAGGCGGGGATCGTGGGATTGGCGGTGCACGACCTGCGGGACTGGACGCACGACGTGCACCGCTCGGTCGACGACTCGCCGTACGGCGGCGGCCCCGGAATGGTGATGAAAGCGCCGGTCTGGGGTGCGGCGCTCGACGAGATCTGCACGCCGGAAAGCCTTTTGGTGGTGCCGTCGCCGGCAGGACGGCTGTTCACACAGGCCACCGCGCAGCGGTGGGCGGGGGAGCGCCACCTGGTGTTCGCATGCGGGCGGTATGAGGGCATCGATCAGCGGGTGATGGACGACGCCGCCCGGCGGATGCGGGTCGAAGAGGTCTCGATCGGCGACTACGTGCTGCCCGGCGGTGAGTCCGCCGCGGTGGTGATGATCGAGGCCGTCGTGCGTCTGCTGCCCGACGTCCTGGGCAATCCTGCTTCCTACCAGGACGATTCGCACTCCGAACTGGTCGGCGGTCTGCTGGAGGGGCCCAGCTACACGCGGCCCGCGAGCTGGCGCGGACTCGATGTTCCCGAGGTGCTGCTCTCCGGTAACCACGCCCGGATCGCCGCCTGGCGACGCGAGCAGGGGCTGCAGCGCACGCAGGAGCGGCGCCCGGACCTGCTGGAGCGCAACGACGGCCAGGACCGGCCCGACTAGATCCGGCCGCCGGGGAACATCGTCTTGACGGCGTCGGTGATGGTCTGACGCGCGACATCGTCACTGGCCGGCTGCATCGAACCGATGACCACGATGTAGCGGCGATCGGTGCCGACCACACCGGTCGACAGGTGCATCCAGTCGGCGCCGACGCAGCACATCCAGCCCTGCTTGACTGCGACGCGTTCGGCGAACAAGCCCTCCGGGATGCCGAACCGCTGCGGGTAGACCCCGCCGGGCACCATCCCGTCCGGCGCCGTGGGAGTGGACGCCGCGAGGTTCGACAGGATGATCTTCACCTGCTCGGGCGGCAGGCCGCCGGCCCCGGACAGCAGCATGTCGTAGTAGCGGACGAGGTCGGTCGCGGTGCTGGTGGTGTTGAACCAGCGGCCGTTACCGGGCCGGCGGGTGGCGGACAACCCGTAGCGCTTGACCACCCGGTCGATGATCGCGCTTCTGCCGCTGCGGTTCCAGAAAACCTCCGCGGCGCTGTCATCGGAGGCCCGGAGCATGAGGTCCAGCGACGCGCGGTCCTTGGAGGACAGCTCGGTATCCCCGTTGGCGACCTGAAGCAGCAGGTCGTCGGCGATGAACAGCTTCACCACCGAGGCGATCGCGATCGTCATGTCGTTGCCGTTGGTCACCAGCTGGCCGGTGTTGCGGTCCAGCACCGCCGTGGTGATCTCTGCGCCGGCATCCGCGGCCTGCGCGGTCGCCTGGGCCGCGCGGTCGGGCAGACCGGAGAAGGCGGCCGGAGGTTCGTCGGGAGGAGCCTCAGGCAGCGGGGCCATGGTGCCCAGCGGCGCCACCACCGTGAGGTGCGGACCGTTCGGGGGCGGTGAGGACGAATTGCCCGTGGCCGTGCACCCTGCGGCGGTGGCCGCGGCGACGGTCAGCGCCGCGGTGGTCGTGAACAGCCGTGACGGCCGTCGCATCGTGCTTCCTCCGTAATGTGTGGGCCGACGCTGTCCCCGAATCCGGACAGCGTGCCGTTGCCGCCCGGTACAGCCAGGGTAACGGGTACAGACCGGCCGCGGGTGGCGCAAACACGTCGCCGACGTGGCGGTGGCCACCGGATTTCGGGGATAAGCCCCGCGTCTGGCACAATTGGGCAGTTGTCTGTGCACGGCGGGTACGTCCACGCCGCACGACCTGCCCAAGACGTCCGAAACCCCATCGGTCCCGTGTGCGTCACCACGACGCCGGTACGGAGCCGCGAACAGCAAGGAAGTGTCACCGATGAACACGCTGGATTTCGTCGACCAGGCGTCGTTGCGTGACGATGTCCCGGACTTTGGCCCCGGTGACACCGTCAACGTCCACGTGAAGGTCATCGAGGGCTCCAAGGAACGCATCCAGGTCTTCAAGGGTGTCGTCCTCCGCCGTCAGGGTGGCGGGGTTCGCGAAACGTTCACGGTCCGCAAGGAAAGCTACGGCGTCGGCGTCGAGCGCACCTTCCCCGTGCACTCGCCCAACATCGATCACATCGACGTGCTCACCCGCGGTGATGTCCGCCGGGCCAAGCTGTACTACCTGCGCGAGCTGCGTGGCAAGAAGGCCAAGATCAAGGAAAAGCGCTGAGCCTGCTCACCGCGCAGGCGGTGACGCCGCGGTGGCTACGCTGATCCCGTGACATCCGCTTCCGACCCCTCCGGGCCCGCGGGATCCTCGGGTCCCGACGATTCGTCCGCCGAGCGCACACTCGAAAAGCCCGATCCCGTCGCGACCGAGAGCGACGAGTTGCCGGGCAAGAAGAAGCGCGGTGCGGTCCGTGAGGCTGCGATCCTCATCAGCATCGCGCTGGTGCTGTACTACGTGATGCTGACGTTCATCGCGCGGCCCTACCTGATCCCGTCGGAGTCGATGGAGCCGACCCTGCACGGCTGCAACGGGTGTGTGGGTGACCGGATCATGGTCGACAAGCTGACCTACCGGTTCTCCTCGCCCGAGCCCGGCGACGTCGTCGTCTTCAAGGGTCCGCCCAACTGGAGCATCGGCTACAAATCGATCCGCTCCGACAACACCGCGGTTCGATGGGTGCAGAACGCGCTGTCGGTCATCGGTTTCGTGCCTCCCGACCAGAACGATCTGGTGAAGCGGATCATCGCCGTGGGCGGACAGACCGTGCAGTGCCGGGTCGACACCGGTCTGACGGTCGACGGCAAGCGGCTGAACGAGCCGTACCTCGACCCCGAGACGATGATGGCCGACCCCGCGGTGTACCCGTGCCTGGGCAACGAGTTCGGGCCGGTGACCGTGCCCGAGGGCCGGCTGTGGGTGATGGGCGACAACCGCACCCATTCGGCCGACTCGCGGACGCATTGCGCGAACGTGCCCGCCGACGCACAGCGCGGCCTGCTCTGCACCGGTGACCCGACGGCCGGGACGATCCCGGAGGAGAATGTCATCGGAAAGGCCCGGTTCATCGCCTGGCCGCCCGGGCGGTGGGGCGCTGTGAGCTCGGTGAACCCGCAGACTTAACGGGGGACACGTGCCTGTCTGGCCGCCACGGACCGTCATCCGCAAAGCGTCGGGACTGCGGACCCTGGAGTCGGCGCTCTACCGGGCCGGCCTGGGCCCGGTCGCCGGCGTCGACGAAGTCGGCCGCGGCGCCTGCGCCGGCCCGCTGGTCGTGGCCGCATGTGTGCTCGGACCCAACCGGCTGGAGAGCCTGGCTGCCCTCGACGACTCGAAGAAGCTCAACGAAGCCGAGCGTGAACGACTGTTCCCGCTGATCCGCCGCTACGCGCTGGCCTACCACGTGGTGTTCATCCCGTCGGAGGAAGTGGACCGGCGCGGGGTGCACGTGGCCAACATCGAGGGGATGAGGCGCGCGGTCGCCGGGTTGTCGGTGCGGCCGGGGTACGTGCTCTCGGACGGATTCCGGGTGCCCGGTCTGCCGATGCCGTCGTTGCCGGTGGTGGGCGGCGATGCGGCCGCGGCCTGCATCGCCGCAGCCAGTGTGCTGGCCAAGGTGAGCCGCGACCGGTTGATGGTGGCGATGGAAGACGAGCATCCGGGCTACGGTTTCGCCGAGCACAAGGGATACAGCACGCGCGCCCACAGTGCGGCGCTGAACCGGCTGGGACCGTCCCGTCAGCACCGGTACTCGTTCATCAATGTGCGGCGTTTGGTGATCGACGGGGAACCCCAAGAGCATGCAGAACTGGTGTGCGGGACAATGCTGGTGGACATGCCGATGGACGGCGATCAACCCGAAGGACAGCTGAGCCGATGAGTGCCGAAGATCTCGAGAAGTACGAAACCGAGATGGAGCTCTCGCTCTACCGCGAGTACAAGGACATCGTCGGGCAGTTCAGCTATGTCGTGGAGACCGAGCGGCGGTTCTATCTGGCCAACAGCGTCGAGATGATCCCGCGCAACGCCGACGGCGAGGTGTACTTCGAGCTGCGTTTGGGCGACGCGTGGGTCTGGGATATGTACCGGCCGGCGCGGTTCGTCAAGCAGGTCCGGGTGATCACGTTCAAGGACGTCAACATCGAAGAGGTCGAGAAGCCCGAGTTGCGGTTGCCCGAGTAGCCCAGGGGATCGGCGGGGCGTGCCTCGTTCGCGGCGGATGTACTCCGGGACCCAGCCGATTCCATTAACCGACCGAGCCAGCATCTCTTTGGAGGAACTGTCGGTACGGATCTGGCCCAGCCGAATCGCTTCTGTGAGAGGGATTTTCATCTGCCGGAGGCGTTTGGCGAACGACCATCCGGGAAAGGGGTCCCGGAGGGCGGAGTGCGGCGGGCGGCACGTTGAAAGCTCGCTGGGCGAGGCTAAATCTCGAACCGAGGGGGAACCCCGCACCCGAGGAAGTCGGGCGCGATGTGTAAGCAGCCCGTGAGGTGCGGTCCAAGCGGCGTGGTTCGTCCCCGACTCGTGCTGGGTCAGTACGCGTTCGTCAGACGCGTTAATCGAGGATCATGGACGCTGGTGTTCTAGGAGGCCAGGTCAGGCTATCCGGGTCAGCGTGAGCGGCATCCGGATGTTGAGCGAGCGGTTGACCCCACAGGCGCCGGTGGGGCCGATGGTCTGATCGAAGCCGCTGAGCTTGTCGTGACGGTCGGGCGCGTCGAGCCGATCCGCCCAGAACGTGAAGGACTGCTCACCTGGTGCGGTGGTGCCGTCGGGACACTTCTCCCAGCCTTCGACGGTGTGGGTGGTGCGCCATCGCTGGCTTTGATAGATGAGTTCCGCCGTCCAGCCCTGATCACTGACGACGGTGCCGGTGCAGTCCTGGAAGGTGGTGCACGACGAGGTGATCGTCCAGGTGGCGATCACATCGGCTTGGTAGGCCATGATCTCGTTCGTCTTCGCCCATTTTCCGTCCGAGAAAGCAGTGAACGTGCCGTTGAGGGCGGGGCTGTTGTCGTCCCACGCATGAGCCGCCGGTGCGCCCGCGATGGCCGGCGCCGCGGCGAGCGCGCAGACGGCAACCCGGACCGGCCGGATCACGGAAGCGCGGGCCACACCAGGTCCTTCCAACTCGCGGCGGGAGCGACGAGATCGGTCTGCTGCTGGGCTCCGCCGTCGGCGGCGACCCGCCCCGTCTGTGGATCGTAATGGGCGACGGCTACCGACGGGCCCGCGCCGGGCGTACCGGTGAAGCCACTGGGGGCGGCCGGTGGCGGTGCGGGAGGAGCGGCCGGTCCGGGCGGCGGCGTGCCTTGAAGCGGCCCGAAGATGTTTTCGTTCCTGGTGACCCAGTCGTCGGGAGGAACTCCCTGGGCGATCAGGTTCGGATCGAACGGACTCGGTCCCAGCGCGTGCTGGCGCGTTGCGAGCGGTTGAAAAGGCCTGTTGCTCTTACACTGTGCGACTGTCGGGGCGTATTTGCCGGGGACGTCCATGCACGGAAAGTTACGGGCCCCGCGCACGGCGATCGGCGAGTCCTGGGGCAGTTTGCAGTACAGGTCGTCGGGGGTGTCGAGGGTGGTGGTGTCGGCGGGGGAGCGCCACGACGACGGCGGGAGGAATCCCACGGTACAGGCCGGGGGATCGTCGACAGAGATCCTGAAGTCGCCGACGGGGATACCGGTCGCGTTGTTCGAGCCGACCGCGGATTGGTAGAAGGCGGAGGCGGGGGGGAGCAGCACCAGCAGCTGCTCGAGTCCGGGACGGTAGGTGAGCGCGACCTGTCCCAGCGATGTGAGGTTGGCCAGCAACACCGGCAACGTCGGCTTGACCTGCTCGAGAAGTCGCGAAACCTCCTGTGCGGCACCGGGTCCGGTCTGCAGAATGGTCCGGATCGCGGGGTCGTCGGCCACCAGTTGCCCGCTGACACCGGCCAGCCGCGCGGACCAGGTACGGAGTGCGTCGGCGCTGGCCATCTGGCCGTCGAGCACCGGCCCGGTGTCCTCGATCAGTGCCGACGTGCGACTGGCGACCGCGTCGGTATCGCGCGCGATCGTGGAGGTGGACTCGACGAGAGTCTGCAGGTCGTAACCGGCACCGTTGAACGCGGTGAACGACTCGTCGAGCAGCTTGTCGAGCTTGTCCTTGGGGATGGTCGCGACCATCGCGCTGAGGTGGTCCATCATCGGGCTGACCTGCTGTGGCACCACGGCGGCGGAGGCGGGGATCACCGAGCCGTCGCGAAGGTAGGGGCCGGAGTGACTGCGCGGTTGCAGATCGACGTACTGTTCGCCGACGGCCGAGACGCTGCGTACCTCGGCCGTCAGGTCCGCCGGAACCTCGGGCGAACTCGACAGCGACAGCGTGGCGACCGCACCGTTGCGGTTGACGTCCATCGCCGTCACCTTGCCGATCTGGACACCTCGGTAGGTGACATTGGCGAACCGGTACAGGCCGCCGGCCTCGGGCAGCTGCAGGGTGACCTCGATACGACCGATACCGAGCAGCGTGGGCGCCTGGATGTACTTGACGATCATCGTGGTGACGCCGACGATCGCGGCGATCATGAAGATCACCAACTGGATTCGGACGAAGCGGGTCAACATCAGCCGCCACCTGTCGGTAGCCGGTCCGGACCCATCACCCCGGGCGGCGGTGCCACCGCCTCGCCCTGCGCATTCTTCGAATAGAACGAGTCGTAGCCGGGGTCCCCGGGCGCCGGCACCAGCGGGGAGTTCTCGTCACCGAACGACGTGCCCGCCAGCAATCCGCGTTTGAACCGGTCGAGCGTCAAGTCCACCGTCACGAACAGGTTCATGTAGTCGCCGCGAATCCCGCGGTCGATGATGTTCTGGTTCAGCGGGAACGTCAATGCGTATCCGAGTCCGGTGTCGATGTCGGGCCCGACGTCGACCAGCGCGCGGAAGACCGGTTCAAGATTCGCCAGGTTGGCAACCAGGTCGCTCGTGACCTTCTGTACCACGCTTGTCGCCGTGTCACTGAATGTCCGCAGCTTGTCCAACGCCTCGGTGAATCGCGGTCGCTCGCGCAACAGGACATCCAGTGCCCTAGGGATGTTCTGTAGGGCGCGGGAGACGACGTCGCGTTGATCGGCCAGCGTGGCCGAGAACCGATTCAATTCGGTCACGGTGGCGATGATGTTGTCCCGCTGGTCATTCAGCGTGCCCACGAAAGTGTCCAGCTGGCCCAGTAGCTCCGGGATGTCACTCTGTCGTCCGGTGAACACACCGTTGAACGAGTGGATGATCTCGCCGAGCTGTCCCAACCCGCCGGCGTTGGCGACCGATGACAGTGCTGCGAGTGTCTGCTCGGTGGACGGATAGGTCGAGGAGCGGTCCAGCGCGATGGTCGCGCCGGGTGGCAGGGCGCCGGCCGATGGTCTGCCTGCGGGCCGAGTCAGCTCGAGGTGCATCGAGCCGAGCAGGCTGGTCTGGCCGACCGCGGCGGTGGCGTCGGCCGGCAGCCGGACCCCGGGTTCGACCGAGATCTTCACCTCGGCGTGCCTGCCCGCGACTTGGATATCGCGAATACTGCCGACCACGACGTCGTCGATCATCACTGGTGAATTCGGTTCCAACGTACCGACGTTCGCAAGCTCGACGGTGTAGGTGGTGGCCGCCTTGCCGGTGCCGACGGTGCCCGGCAGGGGCAGTGAGTTGACCCCCTGGAAACCGCATGCGGACACGCACACGATCGCCGTCGCGCTGAGGGCGATGGTGCGGCGGATGGCAGTGCGCGTCATGGCGTCGGTCCTTCAGCGGGCAGAAGTATCTCGGGAAGCGTCGGTGGCGTCGCGGCGGGCGGCGATGGGCCCGGTGGTGGTGGGGCGCCGGGCACGGGCTGGTACGCCGAGTCCGAAGGAGCGATGGGCATGAACCCTGACCGGGTGCCGGCGCCGCCGGGCCGCAAGTGCGGCTCGGTGTAGATCAACTTGCTGTCGGAGGGGACCGGGGTAAGAAGCGGATTCACTGGGAACGGCAGGTAGTTGAGCCTCATGGTGTCCAGACCCGGTCCCAGGTACTGTTGGCACAACTTGCCGGATTCGATCGCGGTGACATTGGCCAGCGCGCCGAGCATGCCGCAGAAGAACGCATTCGGGTCTGCGAGATTGTTGAGTACGAACACGCCACTGGCACCCCCGGTGCGGGGATCCATCATGTTGTAGGCGTTCGCCAGTGCCGAGGGCGCGACGTGCATCACCTGTTCAAGATCCGCGCGGTGGTCGACGAGGTTCTGGGTGACGTTGACCAGTCGGGTGACCTGTTCGGACGCGCGGTCGCGGCTGCCGGCGACGAAGCGTTGCACCTCGCCAACGGCATCGGAGAGGTTGACCAGCGCCGCGTCCAGGTCGCTGCCGCTGCCGTCGAGGACACTGCTCAGGGTGGCAAGCCGGTCCTGGAACTGCACGATCTGCTCGTTGCTTTCCCGCAGCACAGCCACGAACGTCTGCAGGTTGCCGATGATCGCGGTGATATCGCCGCTGCCGTCGGCGATCACCCGGCTGATGCCCGCCAGCTCGCGCAGGGTCCGCCGGAGTTTCTCCCCGTTGCCGTCCATCGCATCTGCCGCACTTTCGATGAACCGGCCCACCGAGCCGGTCGACGTCGCTGCGGAGGGCCCGAGATCGGTGGCCAGCCTGTTCAGTTGCTCCTTGACCTCGTCCCACTCGACGGGTACTGCCGTCCGCTCCCGGGGGATGGTGGCCCCGTCACCCATGGCCGGACCCGTCGTCCCGCCCGGCGTGAGCTGGACGAAACGTGCTGATACCAGATTCGGGGCCACCACAACGGCTTTCGCGCCGGCGGACACCCGCACGCCGTGATCGATGTCCAGGGTGAAGACCGCCTGTGTGGCGTCGGGCCGGATGCCGGCGATGGTCCCGACCTTTACGCCCGCGATGCGCACGTCGTCGCCGGGATAAATGGCGTTGGCATTGGCGAAGATCGCGGTGATCGTGGTGGGGGCGAAGACGTGACTCACCGTCAGGAAGGCAGCCGAAGACAGGATTAGCACGCCGAGCGCGACGGCGGTCAGTCTGGTCAGCGTCGCCCGTTTCACCGCGGAGGCCTTTCCGGAATCCCGTTGCGGGGGAAGGGCAGCTCGGCCCGTGGTCCTGTGTTGTCGGGCGGCTGTCCGGCGTTGACGCCGCGCCGGAATCCGAACGCGTAGTCCAGGAAGGGTTGAAGGATGGGCGGCAGATCGAGGTTGGGAATGTAGGCGGAGTAGTAGGGACCGCTGGCGACCGTCTCGCCGAGAGTGGTCTGGTATTTCGCCAGACGCGGGATCGCGAGCGCGATGTTGTCTCGCTGGCGTTCCAGCATCGCCAGCACCTTGTTCAGCTTCTCCAGGGTGGGCGCGAGCGCGGCTTCGTTGTCGTGTACCAGCCCGGTGACCTCCTTGGCGACGGCCGAGGTGTAGATCAGCAGTTCCACGATCGTCTGCCTGCGGTCGGAGAGCATGCCCACGAGATCGTTGGCGTTGAGGATCAGCGCCGACACCTGGTCGCTGCGGGAGGCGAGCACCTCGGTGACCTCCCGTCCGCTGGTGAACAGCTCGCCGAGCGCGGAGTTGCGGGCGTTGAGAGCCTCCGAGACGCGGGACAATCCGTCGAACATCGGGCCGAGCTGCGGGGCGATCTGGTCGATGGTGGCCGACAGCGTGTCCAGGGATTGGTTGAGACCGGCCGTGTCGGTCCCGGCGGTGTTGCTGGTCAGTTCGCCGATGGCGTCGGTCAGGGTGTACGGCGACGACGTCCGGGTCAGCGGGATGACCGCCATCTGGGACAACGTGCCCTGACCCGACGACTCCAGGGTCAGATTCCGTTGTCCCAGAAGCGTTCCGGTGCGGATATGTGCGGTGGTCTGCGAGCCGAGTGCGGTCTTGCTGTCAACGGTGAAGGTCACCAGCGCATTGGGGTCCTGGAGTGACACCGCTGTCACCGTGCCGAGCTTCATTCCCGAGACCGTGACGTCGTTGCCGACCGCCAGCCCGCTGAGGTCAGCGAACACCGCCTGGTAGCGGATCGACGTGGCCCAGGCCAGGATTCGCTCGGGCGCCAGCCCGACCGCGATCACCAGGACGAGCAGCACCACGCCGATGAACCCGGCCCGGATGGTGTTCGCCCCCCGATACTTCAGCATCAGTTCTCTACGCACCTTCCGTTGTCCTGTCTGAACACCGGGAAGACCGCGGTACGGCCCTGCAGGTCGGTGACGCGGACACCGAGCGAGCAGATGTAGTAGTTGACGAAACTGCCGTAGGAACCGATGCGGACCAGCTTCCGGTAGTTCTCAGGTGCTTTGGTTATGGCGGTTTCGACGCGATCGAGTTTGCTCTCGAGGTTCGGTGCCAACTGGTGTAGCTGGTCGATGGACGCCGCCAGCGGTGGCCTGGTATCGGTGAGCAAATCGGACAGGGAGGCGGTCCCGGCGCTGAGCGAGTCGATGGCGGTACCGATCGGTTCCCGTCGGGCTGCGAGTTCGGTGACCAGGTGTTCGAGGCGTTCGATACCGCCGGCGAACTGATCTCGCTGGGTCCCCAGGGTGGCCAGGGTCGTGCGCAGGTTGTCGATCAGCTGGTCGATCACCTGGTTCTTGTCGGCCAGGGCGTTGGAGAACCTCGACGTTCGCGACAGCAGGGATTCCACGGTGCCACCCTGGCCCTGGATGATCTGGATCAGAGACGCGCTGAGCGCGTTGACGTCCTGCGGATTGAGACCTTTGATGACCGGCTTGAGCCCGCCGAGCAGCAAGTCCAGATCCAGCGCGGGGGCGGTCTGTCCGATCGGGATCTGCGAACCTGGGGGCAGAATCTTTGTCGAGCCATCGTCGTTGACGATTTCCAGGAATCGATCGCCGACGAGATTGAGATAGCGGACCACTGCGTGGGTGCCGCTGGTCAGCACCACCTTGCGGTCGGCGTCGAACGAGACCACGACGGTCTTGTCCGGTTGCATCGACAGGCCCTTGACCGTGCCGACACGCACGCCCGCGAACCTGACGCTCTCGCCCTCCTGTAGATTCGAAACATCCTTGAACACAGCGGAATAGGTGTTGGTCGACCCGTTGCGGTACTGTCCGAAGACGGCGAACAGGCATGCGGTGAGTGTCACCATCACCGCGACGAAGGCGCCGAACTTGACGAGGACACCACGACGCCTCATCCCGGTTGCCCGATCTGCGCGCTGTTGCGGGGCGGTCCGTCGATCGGCCCGAACATGATCTGCTTCAACAGGTCGGAGTTCACGATCGGCCCGCGGTTTGCGTTCTTCCACGGGTTGGCGCCGGTGTCGGCGATGACGAAGGGGGGCGCCTTACCGTAGGGGATCTTGGGAAGGTCCGTGCATTGCGGGCCGCCGGTCGCAGCGACCTTCGGCAGATCCGCCGGGTACCGGTAACGGTCCTGACCCCAGAAGAAGCCGGCGAGCACCTCGACACCGGGAACGTTGAGCGGCGGATTGTTGGCCATGACGGTGATCGAACCGAGACCGCAGGTCAGCGCTGGATGGTAATCGCGCACCAACGCAGTGGTCGGTGCCAGCAGGCTCAACACGTCGGCGAGCGGTTGCCCGTTCTCAGCGAGCACGGGGCTTCCGATGTCGCTGAGGCCGATGGCACTCACCAGGACGGCGTCCAGGTCGTGTTCGGTGGCGATGACGGTGGTGCTGATTCTTGTTGCGCTGTCGACGATCGACATCAGGTCCGGAGCGGCGTCGGCGTAGGCGCCGAGCACTGGGGGGGCCGCCGCGAGATCACGGTTGAGCGCGTCGAGGTGCGGGTTGAGCTGCCCGAGTGCCGAGTTGAGGTCGGTGAGACTCTGGCCGATCTTCTCGCCGCGTCCCCTCATCGCGGTCGCGATCGCGCCCAGAGTCTCGTTGAGCTTGTCGGGCTGGATCGTGGACAACACGGACACCAGCTGCTCGAACAGTGTGTTGGCTTCGATCATCACGTGGTCGGCGCCGAGAATCTGCCCGGGTCTCACCGAGTCCCGTGAGGCGTCGTGGGGCGCGATGAGGCGCACCACTTTCGCGCCGAACACCGTTGTGGAGGCGATGTCGACGGAAACGTCCTCGGGAATGATCTGCAGCCGGGAGGGATCGATCGCCAAGTGGAGCGCGGCGGTACCGTCGGAACGCTCGTCGATCGATTCTACCTTTCCGATCTGCACGCCGTGGATCTGCACCTTTGCGTCGGGATTCATCACCAGGCCGGCTCGCGGCGAGATGACGGTCAGCGGAACGGTATCGGAGAAGTCGTCGCGGAACAGGGCGGCAGACACCGCCACTACCGCAACCGCAGTCGCGACAGTGACTAACCCGGCTAGCGGACGCGCCAGTGCAGGTCGCACCCCGTACTCCTTTCCCCCAGCGACGTGGTTGGTGCGCTAGGCCCCGAACGATCCACGGGGAATCGTCAGCGGCAGATCCACCGAGCTGACCAATCCCGGCTCTGCGGCCACGACATACGGGATCGAGTTGACGACCCGCATCGCCGTGGCCACCATCGCGCCGGCTCCCGATGTCATGCCCTCGATCCCCGCTCTGCGGCGGTCGCGCAGCGTCGCGGCCAGGGTGCAGTCGATGTCCGGCGACCCCGTGATCGCGACCCGGTAGGAGAGGTCGCCGATGCCCCGCGGCCAATCCGGCGCGACGTCGTGGGCCAACCGGGTGACGTGCTCGATGACGATGGCCTCACGTCCGTTGACCACGCCGATCGCCTGCATCCGCAGTGCGCCGCAGGTACCGGCCTCGACGGTACCCATGGCGACCTCCAGCGGCCGATCGGTCACGGCACGATCGAAGGTCTCCCGGACCTCGTCCAACTCGACGCCGAGGGCGTCGGCGACCAACCTGAGCTGTCCCTGCCACTCGCCGGCGATCGCGCCCGGGAAGCTGATCCAGGGCTGGTAGTCAAGTGGGCGCCCGAATCCGAGTGCATCGCTCATGATGTCGGGCACTCCATAGTCGTCGTACAGGCCGATCTCGTACGCGTGGATCTTCTCTATCGACGACGACTGGGTGGACAGCACCAGCGGGAGGTAGTCGGCGGCGAAGCCGGGTTCGATGCCCGACGCGTACAGCGTGGCCTGGCCTTCCTTCGCGGCCGTGGCGAGTTGGTCCCGCCACTCCACCGGCACGTAGGCGTGCGGGTTGACCAAGCGCGTGGTGCTGGTGGTGACCACGTTGATTCCGGCGGAGAGCAGCTTGACGTAGTCAGGCATCGCCAACGCGTCACGCTCGGGTCCGCTCGCCGCGTAGACCACGCAGTCCGGTTTCAACGCGATCAGCGCATCGGCATCGGAGGTGGCCTTGAGTCCGATCGCTTCACCGTTGGCGAGCTCACCGGCGTCCCTGCCATCCTTGTCCGGCGAGTGCACCCACACACCGACCAGATCAAGATTCGGCCGATCGGTGATGGTGCGGATGGCGATGGATCCGATGCCACCGGTGGCCCACACGACGACGCGCTGGCTCTCCGTTGTCATTCGATCCTCCTGATGGTGAACGCGTCAGCGATTGAGCGGTCCCTGCGGGTCGGTCTGCGTACTTGGAAAGGCCATCGGGAATACGACGAAAGCTGCTGCAGCGCAGTAGTATCCGAGCCGGCCGGGCGTGGCGGCGAGGCCGGTGAGATGTGGGTGCGAAGCCGGCCGGGTCAACGGTTCGCCAAAGCGGTGCCCGCGGGGCCGACCGCGTTGGTGTGGGCCATCGTGGAACCTCGGATCCGTCGTCAGCACATTGAACCTAATGTTTGCTCCGCAAACTAGCAGCCGTTCATCCGTTCGGTCAAGGGTGGGGTAACCCGAGGACTGAAACAAAAATTAGGTTAGATTGGTCGGCGTGCGAATGCCAGCACCGAGGCGGCTCTGATGTTGACGCTGCGCTTCGACATGCGGGCACCGGGAGGCTGCGCATCGACCGCGGATCTGTACGCCGCGGCCGTCGACATGTGCGCGTGGGCCGAGACCCGCGGAGCCGTCGTCGCGGTGCTGTCTGAACATCACGGCACCGAGGATGGGCACCTTGCCGCCCCGCATCTGCTGGCTTCGGCTATCGCCGCCCGCACCTCGCAGTTGGCCATCATGCTGGCCGCGGTGCCGATTCCGTTCTGGGATCCGGTGCGCCTGGCGGAGGAGATCTGCACACTCGACATCATCAGTCGGGGCCGGGTCATGTACGCGTTCGGCGTTGGCCATCGACCGCAGGAGTACCAGCACTTCGGGGTCGACATCCATCAGCGCGGCCGCCTGGCCGACGAGAACCTCGTGGTGCTCATCGGACTGCTTCGGGGCGAGGAGGTCGAGTATCGCGGGCGAAGGGTCCGCGTGACGCCGGGGTGCGCGAGTGGAGGGCGCCAACTGCTGATCGCCGGCGGCAGCGAGGCGGCCGCGCGCCGTGCAGCCAGACACGGCCTGGGCTTCATCTCCCAGACCGATTCGCCTGCGCTGCGCGACTTCTACGAATCGCAATGCCGTGCCCACGGCCACGAGCCGGGGCTGATGCAGTTCCCGGTTACGGGGGCGCCCACCACGGTGTTCGTTGCCGACGACGTCGACGCGGCGTGGGCCGAACTCGGGCCGTACCTCCTGCACGACGCCGTGACGGCCGCGTCCTACCGGCACGGTGACGATTCGGTGGCGAGCATCAGCCGCGCCGACACCGTGGAAACACTCCGTGAATCCGGCGGCCCGTACCGGATATTCACATCGGCTGAGGCCGCCGAACACGTCGCCAAGGGCGCGCCGCTGCCCCTGCTGCCGCTGTGCGGGGGCGTCCCGCCAGGCGTGGCCTGGCCCTATTTCGAACGCGCCGTTCTGGCTGCCTCGGGACCTGACTGAAGGAGCTCGAATGTCCGCACCCCTACGGCCCTTGCGCATTGTGGTCTGGTCGACCGGTGGAGTCGGGTCCATCGCCATCGACGCGGTCACCCGGCGACCCGATCTCGAACTCGTCGGTGTGTGGGTCCACTCACAGGACAAGGTGGGCCAGGACGCAGGGACACTCGCAGGCCGTGACCCGCTCGGCCTGGCGGCAACCGGAGATGCCGACGCGCTGATCGCCCTGCAACCCGACTGTGTGGTCTACGCCGCGAGCGGTCCGGACCGCGACGCGGGTGCCGTTCCCGTTTACCTGAAGCTACTCGAGGCCGGGATCAACGTCGTGTCAACCAGTTCCACCAGTCTGATCTACCCGCCTGCCTACTACTCGGCCGAGTGGCGCGATCAACTCGCCGCGGCGGCGAAGTCCGGAAACGTCTCGTTTTACGCCTCGGGCATCTTCCCAGGCTTCGGTTCGGATGAGCTGGCGCTCCTGCTGGCGACACAGTCGAAGACGATCACGTGCCTGAAGGTCACCGAGGTGGCGCTCAACGACCACTACCCGGTGGCCGACGTGATGATGGACGGCATGGGCTTCGCCCGCGCCTTGGACTTCGAGCCGATGCTCAAGACGCCGGGTTTCATCGAAATGGCTTGGAAGGCACCGATTCACCTGATGGCGGATGCCCTCGGCGTGGAGGTGACCGAGATCCGCGGCACCCTTGACCGGCGCACCACCGATCGGGACATCGAGGTGGCCTTCGGCGCCATCCCTGCGGGCACGTGCGCAGCGGTGTGCACCCGCGCCGCCGGGGTCGTCAACGGCCACGAGGCGATCGTCGTCGAGCACATCATCCGGATGTCGAGGGATGTGGCGCCGGACTGGCCGGCATCGGAATTCGACGCGACCTACCGGGTGGACATCGAGGGCGACCCCGACATCCACTGTGCAATGAACCTGGGGGACGCCCAAGGCCACGGAGCGGGCCGGGCGGCCATGGCGGCCACTGCAATGCGCGTGGTCAATGCGATCCCCTTCGTCGTGGACGCGCCTGCGGGCCTGCTCAGCTCGCTCGACCTGCAGCCCACCCTGCCGCGGCACGCATTCGATTGATTGACACTTTCCACGACGGCCCCTAGCGTGGGTGGGACAAATATTTGGTCAAAGCGGAAGGCGTCGTGTACACGCTTCGGTTCGATATGCGCGCACCCGCAGGCGGCGCATCCGCGGACTCGCTGTACAGGGCCGCCCCGGAGATGTGTGCATGGGCCGAGCAACGTGGCTGCATCGCCGCCGTGCTCTGTGAGCATCACGGTTCCGACGACGGCTACCTGCCGTCGCCGATGGTCCTCGCATCTGCCATCGCTTCGCGAACCGAAAAGATGATGCTGACCTTGACGGTGATCCTGCCGTTCTACGACCCGGTCCGCCTGGCCGAAGACATCGCCGTCCTCGATCTCATCAGCAATGGCCGGGCATCTTACATCTTCGGCCTGGGTTACCGCGCTGAGGAATTCGCGCATTTCGGCGTCGACATCCACGACCGTGGCCGGTTGGCCGACGAGAAGATCACAGTGCTGCGGCGGCTACTGGCGGGGCATACCGTCGACTCGGCGACGTTGACTCCCCGGCCGCTGACCCCGGGCGGCCCGATGCTGATGTGGGGCGGTGGCAGCGTTGCCGCGGCGCGACGCGCCGGTAGATATGGGCTGGGTCTGTTGGCGAACGGCAAGGTATCGGGCATGCAGGAGGCGTATGAGGCCGCCTGCCGGGCTCACGGTTTCGAGCCGGGGCTGACGGTGTTGCCCGACCGGGACACTCCGACAGTGTGTTTCGTGGCCGACGACGTGGATCACGCATGGGACGAGATCGGACACCACCTGCTCCACGACGCGCGGATGTACGCGCAGTGGAACCCGGGCAACGACACGTCTGCCGGCATCTCCGCAGCCGAGTCCGTCGCCGATCTCCGCGACACATCGGCCTCCCATCGCATCTTCGCGGTGTCCGAAGCCGTCGAGTTCGTCCATGGGGGAGGGCTGCTCAATCTCGCACCCCTATGTGGCGGATTGCCCCCTGAGATCGCGTGGCCGTACCTGAGGCGCGTTGCCGAGGTCGTGCTGCCCGAAGTCTCTGCTGCAGCTGTATGAGTGCGTGAAGACCCTGCCAACCAACAGATGGAGTGACTGACTGATGAACAAAGACGACATGATTCTGATCAGCGTCGACGATCACATCGTCGAGCCGCCGGATATGTTCGCCAACCACCTGCCGAAGAAGTATCTGGACGAGGCGCCGCGACTCGTCCACAACCCCGACGGATCAGACACCTGGCAGTTCCGCGACGTGGTCATCCCCAACGTCGCACTCAACGCGGTCGCGGGCCGGCCCAAGGAAGAGTACGGGCTGGAACCGCAGGGGCTCGACGAGATCCGGCCGGGGTGCTGGAAGGTCGACGAGCGGGTCAAGGACATGAACGCCGGCGGCATCCTCGGGTCGATGTGCTTCCCGTCGTTTCCCGGCTTCGCGGGCCGGCTGTTCGCCACCGAGGACCCCGAGTTCTCGCTGGCGCTGGTGCAGGCCTACAACGACTGGCATGTCGAAGAGTGGTGCGGCGCCTATCCGGCGCGGTTCATCCCGATGACGCTGCCGGTGATCTGGGACGCCGAGGCGTGTGCGGCCGAGATTCGCCGCAACGCCGCGCGGGGGGTGCACTCGTTGACGTTCACCGAGAACCCGGCCGCGATGGGCTATCCGTCCTTCCATGATCTGGAGTACTGGAAGCCGCTGTGGGAGGCGCTGGTCGACACCGACACCGTCCTCAATGTGCACATCGGGTCGTCGGGCCGGCTGGCGATCACGGCGCCGGATGCGCCGATGGACGTGATGATCACGCTGCAGCCGATGAACATCGTGCAGGCCGCCGCGGATCTGCTGTGGTCGGCCCCGGTGAAGAAGTATCCGGATCTGAAGATCGCCCTGTCCGAGGGTGGGACGGGGTGGATCCCGTACTTCCTCGAGCGTGCGGATCGCACCTATGAGATGCATTCCGGCTGGACCGGTCAGGATTTCGGAAAGCAGAAGCCCTCAGAGGTGTTCCGCGACCACTTCCTGACCTGCTTCATCTCCGACCACGTGGGAGTGGCGTTACGCCACCAGGTGGGAATCGACAACATCTGCTGGGAGGCCGACTACCCGCACTCGGATTCGATGTGGCCGGGCGCGCCCGAACAACTGCACGAGGTGTTGTCCGAACACGATGTGCCCGACGCCGATGTCAACAAGATGACCTACGAGAACGCGATGCGCTGGTACCACTGGGACCCCTTCTCCCACATCTCCAAAGAGCGGGCCACCGTCGGCGCGCTGCGCAAAGCCGCCGAGGGCCACGACGTGTCCGTGCAGGCGCTGTCGAAGAAGGACAAGACCGGTGCCACCTTCGCGGACTTCGCGGCGAGTGCGAAGGAATTGACCGGCACGAAGGACTGAATCCACGCCAGGTGGACCGCCTCCGGTCAGGGGGCGGTCACCGATGGAATCGGGCACGCCTCACGAACGGCGGACCATCACTCCACGCAAGACGGTGTCCCGGGCCAGGATCAACGCATTTCGGGTGCCGATCTCCTGAAGGATGTTCTCCGGGATCCACTGCTCACCGATGATGCAGCGGGTCAGCATGTCTGTGGCGCTGTCGATGTGAATCTCTCCACTGCGGATTCCCTCGGACAGAAGGGCTTTCATCTGGCGGATCCGTGTCGTGAATGACCACGCGAGATTCGCCGAATCCGGCGGCGAGTGGCGCAGCCAGGCCAGCTGGATCCGGAATTCGTCGGGAAACTGGTCGAGAGCGTTGATGTTCAGCCAACTCAGGGCATCAAGCTTTTCCACCGTTGTGGAGTCCGAGCGCACGATGTCCGTCCATGCGCCGCCGACTTTGTGGCCGAACTCGAGCATGATCGACATCAGCAGTTCGTCCTTCGAGCCGATGACCCGGTAGACGGTACCGGTGCCCAGGCCCGCCGCGGAGGCGATGTCGCGAATCGTGGTCATCTCATAACCGCGACGGCCGAACTCCGCGCGCGCCACCGCACGCACGTGCGCGGCTTTGAGGTCGGTGTCATCCTCGATGTCACCCCAGCTCTGGATGATGTTGTCCGCAACCGTGAACGCGTCCGAGCGATCCAGGTCCGCGTCGGAGGGCGGCTGGGCGGCGAGACCCTCGAGAGCGATCCGGCACTTCAGCGTGGCCACCTCGTCGGTAGGGGCGTCGTGGCGGATCACGTCGAGACCGACGTGCAACATGCTTTGGCACAGCCGGTCCGCCAGGGTCGGTAGGTCGATGTCGGAGCGGATATCACCGCTCCACCGGCCGGCCCGCAGTGCCTGCAGCATCGCGGCCTGGATCTTCGTCGGTGGGCGCTTGGTCAGTTCGATCAGCTCGGGGTCGTTGCTCGGCCCCTCATAGAAGGACATCTGCAGAGCGGCCCGATGCTCGACCGCACACCGGGCGATCGCGCATCCGAGCGCGGTGATCTGTTCGGTCACGGTGCGCGGGTCGGCCTCGTCGAGTCGTTCGAGCGCAACCTCGCCGATGCGATCCAGGTCGGCGTGATAGAGCCTGATCAACTCGACGAGAATGGCTTCCTTGGATTCGAAGTGGTGGTAGAGGCTGCCCGCGAGAATGCCCGCTGCGTCGGCGATCTGTTGCAGGGAACTGCGCAGACCGGTCGTCGCGATGACGGTGTTGGCCGTCTTGAGGATCTCGGTCCGCCGTGTCGCGTCGACCGGCGGCGAGTCCGAGACCGCGGTGAGCTTCGCGTCCCCGGCGCGCTTCTTGGCCGCGGGACGGCCGCGTCTAGGGTTGCGCCCGGTGGCGTCGGCGCGCGCCATCGCTAGCGCACGCTGCCAGAGGATCTTTGCACGGTGGTGATCCTACCGACCGCGTGCCGCGACCAGGGGACGCTCATAGGACGGATCGGTGCTGTCGTGCGTCGCAACCCGCATCGACCCCGCCATGATCGCGATCACCTCGTCGGTGATCTGGGATGTCGACTCCGTATTCCACTCCACGACGCAGACGCGCTCGGCGATCGCCCACCTGCCCTCGCGGCGCTCGAGACGGTCGATGTAGCGGCCGCCGGACAGCGTCATGTGGTTCGCGGGCTCCTTGTCGGTGCCGACGAACAGATAGTAGGTCTCTGCGTGCGCCTCGTCGCCGTCGATCTCTGAGGTGTGGTTGAGCAGGTAGTGCTGGTAGCGCGTCTGCGTGCCGTGATAGGCGAACGCCCAGTCGATGAAATCGTCGACAAGCCCCACGAAGCCGACGTGGTCGTCGACCGCGCCGTCGTGGTAGGCAGACCGCAGCAGGGCACGGTCCTGACGGTCCATACCCCTGGCGTAGCGCTGCATGCAGTCGGAGATCTCCGCGCGGTCGACGAGCCGGCGCAGTGTGTCGTGCAGATCGTCGGTCATCGCGCCTCCACATCGAAACCGTTCATCGCGACGACCTCGTCCAATGGCCGCCGTGGAGCAGGAGAGAACGTGATCCCCCCGCGCAGTCGGGCAACGGGAAGCAGACAACCCTGAACGTACGATCGGGGGATACCGAGGAGTTGGCCGACCTGCGCCTCGTGATGGAGGTGAAGCGTTGTCACACAGGTGCCGTAGCCGCGGGTGCGCAACGCGAGCTGGAAGTTCCACACCGGAGGAAAGATCGAACCGTACAGTGCTGCCAGGTAGAAGGATTCGTCGCCGTCGGAGCGAGGCATGACCGGTTCGTAGCACGGGATCACCAGCGCGGGTACCCGTGCCATGTTCTCGACCAGCCATTCGGTCGACGACATCAGCCGGTGCTCCGGGGTTCCGGACGGCATCAGCCCAGCGATCAGCTGCCCTCCCACCATGGCGAGGTAAGCCTGGCGGTAGAGTTGCGCGATCGCGTCGCGCAGACGTGCTTCGGTGACGATCACCCACCGCCACGACTGCTGATTGGATCCATTGGCGGCCTGCAGGCCGATCCGCAGGCAGTCGCGAACCTCGTCGAGATCGATTGCCGCGTCGAGGTCCAGCGCCTTGCGCGCGGATCGCGTCGTGGTGAGCAGCTCGCCAGCGTCCATAGTTGGCTGCCCTCGTCAGCCCTTGGGCTCCGGAAATGCGACGTCCGCGTGGTCGGGCATCGCGCTGATTCCTCGCCGGTCGCACAGCTGCAACACTTCGTCGACGATCGAATCCGGGATGATGAATGCATCGGTGGACGAGATCTCGTCCAGGTGCGTCTCGATGTCTTCGGCCGTGGGCTCGTTGTCGGTGTCGGCCAGCCAGCCGTCGCCGAGTCCGACGAAGACCCGTGCGTAGCGCCCTGCGCATGCCGAGTAGTTGCGATGCGTGAACGTGCAGTTGCTGCTCGCAAGGAAGCTCACCAGCGGGACGACGAGCTCGGCCCGGATGGCCCGCATGAACCCGGACTCGGTGAGGAATTTCTCGTCACCGACCGTCTCGGTCACCATCCGCGAAAAGCCGGTCGGCAGAACAGTGTTGGAGTTGATGCCGTGCGCCGCGCCCTCGATGGCGATGACGTTGGACAGGCCGACGAGGCCGGCCTTGGCCGCGGCGTAGTGGGCCTCCATCGGCTGACCGAAGTTGCCTGCCGAGGAGGAGATGAAGACGAAGCGCCCGTACTTCTGTTCCATCATCACCTTGTACGCAGGCTGGCTCAGGTAGAAGCCGCCGTCGAGATGGACGGCCAGCATGCGCCGCCAGTCGTCTGCCGAGAGCTGTTCGAACGGGATGCTGTTGAAGATTCCTGCGTTGCTGACCACGGCGTCGAGCCGGCCGAAACGCTCCACCGCCGTGTCGACGATCGCCTGCCCGCCCTCAGGGCAGTCCACCGAATCGTAGGAAGCGACCGCCCGGCCTCCGGCCTTCGTGATCTCCTCGACCACCTGGTCGGCTACGGCGGTGTCCGATCCGTCGCCGTGCATGGTGCCGCCGAGGTCGTTGACGATCACCGACGCTCCACGGCGTGCCAGGTCGAGGGCGTAGAGCCGGCCGAGCCCGCGTCCGGCCCCGGTCACCACGGCCACCCTGTCGGTGAAATCGATCATGCTAACTCCCTACGAGTTGGCGCCCCACCTGTTCGAGGTACTTTCCCGGGCTGCCGAGGAACCGGCTGTTGCTCAGCAGCCGCTTGAGGTACAGCTGCGCGTCGTGGTCCCAGGTGAACCCGATTCCGCCGAACACCTGGATCGCCAGGTCGCCGACGCTGGCCAGACTTCCGGCGAACGCCTTGACCCGCAGCGCGGCGCGGTGACGTTCTTCCCGGTCGGCGAAGTCTGCTGCCCACAGTGCGTACTGCACGCCGCTGCGGGCGAGTTCGACCGTCTCGTGCATGTCGACGCACAGGTGCGCCACCGCCTGAAAGCTGCCGATAGGGGCACCGAACTGGCGGCGCACCTTCGCGTATTCGACCGTCATCTGCAGAACCTGTCTGGCGGCACCGAGCGCATCGGCCGCCCATGCGACGATCATGTCGTCGACGAGCGCCTCGGCGGCCCAGTTCATGCCGTCGGCCACCGCGACGACGTGGCCGGCGGCATGGTCGAACGTCAAGCGGAAGTTTTTCCGGCTCTTATCGATTCCCACGATCTCGTCGACGTCCACGGTGGGCGAGTCCAGGCTCACCGCGTACAGTTCCGCATGATCCCCGACCGCCAGCAGGACGTCTGCCGCCGCCGCATCGGGAACCCGGCCGATCTCCCCGCGAAGGGTCACCGCGTCTTCGCGCCGGTCCACGACGAAGGATGTGCCGTCCCGCGAGGGAACGGCGACCGTGGCCACCACCGAGCCGTCGGCGATCCCGGCCAGTAGCTCGCGGGCCCGATCGCCGTCGGCGCCGAATCGTGCCAACGCCCGCGGCGCAGCGACCGCGCTGGACAACCAGGGGCCCGGATGAAGTGCAGCACCCAACTCCTCGCACACCAGCCCGGCTTCGACCATCGACGTGCCGTCACCGCCGCGATCCGCCGGGATCAGCAGGGAGGTGGTCCCGAGGTCGACCAGGCCGCGCCAGACCGCAGCGGTCGTGCCCGTCGGATCGTCGAGCATCGGCCGCACATGGCCGGCCACGCTCGCCTTCTCCGACAAATACTTCCGAACCGTATCGCGGAGAGCCAGTTGCTCATCGGTGAGTTCGAGGTTCACGAGCGGGGGAGTCCCAACACGCGTTGTGCGGTGATGTTCTTGTTGATCTGGGTGGTGCCGCCCGCGATGGTCAACGCGTGGGAGGTCAGACGGAAGGCGTCCCAGCGACCGTCGGCCGCGCCGGGATCGAGGGTGTCGAAAGCCAACGCGGCCATGTCCTTGCCGATCTCGCCCCAGACGGATTTGGCCAGACTCGCCGTGGCGAAGCCGTCTCCGCCGTGCATGCCGGCCGAGATGGAGCGCAGACACAGCACTTCGAGGTTCTTGATCCGGACATCGAGTTCACCGAGGCCGCGCAGCGTCGACGGATCGTCGAGCGGGGATCCGTCGCTGCGTTCCAGATCAGTGACGAGGTCGTGCAGACGCACCTGCATCTCGGCGTAAAGCCGCGCGGCCGCCGCGCGTTCGAAGCTCAGCGTGGTGGTGGCGACCTGCCACCCTCTGTTGAGCGGTCCGAGCAGCGCATCGGCCGGTACGCGGACGTCGTCGAAGAACACCTCCGCGAAATCGGATTCGCCGTTGAGCGTGACGAGAGGCCTGGTCTCGATACCGGGCGACGACATGTCGACGATCAGGCACGAGATCCCTTCGTGCTTGGCCGCGTCCGGATCGGTCCGGACGTAGAGCTGACACCAGTCAGCGCGATGACCGAGCGAGGTCCAGATCTTCTGGCCGGTCACGACGAAGTCGTCGCCGTCGCGGACAGCTCGGGTGCGCAACGACGCCAGATCCGATCCCGCTTCCGGTTCGGACATGCCCTGGCACCAGATGTCATCGGCGCGCAGCATGCGGGGAAGCAGGTCCCGCTTCTGGGCTTCGGTGCCGTACTGCATGATCGCCGGCGCAATGTTGTTGATCCCGATGATGTTCAGCGGTAGCGGAACTCGCGCGCGGGTGATCTCCTCTGCGTAGACCAGTTGCTCGACAGGGGAGGCGCCGCGGCCACCGTACTCCGTCGGCCAGGAGACTGCCGCCCAGCCTGCGTCGGCGACGGTCGTGTTCCATGCGCGCAACGTCTCGAACGCGGCGTCGTCCGCGCCGCGCCGCTCACCGCTGTCGATCACGGCCTGGGTCAGATGGGCTGACAGCCATGCGCGCAATTCCTTGCGGAACTGTTCAGCCTCTTGGGGGTACGAGAAATCCACGTCTCTCCGGCGACCTCACGTTGATTGACTATGGTCGGCCGGAACTCTACGGTGGAACAGATATTTGGTCAACAACGGTGGGTGAATGCGGAGGTGGTCGAGTGGCCGAGGGTGCTGATCACGACCGGTATCCCGGCCTCGCCATGCTGGCGTCTGCGCTCGCCGGCCGCGCGATGGCGGTGGCGCCGTCGGAATCCGGCGAGCCACCGTGGACCGACGGCCAGACCGTTTTCGTCGACCCATCGGCAGCGGCGCGAGACACCCTGGAGGCGGTCGCCGTTGCGGCTTCGCTGGTCGCCGCGGGCAGCCTGGTGCCCGACGTCGTCGAGGCCATGGTGCGTCATCCCCGAATCGCCAAGCGGTATCTGGCCGTCGAGGGACACCGCGCGCTGCTCGCCAACGGCGCCCTGTTGCCGGGTGTTCTGGGCGCGCTTGCCGATCGCGGCATCGGACGACGCAGTGATTCGGCCGCGACCTCGTTGTCGATCGCTTCGGGGAAGGATGAGCTCGGCGAACCGCCCGATGTGTTCGGTGTCCTCCGGCCGAAGAAGGTGCTGGCCGCGACCAGCCGTGCGGCCCAACAGGTGGACCACGAGACACCCGGACACATACCGCGCCCCCAAGACAGCAGGCAGGAGCTAGAGGAACTCGATGACGGCGAGGTCGACGACACCGACGATCCCGACCTATTCACCAGCCCCGTCGGCGGCGGCGGAGCCCTTGGCAAGTGGCTGAAGAAGATGCTGTCCGCGTCGCGCAAGACGGGCAGTGGCGGGGGACCGCCGGGCGCCGACTCGCCGACACACCGCATCAACTCAGCCAAGCGCGGTGTGCATGCCGTGTCGTCGCTGGCGTCCGCGTCGGCCGAGGAGGGCGCCGACATCGAAGCCGATGGCTTCACCTACCCGGAATGGGACGCCAAACGCAAGAGTTACCGACCGGGTTGGTGCACGGTGCGCGAGGTGGAGCCCCGGGTGAAGGCGTCGGCCGCCCAAGGCATTGACGCGGCCCTCGGGGTACGCCGGCCGCTCGCACGGCTCGGGATGGGTCTGCACCGCCGCCACCGTCAATCCCAGGGCGACGACATCGACATCGACGCCGCCATCGAGGCGCGAGTGGAAGCCAGGGCGGGCTCGGTTCCCGACGAGGCTGTCTATCTCGACAGCCTGCGCCGCCGGCGCGACCTGTCGGTCCTCTTGCTGCTCGACATCTCTGGCTCCACAGCCGAACCCGGCACCGTCGGGCGCACGGTCCATCAGCAGCAGCGTGAGGCGGTGGCCAACCTCGCTGTTGCGCTTCACGACCTCGGCGACCGTGTCGCGCTGTACGCGTACTTCTCCCATGGCCGCAAAGACATCACGATGGTGCCGGTCAAGCGATTTGATGACCACCTAGACGCCCGTGTGGCCCGAAGGCTCAATAGCCTTGAACCCGGCGCCTATTCACGCCTCGGCGCGGCCATCCGCCACGGGTCGACGGTACTGGAGTCCCGCGGCGGGACGTCGCGGCGACTGCTGGTGGTGCTCTCCGACGGCCTGGCCTACGACCACGGCTACGAACGCGACTACGGCGCCGCCGACGCGCGCCGCGCGCTGACCGAGGCCCGCCGCCGCGGGACCGGTTGCGTGTGCCTGACCGTGGGCGCGAACACCGATGCCCCATCGCTACGCAGCGTGTTCGGCAGCGCGGCACACGCCACGATCGGGCGCCCAGACCAGCTTTCCGGCGTGATCGGCCCGCTCTTCCGGTCTGCGCTGCGCGCGGCGGAGGTCCGTCGGCGAGTCGCGTGATGATGGTTGAAACAAATATCTGTTCCGATATAGGCTCCTGACACCGCAACGAGGCGGTCGAGGAAGGAACGCAATGGCCATCGAAGAAGGGTTGGCGGAAGGGTTCGCGCCCGAGGTCGCCCACCAGAACGGCGCGCAACGTACGGAGAGCCAACCTCCGTACTACGCGCCGGTGGGGAATGAGGAGGCGGTCTTCAAGGCGGCATACCGCCAGGGTCTGTCGATCGTGCTGAAAGGTCCGACGGGATGCGGCAAGACCCGGTTTGTCGAGGCCATGGCGCACGATCTCGGCCGGCCCCTGATCACCGTCGCGTGCCACGACGACCTCACCACCGCGGATCTCGTCGGCAGATACCTGCTGCGCGGTGACGAGACCGTCTGGGTCGACGGTCCGCTGACACGAGCCGTCCGAGAGGGGGCGATCTGCTACCTCGACGAGGTGGTCGAGGCCAGGCAGGACACGACGGTGGTGTTGCACCCACTCGCCGACCACCGTCGTCAGCTGCCGATCGAACGCCTGGGCCTGACGTTGGACGCCGCACCCGGGTTCGGCCTGGTCGTGTCGTACAACCCCGGCTATCAGAGCGTGCTCAAGGACCTCAAGGACTCGACCCGGCAGCGGATGGTGGCGATCGAGTTTGGTTTCCCTGCGCCAGAGTTGGAGGAGTCGATCGTCTCGCACGAAGCCGGTGTCGACACCGCCACCGCCGCCGCGCTGGTGCGCTTCGGTCAGGCGATCCGCCGATTGGAGACCGGGGGCCTGCGCGAGGTGGCCTCCACCCGTGTTCTGATCGCCGCCGGCAGGCTGACCGTCGAGGGGCTGACCATCAGCGAGGCGGCCCGCGCGGCGATCGCCGGCCCGCTCACCGACGACGCCAACGTGATCCGCGGTCTCACCGAGATGATCGATGTCTACCTCGGCCAGCCGGTGACCGGTGATTGACGCTGCAGGGCAGCGCCGCTAGGGTCAGAACAAATATTAGGTCAGGGCTAGCAGGCGCTGCGAAAAGCGCACGTCTGCCGAGGAGGTCGGATGTCCTACGAGAGCACTGCTGAGCCCATCAAGGTCGGCTACCTGATGGACTTCACCCTGCCGCCGGGATTTTCGGAGGAACTGCAGGCCTCGTTCACCCGCACCTTTGACCTGGTCTTCGAGGAGGCCGTCGAACAGCGGCTGATGGATCGCCCGGTCCAGATGATCTATCGCGAAGTCGAGGGGCTGCCGAAAGGGTCGGTCAAGGCGGTCATCGACGCCTACGGTGAACTGGTCGATGAGGGCTGCCTGGCGGTGTTCGGTCCCAACATCACGGACAACTGCGTGCCTCTGCGCGAGGCGATCGAGGAACGCTTCAAGGTGCCGGCGATCAGTGTGACCGGCACCGACGACTGGCTGGGGGAGTGGACCTTCGCTTTTCCGCAGGGTTCGATGACTGACGAGCCGATTTTCCTGATCGACCTGGTTGCCAAGCGCGGCATCACCGAGATCGGTGTGCTGGTGGAGCAGAATCTGATCGGCGACAGCTATCTGCGGAACCTCCGAAGTGCAGCTGCGCGCAAGGGAATCCGCATCGTCGCTGAGGCTGCTATCGCCCAGACCGCCCAGGACATCAACGACGCGGTCCGTACGCTTCACGAAGCGAAGTCGGAGGCGATTGTCCACCTCGGGTTCGGCTTCGGGATCGTCTTCATCAACCCGGCACTGGAAGCCGTCGACTGGGATCCGCCGCGGTTCACCACCACCGCGTTCCAGAACGCGTGGGTCAACCCGATCATGTGGAACGCGTTCCTCGGGTGGGTCGGGGTCGATCAATACGACGAGGGCAACAAGATCGGCCAGGCCTGGTTGGACCGGTATGCGAAGAGGTACGACGGCAGCCGGCCCGAGTACTGCGTGTCGGTGGTCAACCACGACGTCGCCGCCACGCTGGTGCGCGCTTTCACCGATGCCCATCCGCTGAGTCCTCGCGGTGTCAAAGAGGCGCTGGAACGGGTCAAGATGATGCCCGCCGCCTCCGGGGCGCCCGGCACCCGGGTGTCGTTCGGCAAATGGACGCGCCGCGCGTGGATGGGCGCCGGGTACCTGGTCGCACGCACGCTCGACGCCGACGGGGTGAACTCGCATCTTGTCGACCGGTTCGGAGAGGAAGGCTGAATCGATGACCACCCAGGAATCCAGACCTCCTGATACGCAGGCTGATTCGCCGTCTCCGGGGCGCAAGGGACCGAACTGGGGCCGGGTGATCTCGTTGCTCGCGTGGCTCGGCTTCCTTGGCCTGTTCGCCGCCGTCGGGCGGACGGAGGTCGACCCACGGGTGGCAAACCCGAACGTCGAGGGGCGGCCCCGGCCGGTCGAGTTCCTGACGGCGTTCGATGACTGGCAGGTCATCCCGCAGGTGGGTGCGGTGATCATCGTCGTGGCCTTCACCATTGCCTTTATCCGCGGCTGGCGGAAGAACCCTGGCAGTCCGGTGCTGCTCATGGTCCTGTGCACGACGCTGATCGTGTGGCAGGACCCGATCATGAACTGGTCACCGTATGCGGTGTACAACCCGATGCTCCTGCACTGGCCGGAGAATTGGTACCTGATCATGATGTCGCCGACTGTCGAACCCTTCATCGTGTTCGGCTACGTCTTGTTCTATTTCGGCCCGTACTTCCCGGCGGTGTGGATTCTCCGCAAGATGCAGGCCAAGCGTGGTCCGGAGGCATTCGTCACCCGACACCCTCTGATCAGTTTGGGCGCACTGGTGCTGGTAATCGGGTTTATCTTCGACGCTGTCCTCGAAGTCAGCCTGGTCCGCACCGGGCTGTACATCTACTCGCAGGCCATTCCGTTCGGCACGTTGTTCGCCGGCACCACCTTTCAATTCCCGCTCATCTGGGAGTCACTGTCCGTGACGTTCGTGATGATTCCGGCGGCCATCCTGGTGTACCGCGACGACACGGGAAAGTCGGTGGCGGAGAAGCTCGCTGCGAAGGCCAGGCTGTTCCCCAGGAAGCCGGTGCTCGGCACGTTCCTGGTGATGTTCGCGATCATCAACGTGTCGTATTTCGCCTACGGCGGCTGGTTCTGGGCAATCAAGGCCAGCGGGCTGGCGACGTCCGTCGCGTGCCCGTGGCCGTATCCGGAAGCGAAGATCTATGACCCGCAGGGATATTACAGGGCGAACGGAGCGGAGGGGCCGTACTCGGTGGGCAAGTGGTCCACCTGGCAGCAGGGGCCGCTGCGCAACCCTGACGTCGAGCTGGGTTCGAAGAGCGACCGGTGCGCACCCGAGCAGCAGAATGGCTGAGCCTCGGGCCGCCGATGAGCGCTCGCGCGAAGAGCGTGTTGTCGTTATCACCGGCGCGGCCCGTGGTCTGGGGCTCGCCTCGGCGGCGCGCCTCTACCGGGAGGGCTGGCTGGTGGTCGCCGCGATGCGCACGCCCGACACGGGAATGCCGTTGCTTCGTGAGGCGACGGGGGCCGGCGAAGACGACGATCGGTTGATCGGTGTCCAGCTGGACCTCACGGATTCGGCGTCGATCGCGGCCGCCGCCAAAGTGATCGAAGATCGCGTGGGGGCGCCGTACGCGATCGTACACAACGCCGGGATCTCGGCGGCGGGCATGGTCGAGGAGGCGGAGATCGACCTGTGGCAGCGCATGTTCGCCACCCACGTGATGGGCCCGGTCGCGCTCACCAAGGCGTTGCTGCCGTCGATGCGGGCTGCGGGGCAGGGACGCATAGTGCTGGTCTGCAGCTCGGCGGGGGTGCGCGGCCAGCCGGGGACCGCGCCCTACTCGGCCAGCAAGGGCGCCATGGAACGCTGGGGCGAATCGTTGGCCGCGGAGATCGCCCCGTTCGGCCTGGGGGTCACGAGCCTGATCACCGGCACCTACGACACCGACATCATCACCGACGCCGGCACCACCGACGACCGTGATTTCGCCGGGCCGTACGCACGCCTGCACCAGACGATGAACAGCCGCGGCCGGTATGCGATCAAGTTCGCCCGGCCACCGGAGCGGTTCACGGACGGCCTCGTAAAGGCGCTGGCGGACACGGGAGCGTTCCGTCGCCACGGGGTGGGCCCCGACGCGTCGATGTTGTTGATTTTCAACAGGATTCTTCCGTCGGTCGGAATGCACCACATGTCGCGACTGGCGCTGGGAATTCCTCGGCAGGGCGCGATGCGGAATGGGGCCTGGCCGCTGACGATCGCACAACGCGGAATGGTTCTGGCGGCCAAGGTGATACCGCAACCGGTGATGACACGACTGGCAGAACGGGCGGCCCAACGCACCGCCCGACAGGGGAGCAATGGTAATGGCTGACGCGCACGCTTTCGAGTCCAGGATGATGATCGACGGCAAGCTGGTCGAGGGCGAGGCGGGCACGTTCACCAACATCAACCCAGCGAACGAAGACGTTCTCGGCGAGGTCGCCGACGCGTCGAAGGCCGATATGCACCGCGCCATCGACGCCGCCCGCCGCGCGTTCGACGAGACCGACTGGTCCACGAACCGCCAACTCCGCAAGCGGTGCCTCGAGCAGCTGCACGAGGCCATCGAGAGTGAACTGGAGGACCTGCGGGAGGAACTGATCCGCGAGGTCGGGGCCCCACGCGCCGTCACTCACGGACCGCAACTGGACGCGCCCTTCGCCGACGGCCTCAGGTATCCGGCCCGCCTGATCGAAACCTTCCCCTGGGAAACCGATCTGGGCGACACCGTCGTATCGGTCACCGGTGTCAACACCACCAGGAAGGTGTGGCACGAACCGGTCGGGGTGGTCGGCGCCATCACGCCGTGGAACTTCCCGTTCGAGGTCACCATCAACAAACTCGGGCAGGCGTTGGCGGCGGGCAACACCGTCGTGCTCAAACCCGCACCCGATACACCCTTCAACGCCACCAGGCTCGGTCGGCTCATCGCCGAAAAAACCGATTTTCCGGCCGGTGTCGTCAATGTCGTGACCGCATCGGACCATTTCGTCGGCGAGGAGCTCACGCTGTCGCCGAAGGTGGACATGATCTCGTTCACCGGCTCTACCCTGGTGGGCAAGCGGATCATGGAAAAGGGTGCCGCGACCATGAAGCGGCTCTTCCTCGAACTCGGCGGCAAGTCGGCGACGATCGTTCTGGAGGACGCCGACTTCAACACCGCCTGCCTGATCGGGATCGGTCCGCTGATGCACGCCGGCCAGGGCTGCGCGGCGCCGACGCGAATGCTGTTGCCGCGTTCCCGCTACGACGAAGGCGTCGAGATTCTCAAGGGCATCTACGAGAACATCGCCGCCGGGGATCCGCAGGATCCAGGCACGCTGTGCGGCCCGGTGATCTCGGCCAAGCAGCAGGCCCGCATCCTCGGCTACATCCGCAAGGGCGTCGAGGAGGGAGCGACCCTGCTGGTCGGCAGCACCCATGCGCCGGCACAGTTCGACAAGGGATTCTGGGTCAGCCCAACGCTCTTCACCGACGTGGACAACTCCATGACCATCGCGCAGGAGGAGATCTTCGGTCCGGTGCTTGCCGTGATCCCTTACGAGGACGAGGACGACGCGGTCCGGATCGCCAACGACAGCCCCTACGGGCTGGCCGGCAACGTGATGTCCGCGTCGCTGGAACGCTCACTGGCCGTGGCGCGACGGCTGCGGGCGGGCTTCATCGGACTCAACGGCACCGCCGGCTACGGCGCCGACACGCCGTTCGGCGGCTACAAGGAGAGCGGCGTCGGCCGCCAGAACGGCATCGTCGGATTCAGCCAGTACACCGAGGTGAAATCGGTGGCCTACCCAGCTCAGAACGCCTGAAGGAGTTCGACCATGGAACAGCTTTTTGACGACCTCGAGGACTTCGGGTCCTTCGACGATGCGATCTCGGGTGACGTGCGTGACCCGTATACCGAGTTGGCGCGGTTGCGTCGTGAGGAACCTGTGCAGCGCCTGGAAACCTCCGGGGCGCTGCCGCACGAGGAATCGCTACCGATGTTCATCGTCTACCGGCACGAGGAAGTCCAGCAGATGCTGCGCGACAACGAGACATTCTCGTCGGCCAGCGTCATCGCCGCCTTCGGACCGGTGCTGGGCGAGAGGGTGATGCTCGGTATGGACGAGCCGGTGCACGGCCGGTTGCGCGCCCTGGTGCAGAAGGCGTTCACACAGAAGGCGTTGGCGCGCTGGGAAGATGAACTGGTTGGGCGGGTCGCCAACGGCCTGATCGACAACTTCGCCCCCAACGGCAGCGCGGATCTGGTCAAGGAGTTCACCTTCGACTATCCGAGCCAGATCATCGCGGGACTGCTCGGCCTGCCCGAGGAGGATTACCCGCAGTTCCAGCGATGGTCGATCTCGCTGTTGAGCTGGCTGATGAACCCGGAGCGCGGGCTCGCCGCGTCGGCGGCACTGTGCGACTACTTCGCGCCGATCCTGCAGGCCCGCCGGGCCGAGCCCCGCGAAGATCTGATCAGTGCGCTGGCGGCCGCCGAGATCGACGGCAACAAGCTCGAAGACGAGGAGATCTTCTCGTTCCTGCGGCTGTTGCTGCCCGCCGGCGTCGAGACGACCTACCGCTCTCTGGGCAGCCTGTTGTTCGCGTTGCTGTCGGATCCGGCCCAGCTGGAAGCGGTCAAGGCCGACCGGTCGCTGCTGCCACAGGCGATCGAGGAGGCGGTGCGCTGGGAGTCCCCGCTTCTGACGATCACCCGGGTGGCCACGCGGGACACGGTGCTCGGCGGCGTGCCGATCCCGGCAGGGGCGACGGTGATGCCGATGCTGGGTGCGGCGAACCGGCAGGAGCAGCGCTATCCGGATCCGGACCGCTTCGACATCTTCCGGCAGCCGAAGGCGAATCTGGGCTGGGGGCACGGTGTGCACGTCTGCCTGGGCATGCACCTGGCGCGCCTGGAGATGCGTACGGCGGTCAATCTTCTGCTCGACCGCCTGCCCAATCTGCGGCTCGACCCCGACGAAGACGATCCGCACATCCGCGGCCAGGTCTTCCGGTCACCGACGTCGCTGCCGGTGCTGTTCGAGGCCCAGAGGAGCTGACAGTGACAGATCCCACTCGGTCCGTCGATTTCGAGACCGTCGACTATTTCACCGACGAGGCCCTGGTGCCGGATCCCTATCCGTACTTCGACCACCTGCGCTCCCAGTGCCCGGTGGCCAAGGCGACCCCGTTCGGGGTACTGGCGGTCACCGGTTATGACGAGGCCCTGTCGGTGTACAAGAACCCTGCTTTTTCGTCGTGCAACTCGGTGGCCGGACCGTTCTCCGGTATGCCGTTCGGTCCGGGGGACAGTGACGACGTGTCCGACCTGATCGAGGAACATCGGATGGCAGTGCCGATGTCCGAGCACATCACCTCCCAGGACCCACCGCTGCACACCCGCACCCGCGGCCTGCTCAGCCGGCTGATCACCCCGAAGCGTCTCAAGGAGAACGAGGACTTCATGTGGCGGCTGGCCGATCGGCAGCTGGACACGTTCATCGAGCGCGGCAGCGCCGAGTTCCTGGCCGACTACGCCAAGCCGTTTTCGCTGCTGGTGATTGCCGATCTGCTCGGGGTGCCCGCCGAGGACCACGAGGAGTTCAAGGCCGCGTTCGCGCTGGAGACGGTCGGCGAGCTCGGCAAGGAGGCGCCGACCACGCACAATCCGCTGCAGTGGTTGAACGACAAGTTCCACGCCTACATCGAGGACCGCAGGCGCTCCCCGCGCGAGGATGTGCTGACCGAGCTCGCGTTGGCCAAACACGAGGACGGATCGACACCGGACATCGACGACGTGATGAACCTCTCGACGTTTCTGTTCGCGGCGGGCACCGAGACCACGACGAAGCTGGTGAGCTCCGCGGTCCGGTTCATCGCCGACAACCCGGGCTTCGAGGGGATGCTGCGCCGGGACCGCAGCAAGATCCCGGCGTTCCTGGAGGAGACGCTGCGGCTGGAGAGCCCGGTCAAGTCGCACTTCCGGATGGCCCGCACGACCACCGCCATCGGCGACGTCGAGGTGCCCGCAGGAACGACCGTGATGGTGTTACCCGGGGCATGCAACCGTGATCCGCGAAAGTTCCATGCTCCCAACGAATTCCAGGCAGACCGCGCCAACGTGCGGGAACAGATCGCGTTCATCCGCGGTGTGCACTCGTGTCCCGGCGCACCGCTGGCCCGGGCCGAGGGCCGCATCTCGCTGGAGCGGATCCTGGACCGGATGACGGACATCGCGATCTCCGAGCCGCATCACGGGCCCGCCGACGCCCGCCGGTACAGCTACGAACCCACATTCATCATGCGCGGCCTGTCCGAGCTGCACATCACGTTCACACCCGCCGGGTGAGAGGGAGCAACAATGACCGGAAAGCTGGAAGGCAAGGTTGCGTTCATCACCGGCGCGGCGCGCGGCCAGGGCCGTGCGCACGCGGTTGCGATGGCCCGGGAGGGCGCCGACATCATCGCCGTCGACATCTGCCGCGACATTCCCTCCAACCCCTACCCGCTGGCCACGCCGGAGGATCTCGCCGAGACCGAGCGCGCGGTGAAGGAGGCAGGCCGACGGGTGCTGGCGCGGGTGGCGGACGTGCGGGAACGTCACGAACTGCGTGAGGCCGTCGAGGCGGGCGTCGCCGATCTCGGCAAGATCGACATCGTCGTCGCCAACGCCGGCATCCTGCCGATGGCGATGGGCAACCCAGACCCGATGGGTTTCGTCGACGCCTCCGATGTCGACCTGCTCGGGGTGATGAACACCGTCGCCGTGGCGATCCCGCACCTGCCCGACGGTGCGTCCATCATCGTCACCGGCTCGACCGCGGGCATGATCCGCGGCACCACCACCAGCCCGGACATGGGGCCCGGCGGCGCCGGTTACGGGTGGAGCAAGCGCGTGGTGATCGAGTACGTCGAGGAGATGAGCTTGCATCTGGCACCGAGGATGATCCGGGTCAACGCGATCCATCCGACCAACTGCAACACTCATCTGCTGCAGAACGAGGGGATGTACGGGGTGTTCCGGCCCGACCTCAAGATGGAGGGCAAGACCGCGACCCGCGAGGACGCCGAACCGCTGTTCAGCCTCTTCCAGGCGATGCCGATCCCGTACATCGAGCCCGAGGACATGGCCCATCTCGGGGTCTTCCTGGCCAGCGACGACAGCCGCTATATCACCGGCCAGCAGATCCGCGTCGACGCGGGATCACTGCTCAAGTGGCCCAATGGACCTGGGGGATAGCGGGCCTAGTCCGGCCGGTGCAGGAAGCCGTGCAGTATCGCCTGGACGAGTTCGTCCACGATCGCTTCCCGCGGCGGCGGGGTGCCGCCGAAGAAGGTCGACCGCAGCGCCACCATGCCGACGATCATCGCCACGGTCGAGTGCGCGGGCATGTCGGGTTGACGTGATCGCTTGCCGCGCAGTTGCATTCCTTCGGCGCTGATCTCGCCGAGCATGTTCAGAGCCCGGCGGATGTCGGCGATGCCGGCTGCTTCGATGTCGTCGTCGCTGAGCCCGTCAGCGGCCACGAGGGTGAGGAGCAGTCCCTGATGGTCGACGAGCACGTCGTAGAGCCGTCCCACGAATTGCCGGGACAGTTCTTCCTCGTCGGTCTCCTCGGGCACCACCGACCGCCACGTGTCGCGGAACTCGTCGAGGAAGCTCGTGAACGGCAGCACCAGGGCTTCGCGGAACAACCCCGCCTTGGACCCGAAGTGGCGGAACAGCAGGTACTCACTGACCCCGGCTGCCTCGGCGATTTCGCGCGTAGTGGTGGACCGATAGTCCCTGCGGGCGAAGAGGTCTCGGGCCGCATCGAGCAGCAGGCGCCGCGCCTCGCCGCGGGGGCGGCGGGCGGTCGGTGCCTGTTTCGGGGACGAACTTCGCTGGTGCACTGGACTTCACCATAGCCGGGTCTTGACCGTGGGCTATGTAATAGTGTCCACTATTAAAGTCGGCGACGGAAAGGAACGGGTGTGGGAGCTCTCATCATGCTCGGGACGCTGATCGGGATCGCGGTTCTGATCGTGGGATTGGTCGTCTACCTCGACCCGGAGGCTCGCGACCGATGAGGCCCTGCGTGGAGCCGACCACGAAGGACGGTGGCGTGACGAGCGGAAGGCGGGACCGCTGATGGACTCCGGGATGCCCCCCGCGCTGGTGGTCGGCCAGGCCTTCGCCTACATCGGCGGCATCGCGTTCCTGGCGTTCGGGGTCTACCTGAGCGTGCGGCGCGGCCGCCTGCATCCGCTTCTGCTGGTGTCGATCTCGGCGATCTCGTTCTCGTGGGTGGAGGCTCCGTACGACTGGGCGGTGTACGCGCAGTTCCCGCCGGAGCTGCCGCGGATGCCGTCATGGTGGCCTCTGAACATGACCTGGGGTGGGGGACTGCCGTCGGCGGTACCCATCGGCTACATCGCCTACTTCGTGCTGCCCGCGGTCATCGGCGCGGGACTGGGTCGCAGGGCCGTCGAACGGTTCGGCTGGCGCAGGCCGCAGACCCTGCTGGCGGTCGGCTTCGGGGTGGGCTTCTGCTGGGCACTGCTGTTCAACGGCTTCTTCGGCCCGCGGCTCGGGGTATTCGTCTACGGCTACGTGATCGACGGTCTGGCACTGTTTGAGGGCACCAGGTACCAGTACCCGGTCTACGACGCGGTCGCGATGGGACTGCAGATGATGGTGTTGACCTATCTGCTCGGCCGCACCGACGAACAGGGCCGCAACGTCATTGAGGTCTGGTCGGACAAACGATCCCCGAGCAAGGTCGGCTCGGCACTGTTGTCGGTTGCCGCCGTGGTGGTCGTCGGCCACGTCATGTACGGCGCGGTGTTCGCGCCACATTTGGCGACCAAGCTGGGCGGCTTTGTGACTGAGGGGCCGACAGAGCAGTTGTGGCCCCCCATCGAGAATCAGCCCAGATAGGTAAGCGCCGTGACTGGTGAGTTGTACTACGATCCCTACGATTACGCGATCGACGACGACCCGTATCCGGTGTGGCGGCGGATGCGGGAGGAGGCGCCGCTGTACTACAACGACAAGTACGGTTTTTACGCACTGAGCCGCTATGACGATGTGGTGAAAGCACTTCCGGACTGGGAGACCTACCGGTCGGGTAAGGGCACCACCGCAGACATCCTGTTCAACAACATCGAGGTGCCGCCGGGAATCCTGCTGTTCGAGGACCCACCGTTGCACGATCTGCACCGTCGGCTGTTGTCGCGGGTCTTCACCCCGCGCCGGATGCTGGCGGTGGAGGATTTGGTGCGCGGATTCTGTTCCCGTGCCCTGGATCCACTGATGGATGGGGACGGGTTCGACTTCGTGGCCGACCTCGGGGCGATCATGCCGATGCGCACCATCGGCTATCTGCTCGGCATCCCGGAAGAGGGTCAGCAAAAGATTCGTGACCGCACCGACAAGAACATCGCGGTGGGCGACGACGTCGGCGACGTCAGCGCGACGGTCTTCGCCGAGTCGCTCGCTCTGTTCGCCGAGTACATCGAGTGGCGGTCCACACATCCGTCTGACGACCTGATGACCGAACTGCTCAACGCCGAGGTGGAGGAACCGGACGGCACCCGGCGCCCGTTGGACCGCACCGAGGTTCTCGCCTACACCGCGATGATCGCCGGTGCCGGTGGCGAAACGACGGCCCGGCTGATCGGATTCATGGGAGAGTTGCTCGGCACCCATCCCGACCAGCGTCGCGAGCTGGCCGCCGATCCGTCACTGATCCCGTCCGCGGTCGAGGAGACTCTGCGCTTCGAGCCACCGTCACCGGTGCAAGCGCGCTACGTGGCCCGCGACGTCGAACTCTACGGGCACACCGTCACCGAGGGCTCGTTCATGCTGTTGCTCAACGGATCTGCGAACCGTGACGACAAGCACTTCATCGATCCCGACCGTTACGACATCCATCGCACGGGGGGACACCTGAGCTTCGGGCAGGGTCTGCACTTCTGTCTGGGATCGGCGCTGGCGCGGTTGGAGGCCCGGGTGGCGTTCGAGGAGGTGCTCAAACGGTGGGCTGACTGGGAGGTCGACTACGACAACGCCCGTCGGGCCCGGACGTCGAGCGTGCGGGGCTGGGCGCGGATGCCCGTGCTCAGCGGTGAGTGACGACGCGGCCACTTGCCACGGCTGACACACTGGAGGGCGTGCGTTCCACACCGCAGTGCTGGCTGACCGACATGGACGGCGTGCTCGTCCGCGAAGAACACGCGCTTCCGGGTGCTGCAGAATTCCTGCAGCGTCTCATCGACCGGGAGCGGCCGTTCCTGGTGCTCACCAACAATTCGATCTTCACCCCCCGGGATCTGGCCGCCCGGCTGGTCCGCTCCGGGCTGGCCGTCCCGGAGGGCTCGATCTGGACCTCCGCGCTGGCGACCGCGGCGTTCCTGGCCGACCAGCTGCCCGGCGGCTCCGCCTACGTGATCGGGGAAGCGGGGTTGACCACGGCACTACACGAGGCCGGTTACACATTGACCGACATCTCGCCGGACTTCGTGGTGCTCGGCGAGACCCGCACCTACTCGTTCGAAGCGATCACCAAGGCCGTGCGCCTCATCCTGGGTGGCGCGCGGTTCATCGCGACCAACCCAGACGTCACTGGACCGTCGGCCGAGGGGCCGTTGCCGGCCACCGGATCGGTCGCGGCCATGATCACCAAGGCCACCGGGCGGGAACCGTATTTCGTGGGCAAGCCGAACCCGATGATGTTCCGCAGCGCGCTGAACCGCATTGCGGCGCATTCTGAATCCACCGTGATGGTCGGGGACCGGATGGACACCGACGTGGTGGCGGGTATCGAGGCCGGGCTGGAGACCATCCTGGTGCTGACCGGGTCGACGACCATCGAGGACGTCGAGCGCTACCCGTTCCGCCCCAGCCGGGTGCTGCCGTCGATCGCCGAGGCGATCGAGTTGGTGTGATCCGGCGCTTGCTAGCTTGAGCGGATGACCGAATCAGCGCCCGACCCGGCGCGGCCGTTGGCCGGAGTACGGGTCGTCGAGATCTCGAGTTTCGTGGCAGTCCCGTTGGCGGGGATGACCCTGGCTCAGCTCGGCGCCGAGGTGCTGCGCGTCGATCCGGTCGGCGGGGCTGCGGACTACCGCCGCTGGCCGCTCACCGAATCCGGCGACAGCATCTACTGGGCCGGCCTGAACAAGGGCAAGCGGTCGCTGGCCGTGGACATGCGCTCCGAGGACGGGCAGCAACTGGTCACCCGCCTGGTCGCCGATGCCGGCGTGTTCATCACCAATGTCGCTGGGCGGCAATGGCATTCCTACGAGACCCTGGCCAGGGTGCGCCCCGACCTGATCCATGTCGAGGTGTCCGGGCGCCACGACGGCGGCACCGGAGTCGACTACACGGTGAACGCCGCCATCGGGTTCCCGTTGGTGACCGGTCCCGCGGAGCTGAGCACCCCGGTCAATCACGTGCTTCCGGCGTGGGACGTGAGCTGCGGTCTCTACGCGGCACTCTCGGTGCTCACTGCGTTGCGCCACCGCGACGCCACCGGGCGCGGCCAGCAGGTCAGCATCCCGCTGGAGAACGTCGCGCTGGCGACCGCGGGCAACCTCAGCCTGCTCACCGAGGCGATGATCAACGGCACCTCGCGCCAACGCATCGGCAACGCCGTCTACGGCACCTACGGGCAGAACTTCACCAGCAGCGACGGAGTCTCCTACATGGTCGTCGCGCTGACCGGCCGGCACTTCCGTGACCTGACCTCCCTGACCGGGACCACCGAAGCCGTTGCCGCGCTCGCAGATTCGCTGGGCGCCGACTTCTCCGACGAGGGTGAGCGGTACCGGCACCGGGAAGCGTTGAGCGCGTTGTTCGCCGAGTGGTTCAGCGCCCGCACCGGCGCCGAGATCGCGACCGCGCTGTCGACGACATCGGTGCTGTGGGAGCGCTACCAGACCTTCGGCGAGACCGCCGCCGATCCCCGGGTGACCCACAACCCGCTGTTCACCGAGCTCGATCAGCCGCGGGTGGGTCGTTACCTGGCGGCCGGTCTGCCGGTGTCGATCGACGGCGCCTATCCGCGCGCTGTGCCCGCCCCGGCACTCGGCGACGACACCGCCGCGGTACTGGAGGACTGGTTGGCCATGGACCGCGGCCAGATCGAGGACCTGTACGGGTCGGGCACCGTCGCGTGAGCGTGCTGCGCGAGTTGCTCGACGTCACCGCGAGCGGGCCCGACATCTGGCGGGGGCGTGCCGGCGGGCCGGCGGGAAAACGCGCCTACGGGGGACAGCTGGTGGCGCAGAGCCTCGCGGCGGCCGCCCGCACCGTGGACCCCGCGAAGGCGCCGACGGCGATGCACCTGCAGTTCCTGCGCGGCGGCGAGGCCGGTGAACCGGTCGACTACCGGGTGGCGAAGGTTCACGACGGCCGTACCGCTGCATCGCGGCGGATCGACTCCGCGCAGAACGGGCGGCCGCTCACCACGGCCACGGTGTCTTTCGCGGCCGCGCTGCCCGGTCCCGAACACGGCCGCAGGATACGGCCGGACGTGGATCCCGGCACGCTGCCGAAGACCGGGCCGGCCGGGCCGGCGCCGTCGATGCCGCTGGACGAACTCGACCTCCGCTTCGTCGACTCCGGCACCGGCGAGGACTTCGTCCGGCGGCTGTGGTGGCGGACCACTGTCGACCTGCCCGACGAACCGTTGCTGCACACGCTCGTCGCCGTCTACGTCACCGATGTGTACCTGATCGATCCCGCCCTGCAGGTCCACGGCCATTCGATGCGGGCGCGCACCCACCGCAGCGGCACCACCGATTCGTCGGTGTGGTTCCACCGGGAGCTGCGTGCCGATCAATGGAACCTGCTCGAGTGCCGGTCACCGGCCGCCGCGCGGGGCCGCGGCGTGGTGACCGCCAGCCTCATCGGCGCCGACGGCATCGTCGCGGCGACCCTCGTTCAGGAGGGACTCATCGCAGAGCGGGAGCCCGCGCCGGACCCGGCCGGCTGAGTCTGCGCCCATGCCACCGCTGCCGGGCCAGGGTGACCGCCGCGGACACCGTGACACCCACGACGACCGAGGCGACGACGCCGACCAGTTCGTGGCTGCCGAACAGCGGATAGATCTGGTAGTGCGTCAGATAGGTGTACAGCGACGCTTCGGCGATGACACCGGCCACCACGGCGATACCTGATGGGCAGCGGACCGCGGGCAGCCAGATCAACAGCGCCAGACCGGTGAACACCAGGAACTGGCGGAGTGGGTCGTCGAAGTAGCCGTATATGCCGGCCAACAGCACCGCGGTGACGGCGGCGCGCTGCCACGCGGTGGAGGCCTTCGCGGCGGCCCATCCCGCCGCGAAGAACCAGAACGCCAACATCGTGAACCAGGCGTCTCTGGTGTCGCCGCCGAGAACGCCGTAACGCAGCAGCATTCCCAATGCCAGGAACGCCATCGCGACGGCGAATGGTTGGCGGCGTTCCAGGCGGTCGGCGGCCGGTATCCAGAACAGCGCGGCCAGCGCGACCAGCGTCCACACCAGCACTTCGACGAACCACAGCCGCCCGGCGGTCATGCTGTCGTGCGGCCCGAGGAACTTGTTGGCCAGCAACAGGTTCGACGCGTGATAGTCATCGGTGACGGCGAGCGTGAACGCCACCCACAGCATCGACGGGACCGCGACCCACGCGATCGTGGCGCGCAGGTGCCTGATGCGGGTGGTGCGTGGTAGTGGCGTCAGGCAGAACCGGCCGAAGTTGTAGCCGGCGACGCCGAGGAGGATGTGCGCGCCGCCCCACAGCTCGAAAAGTTCGGCGTGCGAACCGACGATCAGCAGGATCGCCACGGCGCGCAGCGCCACGCTGGTCTCCAGCGTGCCGGCCCACACCTGCCACCGTGGCCGTCGCGGCGCGGGCAGGTTCTGCAGTTCGCGAAGCGACAGTCGCTGCCAGTCGGCGGGCAGCCGACCGAGGGTGCGCTCCAGCCGTACCGACATGGTGACGTAGCTCAGTGAGTTGCCACCGAGATCGACGAAGCTGGCGTGGTCGTCGATCGTGTCCGGGTCGAGATGCAGTACGTCGGCGAAGAGCCGCCGCAGGTCACCGTCGTGCTTCGCCGGGCGGGGAGCGCGCGCGGTCAGGGCCCGGGCGGCGCGGTAGTCGGGCTTGCCGCTCGGCAAGGTGGGCAGTTCGCGCACGCAGGCGACGTCGACGGCGCCCGCCGGTACCCCGGCCGCGCCGGCCGCAATGCGTCGCACCTCGTCCGCGTCGTGGTCGGCGGTGGCCACCACGGCGAGGCGGTCGCCGTTGTCGGTGCACAGCGCGCGCACCCCGGCGTCGCCCAGCGTGTCCTCGAGCTGCTGGAGGTCGAGGCGCAGACCGTACATCTTCACGAACCGGCTTCTGCGGCCGATCACCTCGTACAACCCGTCGGCGCCCCGGCGGGCGATGTCACCGGTGCGCAACGCGTCGAGTTCCGGGCCGCGGGCGAGGTCGGCCGGGTGATGGGCGTAGCCCATCATCACGTTGGCGCCCCGGTACACCAGCTCGCCGGCGCCGGGCTCGGGCCACTCGTCGACGGGTTCGAGGGCAAACGACCCACCCGGGATCGGGCGCCCGATCGCGGTGCTGCGCGTTCGGGCGAGATCGGGGGGTAGGTAGGCCATGCGGGCCGTGGCTTCGGTGGCCCCGTACATCACGTACAGCTCCCAACCCTGCCGGTCGGCGAGGGCTGCGTATCTGCGGACCCGCTCGGGGGCCATCCGGCCGCCGGCCTGGGTGACGTAGCGCAGATCCGGCAGGTGAAGGGACTCGAAGCCGATTCGGTCGAGCAGTTCGAAGGTGTATGGGACGCCGGCGAAGGTGGTGCCGCGTCGGCCGTTGAACAACTCCCAGAAACAGTCGTCGGTCACCGACTTCTCGGTCAGGATCAGCGCCGCGCCGATGAGCAGATGGCTGTGGATGACCGACAGGCCGTAGCAGTACGACATCGGCAAGGTGGTTGCGGCGCGGTCGGTTTGGCGGATCTGCAGATATTCGGCGATCGACCTGGCATTGGCGAGCAGGTTGGTGCGCGACAGCCGGACCAGCTTGGGAGAGCCGGTGCTGCCCGACGTGGACATCACCAGCGCGAGGTCGTCGTGCAGTGTATGGGCCGCCTCGGAGTGGACGTGAACGCCTGCGGTGTTCATGACCACGTCGGGCTGATAGGTGGCGATCATGTCGCTGTGGTCGCGCCCGGCGGGGACGGGCAGTACGACGTGTCCGCCCGCCAGCGCACCGAGGTAGCGGACCAGCGCGGTGACGTCGTTCCTGGTTTCCAGCAGGATCAGCCGACGACGCGGTCCCAGCGTCTGCGCGCAGTCGTCGACCCGTTGTGCGAGCTCGCGGTAGCTGAGCTGCTGGTCGACGGTGAACAGCGCGGGACGGTCACCGTGACCGCGCAGATGGTCGACCAGCCTGTCCACCCGAGTGAAGATACCCTCACCTCACCTCGGGGCCCCAGCCGTCACATCCGGCTGTACCGGCTCCTGATGAAGCTGTATACACCGAACGCGGCGATACCCAGCGCCGCGGCGATCAGCAGTACTTTTCCGAACGGCGCCTGACCCAGCGTCTTGACCGCGGCGTCCAGGCCGGTGGCCTTGGACGGATCGGCCTGCAGGGTCGCGATCACGACGAGCAGACCGGCACCGGCCAGGACCAGACCCTTGGCCACGTATCCGGTGATGCCGATCGCGGTGACCGCGGTGCCACCCGAGACGCGCAGGTCGTCCAGGAATTTCTCCGATACGCCCTTGTACACGTGGTAGGCGCCGACCGCGGCGACGCCGACGCCGACGGCGATCAGCACGGCCTTGCCCCACCCGGACTGCATCAGCTGCGCGGACATACCGGCGTTCTGCTGGGTGCTGGACTGGCCGGAGCCCATCGCGTAGCGGGCGGCCGAGAACGCGATCGCGAAGTTCACCGCGGCCAGCGCCAGAGCCTTGCCTCGTTTCCATGCCGGGTTGTCGCCCCGGCGCCCGGAACTCTCACCCGGTTTGGCGCCGATCACGGCCTCCGCGACGCGCCACAACCCCAGAGCCACCAGTCCCGCCGCCGCCGCCCACAGGATGACGGTGCCGCCGGTCTGGTGGGCCAGCGTGGCTAGCGCACCGGACTGGTCGGCGTTGCCCTGAGGAGACCCGCCGCCGACGAACGCCAGCCGGGCGATGATGAAGCCGACCAGCAGGTGCAACACACCGCTGGCGGCGAAACCCGCCCGGGCAAGATACTCGAACGCGCCGCTGTCGGTGGCGCGGTCGGCGGCGCCGTGGGCGGAGCGGTGCAGCGACGCTGCAGAAGGTCGGGTACCCATCGGAGGTCCTCCTGGTCGACTGATGGTCCCGGGATCCCCCGATTTGACGCCGGTGAAACGACGTTCCCGAAGACGGGCGTCCGGCGTCAGCGGAGCGTAGCGATCGTCCGCAGAGCCCACCGAGAGTCAGCGGGTGTCGTCGACTTCCAGGTCGACATCCAATGAGTCGGTGCGCACCGGGCGGTCGGCCAGTTCTTCCCGGTGGCCGAACAGGAACGGGTAGGCCAGCCCGGCGATCGCGGCGCCGATCAGAGGAGCCAGCCAGAACACCCACAACTGCGCGGGTGCGCCGTCGCCGTTGAAGAAGGCGACGCCGGTCGAGCGCGCCGGGTTGACCGAGGTGTTCGAAATCGGGATGGAAATGAGGTGGATGAGTGTGAGCGTCAGGCCGATCGCCAGTCCGGCGAATCCCTTGGGCGCGCGATCATCGGTGGCGCCGAGGATCACCAGCAGGAACATGAAGGTCAGAACGACCTCGGCGAGGAGCACCGCCCACAGTGTGTAGCCGCCGGGGGAGTGGGCGCCGTATCCGTTGGCGGCCATGTTGCCGGTCGCCGTCCAGCCGGCTCGGCCGCGCGCGACCACGAAGATCACCAGGCCGGCGAGCAGACCTCACCGGTGTGTACGCGTTCGGCACGATCTCCGGCGGGCATTTCAACCCCGCGGTGACGCTGGGCGCAGCCCTGGCGCGACGGGTGGAATGGAGGGCACTGCCGTCCTACTGGATCGCGCAGGTTCTGGGGTATCGGGTTCGCAGGAGTGCGGCACCATGCGCGATCCCACACTTTTTCATCGTCTTGCAGCCGAGTTCATCGGAACGTTCTGGCTGGTTCTCGGTGGATGCGGCAGCGCGGTGTTCGCCGCGAAGTTCCAGAGCGACGACGGCTTCCCGTTGGTGCCACCGCATCTTCCCCAGAGACGACCTCGGTGTCACCAGCGTGACACTCGCGTGGTGGCGGCGAGCCGGATATGCCAGATCTGTCCTCTCACAGAAACTGTGGGTTCCCACAACTGTCGCATTCTGGGGATCGATTCGGGTCTGGGGATGGGTCGGCGGTTCTGTCGGCGCCATCGACAACGGTGGCTGTATGACCGGAACAGAAAGCCGCGCCGAGATCGGGGCGCTGGGCGAACAGCTCGCGGTGGAGTACCTGCAGGCTTTGGGGTTGCGGGTGCTGGCGCGTAATTGGCGCTGCCGCTACGGGGAATTGGACGTCATCGCCGCGGACGGCCGCGTGGTGGTGTTCGTCGAGGTGAAGACCCGCACCACTGAGCACTACGGCGGGGTCGCGCAGGCGGTGTCCCCGGCCAAGGTGCGCCGGTTGCGGAGACTGGCCGGGCTGTGGCTGGCCACCCAGAGCGAGCGCTGGGCTGCGGTGCGGGTCGACGTGATCACCGTGCGGGTCGGGCGCCGGCGCACCCCGGAGCTCACCCATGTGAAGGCGGTGGGGTGATGGGGACGCTGGGCCGGGCGTTCTCGGTGGCGGTGCGCGGGGTCGAGGGCGAGATCGTGGAGATCGAGGCTGACATCTCCTCGGGCCTGCCCGGGGTGTATCTGGTCGGTCTGGCCGACGCCGCGCTGCGGGAGTCGCGTGACCGGGTCCGCGCGGCGATCAGCAACTGCGGCTTCGAGTGGCCGATGGCGCGGCTGACGCTGGGGTTGTCACCGGCGACGTTGCCGAAGATGGGTTCGGTCTACGACATCGCGCTGGCTGCGGCGGTGTTGTCGGCCGACCAGAAGAAGTCCTGGCCGCGGCTGGAGAAGACGGTGCTGCTCGGCGAGCTGGCATTGGACGGGCGGGTGCGCCCGATCAACGGCGTGCTGCCCGCGGTGCTGGCCGCCCAGCGACAGGGCTGGCCGGCGGCGGTGGTGCCGATGGCCAACGTGGCCGAGGCGAGCCTCGTCGACGGAATCGAGGTGTGGGGCGTGGGCACCCTGCGGCAGCTGCACGCGTGGCTGGCCGGCACAGGGGATCTGGAGCGGCCGGTCGAGCAGATACCGCAGATGGCCGAGCAGGTGCCCGACCTCGCCGATGTGATCGGGCAGACCCAGGCGCGCTATGCGGTCGAGGTGGCCGCAGCGGGCGCTCACAACCTGTTGATGACCGGCCCGCCCGGGGTCGGGAAAACCATGCTGGCGCAGCGGCTTCCGGGACTGTTGCCGCCCCTGTCGGATGCCGAGTCACTCGAGGTCACCGCGATCCACTCGGTGGCGGGTCTGCTGGCCGGTGACGCACCGTTGATCACCCGGCCGCCCTTTGTTGCCCCACACCACACCACCAGTGTCGCCGCGCTCGTCGGCGGCGGCTCGGGGATGGCGCGCCCCGGCGCGGTCAGTCGGGCCCACCGCGGAGTGCTGTTCCTCGACGAGTTCGCCGAGATCAACTCGGCGGTGCTGGAGGCGCTGCGAACCCCGTTGGAGGACGGCGAGATCCGGCTGGCCCGGCGCGACGGCGTGGCGTGCTACCGCTGCCGCTTCCAGTTGGTCCTGGCCGCGAACATCTGCCCGTGCGCGCCGCCGGATCCCCGCGACTGCATCTGCGGGGTGGCCGAGAAGCGACGCTACCGCAGCAAGCTGTCCGGGCCGTTGGTCGACCGGGTGGATCTGCGGGTGGAGATGCACGCGTCGCGGGAGGGGACGTTCACCGATCAGGAAGTGGAGACGACTTCGGTTGTCCGGCAGCGTGTCTGGGCGGCACGGGCTGCGGCCGAGGACCGTTGGCGACCACACGGGATCACTACGAATGCCGAGGTCAGCGGAGCTCTGCTGCGGCGCCGGTTCCGGCTGAGCCCGCAGGCGATGAAGCCGCTGCGCGCGGCGGTGGACCGCGGAACCATGAGTATCCGCGGCATGGACCGGGCGATGCGCGTCGCGTGGACATTGTGCGATCTGGCAGGTCGCACCACACCGAACCTCGACGACGTCGCCACCGCGATGAGTTTCCGTCAGGGACGGGGGTTCTGATGGACGAGACCACGCGCCGGGCGTGGGCCTATCTGTCGAGGGTGGCCGAACCGCCCAATCAGGCGCTGGCCGAGCTGGTGTCCGAGGAGGGGGCGGTCGCGGCCGCCGAGCGCGTCCGCCGCCGCGTCGTCGGGGGCGACCTGCTGGGGGCCACCGAAGCCAGACACGCCGTCGATTGCGCGGCAACAGATCTGGAGACTCTGGACCGGATGGGCGGGCGGCTGCTGACCGCCGGGGACCAGGAGTGGCCGACCCTGGCATTCCGTTCGTTCGCCGGCGTCGACCATGCCGAGCGACCGCAGGGTCTGGCGCCGCTCGCGCTGTGGGTGCTGGGCCCTGCACATTTGGCGGACCTCACTGAACGGAGCGTCGCGATCGTCGGGACACGCGCGGCGACGGCCTACGGCGAGTACGTCGCCGCGGACTTCGCCGCAGGATTGGTCGAGCGTGACGTCGCGGTGGTATCCGGCGGTGCCTACGGCATCGACGGCGCGGCGCACCGCGCGGCGCTCGGGTCGGACGGCCAGACCGTGGCGGTGCTGGCGTGCGGTGTGGATGTGCCGTATCCGGCCGGGCATTCGGCGCTGTTGCATCGCATCGCGCGTAACGGCCTCGTGGTCAGCGAGTATCCGCCGGGTGTGCGCCCTGCGCGGCACCGGTTCCTGACGCGTAACCGGCTGGTGGCCGCGCTGACGGGCGCGACGGTGGTGGTCGAGGCGGGGCTGCGCAGCGGGGCGGCCAACACCGCGGCCTGGGCCAGGTCGCTGGGCCGGCGGGTGTGTGTGGTTCCGGGCCCGGTGACCTCGACCGCGTCGGCGGGCTGTCACGAGTTGCTGCGGCGGGAACACACCGTGCTGGTGACGCGCGCGCCGGAGATCGTCGAGGTGATGGGACACATCGGCGAGTTTGCCCCCGATCTGGAGCATCCGGTCACGCCGTTGGACCACTTGAGCGAGGTGCAGCGCCAGGTTTACGAGGCGTTGCCGCGGCGCGGCGTGCGCACCGTCGACGAGATCGCCGTCAGTGCCGGGGTGGCGCCCGAACAGGTGCTGGGCCCGCTGGCGCTGATGGAGATCGACGGCCTCGTCGAGTGTGAGGGGGGTCAGTGGCGCTTGACCTGAGCCGGTCCCGGGGAAATGAAATCACCGGCCGCCGGCGTGGAGCCAGGGGTGAGCGCATCGGCCGCCGATGTCCAGGTGATGCCCGCGACGCGCGCTATAAGGGAGAGATCATGTCCGATGTTGTGCCGCAACGGATCCCGTTTCAGGGTGTGCGAATCGGGTACGACAGCGGCAAGACGTTCGACGACCTGGTGCGGGCGCTGAACACCGACGTCGGCGAGGAACCCGTGAGAATCGAGGACATCGCCGCGGCATCGACCGACTGGGCCGACTACCGTGCACGCGTCGCACCGCACGCCGGGCCGCACGGGTTCATGCTGTTCGCGACGCTGGACCACGGCGGCTGGATCACCACGAACTGCTCATCACCGACGAGCCCGCGGGTCGCAGCAGCCTCATCTACGTGCAACCGTCGTCGCTGATGGTGGTCACACCGAATCCGGAGCTGTCGGCCGCGGCCCGCGAACTCGACGCGAAACTGGCGGCGCTGGCATCGGCGGTCACGTAGCGGGTAAGTGCCCGGCCGGGGAGGCCGCTGCGCGGCGGCTTCCGCTCGTATAGTCGTCAAGGACAGCTGAGTAGCAAAGGAAGTGAAGTGGCAGGACGTCCCGTGCACACCTTCGAGGTGGTACGCACCGAGCAACTGGGCCCTCATATCGTGCGAGTTGTACTCGGCGGCAACGGCTTCGATACGTTCACGCCGAGCCAGTACACGGACTCCTACGTCAAATTGGTGTTCGTCGCCGACGACGTCGACGCCTCGCAACTCGCGCAGCCTCTGACGCAGGACAGTTTCAACGCGCTGCCGCCCGAACGGCGGCCCACCGTGCGGACCTACACCGTTCGCCGCGCCGACACCGAACGGCGGGAGCTCACCATCGACTTCGTCGTGCACGGCGAACACGGCGTCGCCGGTCCGTGGGCGGCATCAGCCGCGCCGGGGCAGCGCTTGTTCGTGATGGGACCTAGCGGCGCCTACGCCCCTGATCCTGCCGCCGACTGGCATTTGTTCGCCGGCGACGAGTCGGCGATACCGGCGATCAGCGTCGCGCTGGAAGCCTTGCCCGACGATGCGATCGGCAAGGTGTTCATCGAGGTCGCCGGTCCGGAAGACGAGATCGAATTGAACGCGCCCCCCGGCGTCGACGTGTCGTGGATCTATCGCGGCGGCCGCGCGGATCTGGTCTTCGACGACGTGGCGGGCGACCACGCCCCGTTGATCGCAGCAGTCAAGGAGACGCCGTGGTTGCCGGGGCAGGTGCAGGTCTTCATCCACGGTGAGGCTCAGGCGGTGATGCACAACCTGCGGCCCTATATCCGCAAGGAACGCGGGGTCGAGCCCAAGTGGGCGTCCTCGATCTCGGGGTACTGGCGGCGCGGCCGCACCGAGGAGACGTTCCGGCAGTGGAAGCGCGAGCTCGCCGAGGCCGAGTCGACGTAGGGCGCGCCGAACCAACGCTGGCACAGCCCGATGACCGTCGGGCTGGCACGTCGATGGCACGCTTAGCCCCATGACCTTCGGCAACTACCAGCTCGAGATCTATCTGCAGGGCCTGTCCGGCATTCTGCCCAATTTCCCGATGGACTACGCCGGATGGGAGGCCAAAGCCGAGTCGGCGATGCCGCCATCTGTCTGGTCCTACGTCGTCGGCGGGGCCGGGGACGAACAGACCCAGCGCGCCAACCGCACCGCGTTCGACCGCTGGGGACTGATCCCGCGGATGCTCGTCGGTGCCACCGAACGTGACCTCACCGTCGACCTGTTCGGGATGCGGCTGCCGTCGCCGCTGTTCATGGCGCCGATCGGCGTCATCGGCATCTGCTCGCAGACGGGCCACGGCGATCTGGCGACCGCCCGTGCCGCGGCGCGCACGGGGGTCCCGATGACCGTCTCCACGCTCACCGAGGACCCGCTGGAGGATGTCGCCGCAGAGTTCGGCGACACCCCGGGCTTCTTCCAGCTGTACACCCCGACCGACCGGGACCTGGCCGCCAGCCTGGTGCACCGCGCCGAAGCCGCCGGCTACAAGGCGATCATCGTCACCCTCGACACCTGGATCCCGGGCTGGCGACCGCGCGACCTTGCGATGTCGAACTTCCCGCAGCTGCGCGGGCGCTGCCTGGCCAACTACACTAGCGACCCCGTCTTCCGGGCCTCCCTGGCCCAGCCGCCGGAGGAGAACATGCAGGCCGCCGTCCTCAAATGGGTTGGGCTGTTCGGCAATCCGCTCACGTGGGACGACCTGCCCTGGCTGCGCTCACTCACCGACCTGCCGCTGGTGCTCAAGGGCTTGTGTCATCCCGACGACGTGCGCCGCGCCAAGGACGCCGGCGTCGACGGGATCTACTGCTCGACCCACGGCGGACGTCAGGCCAACGGGGGACTGCCGGCACTGGACTGCCTGCCCGGGGTGGTGGCGGCCGCCGACGGCCTGCCGGTCCTGTTCGACTCGGGGATCCGCAGCGGTGCCGACATCGTCAAGGCACTCGCCCTCGGCGCCACCGCCGTCGGGGTCGGCAGGCCCTATGCCTACGGTCTGGCAGGTGGCGGTGAGGACGGGCTCGTGCATGTGCTGCGGTCGCTGCTGGCCGAGACCGATCTGATCATGGCCGTCGACGGCTATCGCAGCCTGGCGGATCTCACTCCGGACACGGTGCGGCGCGTCCTCTGAAACCCCGGACGGGGTTCTGCCACGGTAGGGGCGTGCAGACCGGCGGTCAGGAGCGCAGCGACCCGGCCATCGAGGCCTACCTCGACGAGTTCGACGAATACCTCGCGCTGGAACGCGGGCGCTCCGACCACACCCGCCGCGCCTACCTCGGCGATCTGCGCTCGCTGTTCGACTTCGTGGACGAACGCCGCCCCGGGGCGGGACCAGGGGCGATCACCCTGCCGGTCCTGCGATCCTGGTTGGCGGCGCAGGCGAGCGCGGGCGCGGCCCGCTCGACGCTGGCCCGCCGCACCTCTGCGGTCAAGACGTTCACGGCCTGGGCGGTGCGGCGCGGACTGCTGACCGAGGATCCGGCGGTCCGGCTGCAGGTGCCCAAGGCGCACCGCACGCTGCCCGCGGTGCTGCGCCAGGATCAGGCCCGCGACGCGATGGAGGCCGCGACCTCCGGTGCGGAGCAGGGGGATCCGCTCGCGTTGCGCGATCGCCTCATCGTCGAGCTGCTCTACGCCACCGGGATCCGCGTCAGCGAACTCTGCGGGCTGGACATCGACGACGTCGACACGTCGCGGCGGCTGGTGCGGGTACTGGGCAAGGGCAACAAGCAGCGCACCGTGCCGTACGGGGAACCGGCACACGCCGCGCTGACCTCCTGGCTGACCGACGGTCGTCCCGAACTGGTCACCGCCGGCTCCGGGCCCGCACTGCTGCTCGGTGCCCGAGGTGGACGCCTCGACCCCCGCCAGGCCCGGACCGTGGTGCACCAGACGATGGCCGCGGTGGACGGCGCACCCGACATCGGGCCGCACGGGTTGCGGCACAGCGCCGCGACCCATCTGCTCGAGGGCGGTGCCGACCTGCGCGTCGTGCAGGAGATGCTGGGCCACTCGACGCTGGCCACCACCCAGCTCTACACCCACGTCACCGTCGCGCGGCTGCGTGCCGTGCACGATCAGGCCCATCCGCGCGCATAGGTGAGCCCGATCCGTCTGCGCCGCAGCAGTGTTCGCCTGAAATGCTCAGCGCACCGGTTTCAGCCGTATCGGTGTGGTGGCCACCAGCCCCAGCGGATCGACATAGTCGGCGCGCGCCGCCGGCCCCCACATCGCGCCCCAGTGCAGGCAGGTGGCTGCGGCACACCCCGGATGCCCTGCGACGAGCACACCGAGCGCGGAGCCCTGTGCCACCGTCTGGCCCTGCCTCACGGCGGGATCGACGGGTTCGTAGCTGGTGCGCAGCCCGCCCGGGTGGGCGATCGACACCAGCGGCCGGCCCGCGAGCTCACCGGCGAAGACGACCGTGCCCGCCGCCGCCGCATACACCGGCTGCCCGGCGGAAGCGGCCAGATCAACCCCGCGGTGCCCGCGCTGCCAGTTCGGCGACGGAGCGTCGAACGTTCGGACCACCGCCGGACGCGGCTGCAGCGGCCACCCGAGCCGGCCCTCGTCGGCCGCGGCCGACGGCGCACAGAGCAGCCCGACGACCACGGCCACCCCGCCGGCCACCCCGTTGATTCGCATCTTCCCAGTTCAGCGGAGTGTCGCGAGAAAGATGAAGTCGGAGAATTCGAACCTGTGGATCACCGGCCGAAGCGCCGCTGGGTGGTAAAAGCACCTGCTCCGAGCGTGTAAACTCCTACCCGCAGCTCGTTTGCGCGGGCTGACTTCGCGCGTCTGTGGCACGAACCCACCGGTTCGTTACCTCGTATGCCGGGCGGTCCCGCCCCCGGGGTTCTCCTCGAAAGCGGGTCCGGCATCGAAGCAGTCGCCAGGGTTCGGCTCACCCGATGCCGGACGACAACCGACAACCAAAGAGGTATGGCCGATTATGGCTGTTGTAACCATGAAGCAGCTGCTCGACAGCGGCGCACACTTCGGGCACCAGACCCGTCGCTGGAACCCCAAGATGAAGCGGTTCATCTTCACCGACCGCAACGGCATCTACATCATCGACCTGCAGCAGACGCTGACCTACATCGACAAGGCGTACGAGTTCGTCAAGGAGACGGTCGCGCACGGCGGTTCGATCATGTTCGTCGGCACCAAGAAGCAGGCCCAGGAATCCATCGCCGAGGAGGCGACTCGCGTCGGCATGCCGTACGTGAACCAGCGCTGGCTGGGCGGCATGCTCACCAACTTCTCCACCGTGCACAAGCGTCTGCAGCGCCTCAAGGAACTCGAGGCCATGGAGCAGACCGGTGGGTTCGAGGGTCGCACCAAGAAGGAAATCCTGATGCTGACCCGCGAGAAGAACAAGCTCGAGCGCAGCCTCGGCGGTATTCGCGACATGCAGAAGGTGCCCAGCGCCGTGTGGGTCGTGGACACCAACAAGGAGCACATCGCCGTCGGTGAGGCCCGCAAGCTGGGCATCCCGGTCATCGCGATCCTCGACACCAACTGCGACCCGGATCTCGTCGACTACCCGATCCCGGGCAACGACGACGCCATCCGCTCGGCCGCGCTGCTGACCAGGGTGATCGCCTCCGCGGTCGCCGAGGGCCTGCAGGCTCGTGCCGGCGCCGGTTCGGACAAGCAGGCCGCCGGCCAAGAAGGGGTGGCCGCCGAGCCGCTGGCCGAGTGGGAGCAGGAGCTCCTTGCCGGTGCCACCACCGCCGCACCCGAGGCGGCGGCCGGCGAGGCCGCCGCGCCCGAGCAGTCCTCCTAATTCGCGACGCCTTTTAAGGAAAGACACCTATGGCTAACTACACCGCCGCCGACGTCAAGCGCCTCCGGGAGCTGACCGGTGCCGGCATGCTGGATTCGAAGAACGCGCTGGTCGAGGCCGAGGGCGACTTCGACAAGGCCGTCGAGCTGTTGCGCATCAAGGGCGCCAAGGACGTCGGCAAGCGGGCCGAACGCGCCACCGCCGAGGGCCTGGTCGCCGCCAAGGACGGCGCGCTGATCGAGCTGAACTCCGAGACGGACTTCGTCGCGAAGAACAGCGAGTTCCAGGCGCTGGCCGACCAGGTCGTCGCCGCGGCCGCCGGGGCCAAGGCGGGCGACGTGGAGGCCCTCAAGGCCGTCAAGCTCGGAGACACCACCGTCGAACAGGCCATCGCGGACCTGTCGGCCAAGATCGGTGAGAAGCTGGAGCTTCGCCGTGCCACCTACTTCGACGGCACGGTCGAGACGTATCTGCACAAGCGCGCCGCCGACCTGCCGCCCGCTGTGGGTGTGCTGGTCGAGTACACCGGTGACGACAAGTCGGCCGCGCACGCGGTCGCACTGCAGATCGCCGCGCTGAAGGCCAAGTACCTCACCCGTGAGGACGTGCCCGAGGACATCGTCGCCAACGAGCGGCGCATCGCCGAGGAGACCGCCCGCAACGAGGGCAAGCCCGAGCAGGCGCTGCCCAAGATCGTCGAAGGTCGCGTCACCGGGTTCTACAAGGACGTCGTGCTGCTCGACCAGCCGTCGGTGTCCGACAACAAGAAGTCGGTCAAGGCCCTGCTCGACGAAGCCGGCGTCACTGTGACGCGCTTCGTCCGTTTCGAGGTCGGTCAGGCCTGACCCGCTGACATCCGCCAAGGCCCCCGAGACCACGTCTCGGGGGCCTTGTGCTTGGTGCCAGGAGTGCGACGCACGGAATGCCGCTCCGGCCCGGGTTGTTTGCTGTACCTGACGCAACCGGCGCAACATCGCCCACGTGCGCCAGTCGGGCTTCCCCAGTCTTTGCCGCCGATCAAGATCATTACACGCAGCAAAACCTACAGCTAACCCGGTTGCCAATTGATGGCCGCGTCAAGGCTCAATTTTTGCCAGAATCTGGCGGTTCAGAGTTAACCTCACTGCATGTTCGCCGGGCAAAACCGCCATGGTCCGCGGTGACCGACACCGTTGAGTCCCGCCGCACGGCAAACAGCGATGTCGGGGAAGATTATGCGGTCGACGAAGAAGTCGACTTCGGACAGTTACGTCTGCGCAAGGCCTGGGAGTCGGTTGCAGGTCCGCTGGTCGACCTGACGACCGGGTCGATTTCGGTGGCCGTCGGAATGACGTGGGCCACCCACGCGGACGTGCAAGGTCCTCCGATCTGGATGCTATGGTTCTTCGCACCGACGATCGTCGCGATGAGCGCGATCCGTGGCCTTTACCAGCGCTCCCTGCAGCGCACCTTTCTGGACGAGCTGCCCACGATCCAGGCGGTCACGGCGCTCGCCGCGATGCTGTTGCTGTCCGGTCTCGTTCTCAACACCACCATCGAGGGATCTCGCAGCGGAGCTGTGGCCCGGATCTGGATGTGCGCGGCCATCCTGGTGCCCCTCGGCAGGCTGCTGCGCTTCTCGATCAGGCGCCGGCTGTTCCGGCGCAACATCCTCACCGCGCCCACCCTGATCGTGGGCAACGGGCGCATCGCCGCCAAGGTCGTCGACCGGCTCGACGTCACCCCGGAGTACGGCTTGAGGCCCGTCGGACTGGTCGACGACGAGGCGCCGTCGATGGGGATCGACAGGGACAAGCCGTCGAGCATCCCGTATCTAGGCAAGCTGGACCGCCTCGATGAGGCGATCACCCTCACCGGCGCCGAATGCATGGTCGTCGCGTTCTCCCGCACCCGCGACGAGGCGCTGTCCGCGGCGGTCCGCATCGCGCACGACCGTGGGGTGGCGGTCTGGATCGTGCCGCGGATCTTCGACACCATCGGCGTGCACGCCCGCATCGACCACATCGGTGGCCTGCCGCTGATCGCCGCGCCACGCACCGATCCGCGAAGCTGGCAGTTCGTGGCCAAGCACGTGTCCGATCGCGTGGTCGCCACACTGGGCCTCGTCGCGATCTCGCCGCTGTTCCTCACCCTGATGCTGCTGGTGCGGTTGAGCTCCCCGGGGCCGATCTTTTTCGGTCAGCCTCGGGTCGGCCGCGACGGCCGGGTGTTCAGATGCCTGAAGTTCCGTTCGATGCGCCCGCCCAGGGAATCCGATGCCGCGTTCACGCTGAACCCGGATTCGGCGCCCGGCGGTGTCGAGGGGGAGGATCGGCGCACCGCGATCGGCAAGATCATGCGGGCCACGTCGCTGGACGAACTGCCTCAGTTGATCAACGTCATCAAGGGCGAGATGAGCCTGGTCGGACCGCGGCCGGAACGACCCGAGTACGTCGACCTGTTCAACATCCAGATCGCGCGCTATGGCGATCGGCACCGGGTCAAGGCCGGTATCACCGGCTGGGCGCAGGTGCATGGCCTCCGCGGGCAGACCTCGATCGCCGACCGCGCCGAATGGGACAACTTCTACATCGAGAACTGGTCGCTGTGGCTGGACTGGAAGGTCCTGGCGATGACCGTGGGAGCGGTGCTGCGCCGCGCGGAGTGACGGCCGCGGCGAACATCCCGTCCCACTCGGTACGCTTTGGTACCGTTCGGCCATGGATCGTGTGCACGCGTTCGGCGACGACGCCCTGGGTGACTCCGATGCCGTCGGCCTGGTCGACGCACTCAAGCGCGGGGCGGTGTCCGCCGGCGAACTCTTCGAGGCCGCCATCGCCCGCACCGAGAAGGTCAACCCCGCTCTGAACGGTCTCGCCTACGAGGCTTACGACCGGGCCAGGGCCCGCGGCCGGGCGCATCGCCCCCACGGCGGGTTCTTCGACGGCGTGCCGTCTTTCGTCAAGGACAACGTGGCCGTCGCCGGAATGCCCACGATGAACGGCACCGACGCCTGGGATCCGGTGCCCGCCCCCGACCACGGTGACTTCGCCGCCGCGTACCTGGCCACCGGTTTGGTACCCCTCGGGCGGACCCGCATGTCGGAGTTCGGATTCAGTGCCGCCGCCGAGCACCCCCGACTGGGGGCGGTGCGCAACCCGTGGCACACCGACCACACCGCCGGCGCCTCGTCCTCCGGATCCGCGGCGTTCGTCGCCGCCGGTGTGGTGCCGATCGCGCACGCCAACGACGGCGGCGGCTCCATCCGTATCCCGGCCTCGTGCAACGGGCTGGTAGGGCTCAAGCCGTCCCGCGGCCGGCTGCCGTTGGACAAGGAAATGCGTCAGATGCCGTTGCGCATCGTGGCCAACGGCGTGGTGACGCGGTCGGTGCGCGACACCGCGGCCTTCTACCGCGAGATGGAGAAGGTCGTGATGAACCCGAAGCTGCCGAGGATCGGCGACGTCGCCGGACCCGACCCGCGGCGCCTGAGCATCGCGGTGTGCACGCAGTCCATCGCACGTGAAGCCGGGCCCGAGGTCAGCGAACTCACCCTCAAGACGGCGGCCCTTCTGGAGTCCCTCGGCCACCGCATCACCGTCATCGACAACCCGGTGCCGCAGCGGTTCATGGACGACTTCCTGCTCTACTGGTCGTTCCTGGCGTTCGCCCTCGTGCGTGGCGGCCGGCGCAGCTTCGGTCCGACCTTCGACCGCAGTCGCCTCGACAACCTGTCGCTGGGCCTCGAGCAGCACGCCGCCCGCAATCTGCACCGGTTGCCGACCGCGATCGCGCGGCTGGCCCGGGTCCGCCGCGTCACGTCGCGACTGCACGCGAGCTACGACGTGGTGCTGATGCCGACCCTGGCCGACGTGCCGCCGCGCGTCGGGCATCTCGACCCGACCGCGCCGTACCGGCAGATCATCGACCGGCTCGTCGACTGGGTGGCGTTCACCCCGCTGCAGAACGCCACCGGCGAGCCGGCAATCTCGTTGCCGCTGGCGCAGTCCGAGGACGGGCTCCCCGTCGGCATGATGTTCTCCGCCGGTGTGGGAGAGGAGGCCCGCCTGCTGCGGCTGGCGTTCGAGCTCGAAGAGGCGCAACCCTGGCGTCGGATCCAGGATTGACCGGCCCCACCGGCGAAATCCGTTGCGGCGACGACACGACGCCGTAACGGCACCGGGGTGCTGTTAACAACCCCGACACTGCGCAGCGCGGTGCGCGAAACGTTCGGCTCGCACCATCGCTTCTCGTGGAGACCAGTCAGGCCGGTGCAGCGCCGACCGCAGTGCGATCGCCGCAGCTCCCCACCGGGTCAGCAAGCACGTTCATGTGCCTGATCCGGTTCGCGCTGGCCAATGTCGCACGCCGCCCGGAGCGCTTCGTGCTCTCGGTGCTCGGCATCGCGCTGGCCATCGCATGAGTGACGGTGGTGCGCACCGTCTCCGCCGGATTCGCCACCACCGGTGAAGCTTCGGTCGCCGAAGTGCTTGGCGGAGCACAACTCTGGGTGGTGCCCGCCGCGGGCGTGCACTTCGACCCCGCCGCGGAGGCGCTGGTCGCCGACGGACCGCCCCCGGCCATCGCCCTACCCGACGGCTGGACCGCGACGCGCACGGTATCCGGCGTCATCCAACTCGGCGGTCACACCGTAGCGCTGCGCGGCGCAGATGATGTCCCCACCGGTGACGCTCTGCTGGGAGGGGCTGCAGCAGAGCGTCTTTCGCTCTCCTACGGCGACCGTATCACCGTCGGCACCCGACAACTGGCAGTTTCGATCGACGGCACCGGGCAGTCGCTGACGGTCCCGACCTCGGTGGCGCGGTCCGTGATCGGTGACCACGGCTGGTGGACGGTGTGGGCGCCCGAGGGCCAGCAGCAACGCCGTGATCTCGCCCAGATCTTCGGCGCGGCGGTGGGTCTTCCGGCGACGCCGGATCCAGCGGTGGCACCGGATCCCGCCGGAGCGGGGCTGATCTACGACACCGTCGGCGGCTCCGGACCCCTGACGTTCGAACAGAAGTACTCCGCGCTGTTCTCGGGCAAGGTTACCGGATCGACGCTCGGACTGATCTCGACCGTCGGGCTGGGGCTGGGTTTCGTGATCGCGGTGTCGTCGTTCCTGGCCGCGGTGACCGAACGGCGACGCGAGTTCGGGATCATGTCGAGCATCGGCCTCGCCGACGAGGTGCTGTACTTCTTTCTCGTCGAGTCGGCACTCATCTTCCTCACCGCGTACGTCGTCGGCGTCGTGACCGCCGGTGCTGTTGTCGCGGTGGTGATTCCGGAGATCTCGTCGTTGGGGTCCTGGCTGCAGGGCGCGGCGTTGACCGCGATGTTCCTACCGGCCATGGCGATCGTCGGCGCGCTGGTCCCGGTCCACCGCCTGTTGCAACAACGGCCGGTCGCGCTGCTGGGGGACCGATGAGCACCCGCAGAGGTCTGGCATACGGCTGGCTGGCGACCCGCCGGCGGGCGCAGGAACTGGTGCTGCCCGCCGTCACGACGGCCACCGGCGCGTTCTTGGTCGTGCTGGTCTTCGCGATGTCCGACGGCATCCGCGCCCAATCGGCCTCGCTCGGACATGCCGACGAAATCGCCCGTGCCGTGGTGCTGATCGCCATCGCCGTCCTTCTCGTCGGTATCGCCGAGGTCGCCGTGGCGACCACCAGGACCGTTGCCCACCGCACCCGCGAACTCGGTGTGCTGGCCGCCAACGGTGTGCGGCGCGGGCCGGTGGTGGCCGCGCTGCTCGTCGAGCCGGTGACCGCCGCCGTACTCGGCGCGCTGGCCGGTGCCGCCCTGGCGGTCGCGGCCGGGATCGTGCTGGCGCTGCTGGGCGTCGTCGCGACCGGGGTCTCCTACCCGGGTCTGGCCGTCGGGGCCGCGGTCGCGGTCCTGGTCAGCGTCGTGGCCGCGCTGGCCACCAGCATCGTGCCCACCTGGAAGGCGGCGTCGCGGCCGCCGATCCGCTCCCTGGCCTCAGGAGGCTGACCGTGACCGCTCTCGAGGAGACCACCGGCGCCGCACCGGTGATCGAGATCGCCGACGTGTGGAAGCTGCACAAACTCGGCGACGAGGTCGTCAAGGCGCTCAAGGCCGCCGACCTGACGGTGACACCCGGTGAGTTCGTGTGCCTGATGGGACCCAGCGGCAGCGGAAAGTCCACGCTGCTCAACATCATCGGCGGTCTGGACCGGCCCACCAAGGGCACCGTGCGCATCGCCGGTCAAGACACCGCGACGCTGACCGAGAGCCAGTACGCGGCCCTGCGCCACGACACGATCGGGTTCATCTTCCAGAGCTACAACCTGATCCCGTTCCTGTCGGCCGTCGAGAACGTCGAGCTGCCACTGATGTTCGAGCCCTATGACCGCAAAGCGCTGCGTACCCGCGCCATCGAGCTTCTGGAGCTGGTCGGGCTCGGACATCGCATCAACCATCAGCCCACCAAGATGTCGGGCGGGGAACAGCAGCGCACCGCGATCGCCCGCTCGCTGATCAGCAACCCCAAGCTGGTGCTGGCCGACGAACCCACCGCCAATCTCGATCACCGCACCGGCGAGACGGTGGTGCGGATGCTGCGCGACCTGTGCTCGACCCTCGGCGTGACCGTGGTCGCGAGTACCCACGACCCCACGGTGGCCGACGAAGCGAGCCGTGTCGTCCGGATGAAAGACGGACAGATCGTCAACTGAACGAGAATCCCAGTGGGAGAGCACAATGACCCAAACCGAGCCCGCGGCGTCGGCTCAGCGCGACAAACTCATGACCACCGAATTGGTCCCCGAACAGATCCTGCCCAAGGTGATGACCACCTTCGGCCTCACGGCCGCCTACGTCTTCATCATCTGTTGGATCACCGGCTCCTCGGTGATGGCAGCCGGAGGGTGGACGGCGATTCCGATGTGGGTGCTGGGGATCCTCACCTTCCTGGTCCCCGCGGGGATGGCGGTCGTCGAACTCGGCAACCTGTGGCCGGGCCAGGGCGGGGTCTACATCTGGGCCACCCGGACCATGGGGGAGACGTGGGGATTCATCGGCGGTTATCTGTCCTGGGTGCCGGTGATCCTCAACGCCGCGTCCTCGCCGGCGGTGGTGCTGCAGTTCCTGCTGCTGGCCTTCCACGCCGAACTCGGCCTCACCACCAGCATCATCTGTCAGCTGGTCATCCTGTGGACGGTGATCGGTCTGGCGTTGGCGAAGCTGGCCGCCAACCAGAAGATCATGAATGTCGTCTTCGTGGTCTACGGGGTGCTGGCACTGACCATCTTCCTCAGTGGTCTGCTGTTTGCCGTCGACAACGGGTCGGCGACTCCGTTCAGTTGGGCCGAAGCCACCATCCCGAACTTCGCGGTCGCCGGATTCCTGTACGGAACGGTGCTGCTGTACCTGCTCGGCGTCGAGACGCCCTACAACATGGGCGCGGAGTTCCTGTCGGTGCGCAAGAGCGGTCCGAAGATGATCCTCTGGGGATCAACGGCTCTGGTCGCCATCTACCTGATGACCACGCTCGGGACCATGATGGCGCTGCCCGGCGACGAAATCGATCCCGTGACCGGCGTCATCGGCATGCTCGACGTCGCCGGCTTCCCCGGTCTGATGGAGGTCTGCGCGGTCGTGCTGGCGTTCATCATCATCGTGGCCCTGATGACCTACCAGGTCGCCTACTCGAGACTGATCTTCGTGTCCGGTCTGGAGCGCCACCTGCCCCGGCTCTTCACCCATCTGAACCCGCGCACGCGGAACCCGGTGACCGCCATCCTGATCCAGGGCGTGATTTCCTCGGTGATCCTGGTCGGTCTGTACTCGCAGAGCAGCATGGCCAACGTCACCATCTACCTGCAGGGCGGCCTGTCGACGGTGTGGCTGCTGTCCGGCTTCTTCTTCCTGATCCCGGTGGTGGTGGCACGCAAGAAGTACGCGGATCGGTATGCCAGCGAACAGTTCTGGCGGATTCCCGGTGGTATGGCCGGGGTGTGGACTGCGGTCGTCGTCGGGTCTGTCGGCACCGTCGGCGGCATCTACTACTCGTTCGCCACGCCGTGGATCGACGTGCCCGGCGCCACCTGGATGACCTGGGTCGGCGGCATCAGCCTGGGCATGTTCGTCCTCGGCCTGACGGTGTACATCTTCGGCCGGCGGTCGGCGCACAAGGTCAGTCAGGAGGACGCGCTGGCACACCTTGCGGTCTTCGATCTCACCACCACAGAAGAAACCACAGGGAAAGAGGAAACCGCGAAATGACGATGGAGGACACCCGCACTCGCGGCGAGCACGATGCGGCGCTCGGGGCCTACCCGCTCGATCCGTTGACCGGAGCTGAGATCGAGGCCGCCGCGGCGGTGGTGACGGCCTCCGAATATGCAACGACCACGCTGAAATTCGTGATGATCCAGCTTGCCGAGCCGGACAAGAACCCGGCGCTGACCTTCGAGGGGCAGGCCGTCGCCCGGCGGGCGTTCCTGACCATGTACGACGCCGCGGCGAAGCTGATCTACGAGGCCGTCGTCGACCTCACCGCGCGCGTGATCGACTCCTGGACCCCCATCCCGGGACGATTTCCGTCGTATCTCGTCGAGCACATGACGGGGGTGGAGGAGAAGGTCCGGGAGGACCCCCGCTGGCAGGACGCGATGCGAAAGCGCGGGGTCACCGATTTCGGCCTGGCGATGATCGACCCGTGGCCGGCGGGCTACTACGGTGCGCAGGACCACTACGAGCGCTCCGCGCTGATCTGCCGGCCGCTGACCTTCGTGCGTGCCGCCCCCTCCGAACACGGGTATGCCCGTCCGGTCGAGGGGTTGATCGTCACGTTCGACCTCGACGCCATGACCGTCCTCGACGTCGAAGACCACGGCGTGGTGCCGCTGCCCCCGACCGCGGGCAACTACACCGAGCAGTTCATGTTCGACCCGAACAACCGGCCGGCGTTCACCCAGTTCCGCGACGACGTGAAAGCCATCGAGATCACCCAGCCTGACGGCCCCAGCTTCACCGTCGACGGCTGGAAAGTGCAGTGGCAGAAGTGGTCTCTGCGGATCGGGTTCAACCCTCGCGAGGGCATCACACTGCACGAGGGCACCTACACCGACCGCGGCGAGACCCGCCCGATCATGTACCGGGCATCGTTGTCGGAGATGGTGGTGCCCTACGGCGACAGCGCGCCCACCCACTGGAACAAGAACGTCTTCGACATGGGCGAGGTCGGGATGGGGTTCTCGGCGAACCCACTGACGCTCGGCTGCGACTGCCTCGGCGAGATCCACTATTTCGACGGCACGGTCAACGATTCCAACGGCAACGCCGTCACCATCCCCAACGCGATCTGCATGCACGAAGAGGACTTCGGAATCTCCTGGAAGCACACCGACTTCCGCACCGGCGAGGTGGAGGTCCGGCGCTCCCGCCGGTTGGTGATCTCGATGATCTGCACCGTGGGCAACTACGAGTACGGGTTCTTCTGGTACTTCTACAACGACGCGTCAATCGAGGTCGAGGTCAAGCTCTCCGGTGTGCTGACCACCGGGGCGGTCGAGGTCGGTCCGGGGGAGCAGCCGCGCTGGGGCAAGATGGTCGCGCCCGGAATCTACGGCCCGAATCACCGGCACTTCTTCAACTTCCGCCTCGACATGTGCATCGACGGTCCGGGAAACAGTGTCTACGAAGTCGATTCGGTGCCGGAACCGGATCCGGCGCTCAACCCGCACCGCAACGCGTGGATCACCAAGGACACCGTGGTGGCCTCCGAGGCCTGCGGCGCGCGTGACTGGAACTGGTCCACCGGCCGGTACTGGAAGATCACCAACCCGTCGAAAACCAACGAACTCGGCATCCCGGTGGCCTACAAGCTGGTGCCCAAGGACATCGTGCCGGTGATGGTGCAGGAGGGGTCCTACATCTACGACCGCGCCCGGTTCCTGCAACACAATCTCTGGGTGACCAAGTACGACCCGGCCGAGCGGTTCGCGGCGGGCGACTACATGTACCAGTCGGCGGACGTCCAGGGTCTGCCTGAGTTCATCGCCGACGACGCGCCGCTGGAGAACACCGACGTCGTGCTCTGGTACACCCTCGGCGCCCACCACGTCGTGCGGCCCGAGGACTGGCCGGTGATGCCGTGCGCGTACACCGGGTTCCATCTGAAGCCGATCGGCTTCTTCGACGGGAACCCGGCGCTGGATCTGCCGCCGTCACCACCCAAGGCCTGCCACAGCGGTCACGCCGCCCTGCCCGTGGCGGACCGGGCCCTGGAGTCCTGAGCCGAACGCACTCACCTACCTCCCGACCACCGCCGGCGCGGCGCCGGCGGCCGGGGTCAGCGCCGGGAAAAGCCGTGGCGTCACCCCCTCTACCTGGGCTGGCGAGACCGCGGCGACACGTGTGGCGGCGGCGAGCGTGCGCCGAGTCGGAGGATTTCTCGGCGTGGCGGCCGCAGACTCGCACGGTCGCGGGAAAAAGTGGCGCGCGAGTTTGGCAGGATTGGGGCAATCGTGTCGCGTTCGCAGTCCGGAAGGAGCCCGATGGCAGACCCAACGGCCAAGCCGATCGCCGACCCGTCCTCCCCGATCAGACCCGCGTACGGCAGGGTCCTGCTGAAACTCGGCGGCGAGATGTTCGGCGGCGGGCAGGTCGGGCTCGATCCCGACGTGGTCGCACTGGTGGCCCGCCAGATCGCCGAAGTCGTCCGCAGCGGGGCGCAGGTCGCGGTCGTCATCGGCGGCGGCAACTTCTTCCGCGGTGCCCAACTGCAGCAGCGGGGCATGGAGCGCACCCGCTCGGACTACATGGGCATGCTCGGCACCGTGATGAACAGCCTTGCGCTGCAGGATTTCCTGCAGAAGGAGGGCATCGACACCCGCGTGCAGACGGCCATCACCATGGGACAGGTGGCCGAGCCCTACATTCCGCTGCGCGCGGTACGGCACCTGGAGAAGGGCCGCGTCGTGATCTTCGGCGCCGGCATGGGGCTGCCGTACTTCTCCACCGACACCACCGCCGCCCAGCGTGCGCTGGAGATCGGGGCCGACGTGGTGCTGATGGCCAAGGCGGTCGACGGGGTGTTCACCGCCGACCCCTGCGTGGACCAGAACGCAGAACTGCTCCCCGCGATCAGTCACCGCGAGGTCATCGACCGCGGGCTCAAAGTCGCCGACGCGACGGCGTTCAGTTTGTGCATGGACAACGGTATGCCGATCCTGGTGTTCAATCTGCTCGTCGACGGCAATATCGCGCGCGCCGTCGCGGGTGAGAAGATCGGGACACTGGTCACCACCTAGCCGTGGGCACCGGGGCAGCGACAGCGACGGGAGACAAGCAGTGATCGACGAAACCCTCTTCGATGCCGAGGAGAAGATGGAGAAGGCCGTCTCGGTGGCACGCGACGACCTCGCGTCGATTCGCACCGGCCGCGCCAACCCGGGGATGTTCAACCGCATCCACGTCGACTACTACGGCGCCGCCACCCCGATCACCCAGCTGTCCAGCATCAACGTGCCCGAGGCCCGGCTCGTCGTCATCAAGCCCTACGAGTCCAACCAGCTGCGCAACATCGAGGACGCGATCCGCAACTCCGACCTGGGGGTGAACCCGACCAACGACGGCAACGTCATCCGGGTGTCGATCCCGCAGCTCACCGAGGAACGGCGCCGCGACCTGGTCAAGCAGGCCAAGGCCAAAGGCGAGGACGCCAAGGTGTCGGTGCGCAACATCCGCCGCAAGGCGATGGAGGAGCTGTCGCGCATCAAGAAGGACGGCGACGCGGGTGAGGACGAGGTGACCCGCGCGGAGAAGGACCTCGACAAGACCACCCACCAGTACACCAACCAGATCGACGAATTGGTCAAGCACAAGGAAGGCGAGTTGCTGGAGGTCTGACCATGACCGACCAGCACTCGACCCCCGTGGGACCCCAGCCGGTCGACGAGCCGCCGACGAAGTCGTCACGTGCCGGGCGCAATCTGCCCGCCGCCATCGCCGTGGGCGCCGCCCTCGGCGGCGGACTGATCGCGATCCTGCTCTTCGCGCCCTACCTGTGGCTCGCCCTGGTGGCGTCCGCGGTCGCGATCGCCACCTATGAGGTCAGCAGCCGCCTCCGGGAGGCCGGATATCGGATCCCGATGGTGCCGCTGTTGGTCGGCGGTCAGGCCACGCTGTGGCTGACCTGGCCGTTCGGTCCGGCGGGAGCCTTGGGCGGCTTCGCCGCCACCGTCGTGGTGTGCATGATCTGGCGGCTGGTCGGGCAGGGCCTCAAACACGCGCCGGAGAACTACTCGCGTGACATCGGCGCCGCGGTGTTCCTCGCGACCTGGGTGCCGCTGTTCGCCAGCTTCGGCGCGCTGCTCATCTACCCCGAGGACGGCGCCAACCGCGTGTTCTGCCTGATGCTCGGCGTGGTGTTCTCCGACATCGGCGGCTACATCGCCGGAGTGCTGTTCGGCAAGCACACCATGGCCCCGGCGATCAGTCCCAAGAAGTCCTGGGAGGGACTGGCCGGCTCGCTGCTGTTCGGCGTGACCGCGTCGGTGCTTGCCGTGGTCTTCCTGCTCGACAAGCCGTGGTGGGCCGGCGTCGCGCTCGGCCTGATGCTGGTGATCACGGGCACCCTCGGGGATCTGGTCGAGTCCCAGTTCAAACGCGACCTCGGCATCAAGGACATGAGCAATCTGCTGCCCGGCCACGGCGGCATGATGGACCGCATCGACGCCATGTTGCCGTCGGCGGTCGCCACCTGGATCGTGCTGACGCTGCTGGCCTGACCGCCGCTGTTGGCTTGAGCGCCCGTCAGCAGGGGATACTGGACGGCAGTCATGCCGAATCCACTTCCTCTGGTCTTCGACGCTCCGCGCCGCGCGCTGCCGCCGAAGCATTTCGCCGACCTCACCGACGCCGAGAGGTCAGCCGCGGTCGCCGAGCTCGGGTTACCCGCCTTCCGGGGAAAACAGCTGGCCAACCAATACTTCAGCCGGCTGATCGCCGACCCGCGCGAGATGACCGACCTGCCCGCTGCGGTACGCGACCAGGTCGGCGCCACGCTGTTCCCGACGCTGCTGCACGCCGATCGCGAGATCGAGTGCGACTCCGGTGAGACCCGCAAGGTGCTGTGGCGCGCGGGCGACAACACCACGTTCGAGTCGGTGCTGATGCGCTATCCCGACCGCAACACCGTGTGCATCTCGTCACAGGCCGGCTGCGGGATGGCGTGCCCGTTCTGCGCGACGGGGCAGGGCGGACTGAAGCGCAACCTGTCGACGGCCGAGATCCTCGAACAGGTCCGCTTCGCCGGCGCCGAACTGCGCAACCGCGATGGGGGAAGGCTGTCCAACATCGTCTTCATGGGCATGGGCGAACCGCTGGCCAACTACAACCGCGTCCTGGCCGCCGTGAAGCGAATCACCGCGCCCGCGCCGGACGGCTTCGGCATCTCGGCCCGGTCGGTGACGGTGTCGACGGTCGGCCTGGCCCCGGCGATCCGCAAGCTGGCCGACGAGCGGCTCAACGTGACGCTGGCGGTGTCGCTGCACACCCCCGACGACGAGCTGCGCGACACCCTGGTGCCGGTGAACAACCGGTGGAAGGTCGACGAAGTCCTCGACGCGGCCCGCTACTACGCCGACGTGACCGGGCGCCGGGTGTCGATCGAATACGCGTTGATCCGCGACGTGAACGACCAGCCGTGGCGGGCGGATCTGCTGGGCAAGAAGCTGCACGGCAAGCTCGGCCCCCTGGTGCACGTGAACCTGATCCCGTTGAACCCGACCCCGGGCAGTGAGTGGGACGCCAGCCCCAAGCCGGTCGAGCGCGAGTTCGTCCGGCGGGTGCGCGAGCGTGGGGTCTCCTGCACCGTGCGTGATACCCGCGGCCGCGAAATCGCCGCCGCCTGCGGCCAACTCGCTGCTCAGAGCTGACGCGTCACGGCGTGGCGCCGGGCCGGTTGACGAACCACACGTTGTCCTCCCGCAGGTGGCGGCTGCGCCAGCCGTCCGGCGTGCGGACGAGGTCGTGGAAGTAGTACCCGCCGCACGAACTCTGTTCCGCCATGCCCGGCAGCTGCATCGGGTTGTAGAACATCGCGCGCACGGTGGCGGTGTCGCCATCGGGCCCCGAATCGAACTCGGCCTCGATGTTGGTGATGTAGTGCATCGTCCACGGAATCGCCGCGAACGCCTTGCTGAACAGGCCGGTGATCTCGTCCCGGGAGCCCGGCGGGATGCCTGCCGACGAGTAGTCGATCACCGCGTCCTCGGTGAACACCGAGCGGTACAGCTCCCAGTCCTTGGTGTCGACGCCGCGGGCGTAGCGGCTCAACAGATCACGGATCTCCAGTTCGTCGCTCACCCGGGAAGCGTCGGTCATCACACCACCTCCAGTCGCAGGGCGCGGATCCGCCAGCCCTGCGGAGTCCGTGTCATCTCGTCGTGCCACCGCCCGGCGAAGAAACTGATGCCCGACTTCCCGGGCAGCTCAACGGCGTTGAACCACATGGCCACCACGCGGGCGGTGTCGCCGTCGATCTCGGCTTCGATGTTGGTGACGTAGTGCATGCCGACCGTGATCGACCCCTGGTGCCTGGTGAGATATCCGACCGCATCGTCGGAGGTGCCTGCGAACAGGCCGGCCGCCGAATAGTCCACGCGGGCGCCGTCGGCGAACATCGACCGGTACAGCGCCCAGTCCTTGAAGTCGACGGCACGGCAGTAGCGCGTCAGCAGGTTCTCGATCTCCAGACGATCGGCCAGCTGCCGCAGACTCACTGGTCCGGCATGCCGATCGTCTTGGCCTCCAGATACTCCTTGTAACCCTCTTCACCGTTGCGGTACCCCAGGCCGGACTGCTTGGTGCCGCCGAACGGGCTGCCGATGCCGAAGTGGCTCTTGCCGTTGATGGTCACATTGCCGGTGCGCATCCGGCAGGCGACGGCGAACGCGCGGTCAACGTCGGCGCTGCTGACCTCGCCGGACAGACCGTAGATCGTGTTGTTGGCGATCGCGATGGCTTCGTCGTCGGTGCCGTAGGGGGTGACGGTCAGTACCGGCCCGAAGATCTCCTCTTGCGCCACCACCGAATTCGGATCCACGTCGGCGAGCAGGGTGGGCTGTGTGTAGTACCCCACCGGCAGGTTCTCCGGGATGCCACCGCCGGTGACCAGCCGCGCACCGGAGTCGATACCCGAGGAGATCAGGCCGAGGACCTTCTGCCGCTGCGTCTCGCTGATCTGGGGTCCCTGCATGTTGCCCGGCGTCCACGGATCCCCGACCGGGAAGTTCTCCATCATCGTCCGAAGCGTATCGATGCCCTCGTCATACCGGCTGCGCGGCAACAGGATCCGGGACGGCAGGATGCAGGACTGGCCTGACATCACGCACGCCATCATCGCCGCCATCGGCAGCGCGGCGTTGAAGTCGGCGTCGTCGAGGACGATGTGGGCCGATTTGCCGCCGAGTTCGAGCAGCGTCTTCTTGACCGTCGGCGCGCCCGCGGCCAGGATCGCCCGCCCGGTCGCGGTGGACCCGGTGAACGTGATCATGTCCACGCGGGGATCGGCGGACAGCGCGGCACCCACCTCGTTGGCGTTGGAGACCACTACGTTGAACACCCCGGCCGGAATGTCGGTCTCCTCGGCCACGATTCGGCCGTACTCGGTGCCCGACCACGGGGTCAGCTGGGCGGGCTTGAGCACCACGGTGTTGCCGGCCATCAACGCCGGCACCGTCTCGGCGATGTTGAGATAGAACGGCACATTCCAGGGGGTGATCGCGCCCACGACGCCGACCGCCTCGTAGTGGATCTTGCGTCGTGCCGGCCCGAGCGGCGTGTCATGGACGCCGTTGTCGATTAGATAGTCGAAGTTGCGGCCGTGTTCTGCCCAGTGCCTGACCTCTTCGATCGGGCTCTCGATCTGGCTGCCGGTCACCGAGACGGGACAGCCCACCTCGGTGATCAAGATGCGACGCAGCCGCTCCTTGTTGCGCTCCAGCGCATCGTGCAACTGGCTGAGGCAGTGATAGCGGAAGTCGAGATCGCGCGACCAGTCGGTCTCGTCGAAGGCCCGCCGCGCCGCGCCGACGGCACGCTGGATGTCCTCGACCGTGCCGTCGGTGGCGTGTCCGGCGACCTGCTCACTGGCCGGATGGATGACCTCGAAGGTGGCTCCGCTTCCGGTGGCTTGCAGTTCCCCGTCGATGAGCATGCGCTCGTCGCCGGCGAGCACTCCGGTTTCGGTCTCCGCTGTCGTCATGGGGACAGCTTTACAAGTTTTCCGCCGAGTGTCACGCGTTTCGGTTAGCTTGTCTTGATTCCCACCGCATGGCGCAACTGAGCCAGGAACTGATCGTCGTCGTCGGCGCGCACGATGTAATGCGAGACCGCAACTCGGATCGCGGTGGCGGCCTTGACCGCACCGTTGGTGCCCGGCAGCAGCTTCTCCAACTGCGCGCGCATCACCGGAATGATGTGGGACAACCGGGAGATGACGACCTCGGGTTCGATGTCGACGAGCCGCACTCCCGAATAGGACTGCTGATATTCGACGATGAACCGCATCGCCGCATCGACCCGGTCGTTACCCCGCAGGCCGGCCGTGGCCTTGGCGATGCCGGTCTCGAACATCTGCCGTTCATGAACGCCGAACGCCTCGAGAAGCGCCTGCTTGTCGGCGAACCAGCGGTACAGCGTCGGTCGCGACACCCCGGCCTGCAACGCGACCTCGGACAGGCTCAGCTTGGTCTGACCGGAACGGCCCAGCACCTCTGCGGTGGCCGCGAGAATCCTGGTCCTCGTCGAGGTGTCCTCGGCGGCGTCGGCTGCGGATTGATTCACGTAGGGGCCTCACTTACGGGTTCGGTGTCGATCGTAAAGCGTGGCCTGTCGGTCACAAACTCTTGTCGAGCAACGCGACGGTGTCGAGGTCCTCCAGCGCCTCAAGGCTGCGCTCCACTCCCTTGACCGCGATCTGCTCGTCCTGCATTCCGCCCATCCCGGCGGTGATCAGTGCCGCGACATACGGGTACATCGCGCCCTGCCGGTAGCGGTCCCAGAGTTCGTCGCGGTCGAGCTCCGGACCGCCGGACGCCGCCAGCGCCCCCCGGTACACGTCGAGCAGATCGCGTTGACACTGTCGCCGGTCCTCGCCGGTCATGCTGGTGACCAGCGTGTACGCCAGCTCCCGGCTGGGGTGTCCACGCCTGACCGCCTGCCAGTCCAGCAGGCCGGGGTGGCCTGCGCGGAAGTACAGGTTGCCGGGGTGGGCGTCGCCGTGCATCACGGTGTGTGGCGGCCGGTCGATCAGCGAGGCCGCGGCGCGGTAGTTCTCGCAGATGAAGTGGCCGCGGTACACCGGTAGATCGGTGCGCTCGGCCAGCCGCCGTGCCGAGGTCCGCAGCAGCGGCGCGGTGAGCAGTGACGCGCTGTCGCCGGACGCGGTGTAGAGCCAGCCCAGCGGACCGGTCCCGCTGCGCTCCGGCAATCGGCCCCAGAACGTCGCGTGCAGCCGGGCGAGCAGTTCGACCACCAGAGCGGCCCGCTCCGGATCGATCGGGTGCAGGGTGTCGGGGAACTCGCACGGCGCCTTCGAGGGGTCCGCCAGATCCTCCAGCACCAGAACGAAGCGTCCGGTGACCGGGTCGAACCGCGAGCCGTAGCTGCCCGGTACGCCGGTCAGCTCCGGGGCGAGCTGGCGGTAGAAGCGCGTCTCGGTCGCGGCGAGGTTGCCCAGCTCACCCATGATTCGGATGGCGACGGTCTCCGCCGCCATCTTGACGAACACCGACCCCGGCACGTCGTCGCCGGTCAGCGCCAGCCGGGCACGAGAGGAGGTGCCGGCGTCGCCGTCGAGCACCGTCACCGATGTGACGGTGCGTCCCATGAGCGACGACATCGCCGTCGCGTCGAGGTCGGCGAGGGTGCGGGGTAGTGCGCGCCGGTGGCCGATCAGCGCGTCGGTCCCGATCCGGCGGATACCGCGGCCAAGATGGGAGGCCAACCCCGCGGCGGGAACGATCCGATTGGCGATGACGGACACCAGTTGACTCCTAGGCTTGGACCGGTAGCTCACAAAGGCTTACAAATCGACGTAATTTTGTAAAGTGTCGCGAGGTGGTCGGTATGACGGGTCCGTTGGCGGGTGTTCGAGTCGTCGAACTCGGCGTGTGGGTAGCGGGTCCGGCCGCCGGCGGAATCCTTGCCGACTGGGGGGCCGACGTCGTCAAGATCGAACCTCCCGAGGGCGATCCGGCGCGCACGTTCGGCCGGATGCTCGGTATCGATCCGCAGGATCGCCACCACGTCAGCCCGCCGTTCGAGATGGACAACCGCGGAAAGCGTAGCGTCGTGCTGGACCTGACGACGGTTCACGGCAACACCGCAGCGCGCGATCTGCTGGCCGGCGCCGACGTGTTCCTGACCAACATCCGCACCGGGGCGTTGCGCCGCATCGGGCTGGACTTCGACGAGGTCGCGACGGCCAACCCGCGGCTCGTCTACGGCTTGATCACCGGATACGGCAGCCAGGGCCCTGACGCGGACCGGCCGGCCTACGACGTGGCCGCGTTCTGGGCCAGGGCCGGCCTGGCCCATCTGCTCACGCGCCCGGGGGAGACCCCGCCGTTTCAGCGCGGCGGCATGGGCGATCACATGGCGGGTATGACGCTCGCCGGGGCGGTCTGTGCTGCGTTGGTGGCGCGTAACCGCACCGGGACAGGGCAACTCGTGACGACCTCGCTGTACCGCCAGGGCGCCTACACGGTCAGCTTCGACCTCAACACGTTCCTGATCACCGGCCATCCGATCGCCATCGGACAACGCGAGTCGATGGCAAACCCGTGCATGAACAACTACACCGCCGGCGACGGACGACGGTTCTGGCTGGTGGGCCTGCAGGGTGATCGGCATTGGCCCGCGCTGTGCGCGGCGGTGCAGCGACCCGGGTGGTTGACCGACGAACGGTTCGCCACGGGCCGCGCCCGGGCCGCCCACGCAACCGAGTTGATCGCCGAGCTCGACGAGATCTTCGCCAGCAGGACCCTCGCCGGTTGGGCGGAAGTCTTTGCCGGACAGCCGGATCTGTTCTGGTCGCCGATCAACTCGCTGGAGCAGGTCGTCGCCGACGAACAGTTCCATGCCGCGGGCGGGATCGTGTACGTCCCCGACGCTGGCGGCGGTTCGGTGCCGATGGTTGCCACCCCGGCCGACTTTCACGGCACTCCCGCCCAAATACGTAGTGTTGCACCCGGTCTGGGTGAGCACACCGACGAGGTGCTGGCCGAGGTCGCTGCGCGTGCGCTCAGCTCGGAATAGGCGATCCTTGTACCGCGCGGACGTATCTACGGTCCTGGGTTCCTGACCCGCGCGGCGTGGCGCAGCTGGTCGAGGAACTGCTCGGCATCGTCGCTGCGGACCAGGTACTGCGAGATCGCGACCCGCACGGCGGTGGCGGCGGCGAGCGCGGCGTCCGGTCCGGTGCACAGTCGCTGCAGCCGCTCGCGCATCAGCGGCAGCACGCGGGCCAGTCGCCGGATCACCTGGTCGGGTTCGACGTCGACCATGCGCAAACCTGGGTAGGACAGTTGATATTCCACGATGACCCGCAGAGCCGCGTCGAGGCGCTCGGATTCGGGTAGGCCGGCTGTGGCGCGCGCGATCGCCTGTTCGTAGTACTGCCGCTCCCACACCACGAACACGTCGAGCAGTTCCCGTTTGTCGGCGAAATATCGGTACAACGTCGGCCGCGAGACCCCGGCCTGGGCCGCCACCTCCGACAGCGAGAGCTTTGTCATACCGTTGCGGCCCAACACTTCTGCCGTAGCACTCAGAATGCGTTGACGCGCGGAGATGTCCGGGTCGTCGGCATCGTGAGTTGGCCGAGCATCCGGCGTCCGTTGCGGCATGAGGATAGCTTTACAAATTTACGGCTAAGTGTCACGCTATTTCGGTGACTGCACCCCGCCTGGGAGATCAGCCCGCCAAGACGGAGCTGCGGAATCTGCGCTGAGGATCGGAGCGTTCATGAGGGTCGGAGTCGATCTCACCAAGTGCACCGGGCACGGCATCTGCGAATCGCTCGCCGAGGACGTGTTCGAGGTGCAGGACGACGGCACCGTCGTCATCCGTGGCGCCGAGCGTCCTGAGTCGGACCGGGAGCGCATGCAGCAGGCCGTGACGCAGTGCCCCGCGGCCGCCCTGTACTTCGCCGCGGAATAGAGTTCCTGGTCGTGGCCGAGGGCCCGGCGGCAGCCAGGAACGCTATTCCGCGGGAGAGGGTTTGGGCGGGCGGGGGCGGAGCAGGACCGACTGCTGGATCGCTCCGACGGGTCCGGACTCGTCGAACAACGTGCCCAGTGTGGCGCCGATTCCATCCGGGCCGTAGCTGGTTTCGGCGCGGATCCCGATCCACTCGCCGGCGGGCACCCGATGGATGTGGACGGCCAGATCGGTGTTCAGGAACGTCCACGTGCGGATGTCGAGTCTTGTGCCGATCCCGTTGGCATCGTCGGCCACGGCGAACAACCGCTCGAGCGGCGTCATCGCTTCGCCGCTGACCAGGTCGACCTCGGGTTTGATCCACGACTCGCCGGGACCCGCGGCCATCGGCGTGGTCAGCCACCGCCAATCCAGGCTGTGGACGTAGTTGCGGTCCCAGTCCTTCTTCATGTCCCGGCCGCGGGCCTCCGAGAGCGGGCGCAGCGGTTCGGCGGGGGCGTGCGCCACCGCGGCGGTGTCCAGTGTCTGCAACCGCCAGCCACTGGCCCTGGCCACCGGCCGCAGCCGGCCGTCGGGCCCCGGGGCCAGCATCTCGGCGCTGATCAGTTCGATCTGCGTACCGGGACGCTCCCGTCGCGCGCGGACCCAGAATTCACCGTCGGCGGGCACCGGGCCGAGCAGGTCGACCAGCACGCGGCTGAGTCTGGTGTCGGCCCGCGGCTCGCAGCGTTGCAGGGCGCGCACCAGCAGTGCCGACACCGGTGCGGCGTGCTGGATGGCCGCCGACCACGTACTGCGCACCAAGTCAGTGGCGGTGAACTTCTCTCCGCGGTCCTCGGCGGTGTCGACGAGTTCGTAATAGGAATCGGACATCGCTGCCTTTCTCGGGGCCGATCGGGGCGGGTCAGGCCGGCGCGGCGGCCGGGACGTCGACGGTCACGGCGTCCAGACGGGACAGCTTGGTGCCGCGCAGGCGCTCAGGGTAGGCGTCCGGAGCGGTCAGCAGGAACAGGGTGCGGTCCTCGGGGCCACCCAGGCTGCACGCAATGGCGGCGCGGCCGTCGGCATCGATCCGGTCGGTGACCGTGCCGCCGTCCTCGATGCGGTCAAACCGGTGCGCCAGCGTCATCGCCACCCACACCCCGCCCGCGGCGTCAACGCAGATGCCGTCCGGGGGGCCGTCCAGGCTATCGGCGAAAACCCTTGGAGCGAATAGAGATCCGCCGTCGTCGATGCTGAACGCCGTCAGGCGCCGCCCGGTCGATTCGGCGACGATCAGGGTCCGTCCGTCGGCGGTGATGGCCATCCCGTTGGGGAAGGCCAGCCCGTCGGCCACCACGTCGGCGCGCTGTTCGGCGGGATCGACGCGCACGATCACGCCGCCCTCGCGGGCCTGGGAACCGACGTAGGCGCAACCGTGCCGGTCGATCACCAGGTCCCCGAGCGCGGCGGGGACCATCGCGGACAGGTCGGCGACGGTGGTCACGGACTCGCCGTCGTAGCCGAGCACGTGCCGGTGTTCGGTCGAGACGATCAACAGCGATCCATCCGGCCGAAAACCGAGCCCGGACGGGGCGTGGCCGGGCAGACTGAGTGTGCTCATCTCACCGGCCAGCGTCACGGTGTGCACCGCTTCGCCGAGCATGTCGGAGAACCACAGCAGGCCTTCGAACCAGCGCGGCCCCTCGCCGAAGCAGAAGCCGTTGGCCAGCGGAGTGGACGTCATGTCATGACTTTACAAAACACCGGATAAGTGTCACGCTCGCTGGGTGCAGCTGTCAACCGGGAGCATGTCGTGAACATGAAGAAATACCACAGCCACACATTGCTCTACCTGCACGAGACGATCGACCTCGGGTCGGCGGGCAGCCAGCGGTTCGTCGCCGAGTTCGACGGCCTGTACCACCCGATGATGACCGAGCTCGGCGCCCGGCTGTTCGCCCTCTGGGAGACAACGCCGTACAACGGACACTGGCCGCAGGTCACCGTCGTCTGGGAAATCGACGCGTTCGCCGACTACGCGCGCATCGGCCGAGCCCAGGCCCGCAGCGGCAGCCACGAGGCCGCAGCAGGCAAGTGGGCGGCATTCCTGCGCGAGACCGGGGCGCGCGGCGAGGGCCGAATCATGTACGCCGGGCGCAGCAACAAGACCCTGGCACAGCTGCAACAGTCGGACTTCAAGGCCGGACTGGTGATTCAGGAGATCATGCAGACCAAGCCCGGCCGCCAGGACGACTACATCCGCGAGCTCGAACGTCTCTACGTGCCGTGGTCGGAATCGACCGGCAAGCGCTGGCTGGGCTCGTTCATCACCACCTTCCGGTTCAACGAGGTGATCCACTACTGGGCGCTGGAAGGGGACTGGGACTGCTTCGAGAACCACTACCCGTCGTGGAAGGACAGTCCGCCGGCCGAGATCGTGACCTGGATGAGCGTCGCTCCCGCGTTGCGTGACGGCTGGGAGGATTCCATCCTGGCCGCGCTGCCCCCGTCCCCGCTGCAGTGAGGGCGAATGTGACCGTGGCACCGGACTTCACCTACGACCCGTTCGATCCGGCGGTGATGGCCGACCCGCTGAAGTACTACCGCATTCTGCGCGACGAGCACCCGGTCCACTACCTGGACAAGTGGGACACCTACGCGCTGTCACGGTTCGACGACATCTGGCGGGTGCTGGAGATCGACGACGGGACGTTCGTCGCGTCGGAGGGGACGCTGCCGGCCGCGGCGGTGCTCGCCGAACACAACGACGGACCGGTCGCGGATCCGCCCCTGCACCCGATGCCGTTCCACGCCAACTTCGATGCGCCGATCTACGACGAGGTCCGGCGCTGCACCGCGGCGCCGTTCCGGCCCAAGAACGTCGCCAGGCTCGGCGAGCGCATCCGGGTGCTGGCCAACGAGCGGCTCGACGAACTGCTACCACTGGGCCGGTTCGACCTGACGCAGGACTACGGCGGGATCGTCGCGGCCTCAGTGGTGTGCGAACTCGTCGGCCTGCCAACCGATCTCGCCGGCGACGTGCTGGCCACTGTCAACGCGGGCAGCCTTGCGCAACCGGGCAGCGGCGTCGAAGTGGCCAACGCGCGGCCCGGCTACCTGGAGTACCTCACCCCGGTGGTGCAGCGCAGGCGCGCACAGCAGGGCGACGCGCTGCCCATCGTCGACAACCTGCTGGCCTACCGGCTGCCCGACGGGTCGGCGCTGTCCGACACCGAAGCGGCGGTGCAGATGCTGGGTGTCTTCATCGGCGGCACCGAGACCGTGCCCAAGATCGTCGCGCACGGACTGTGGGAGCTGTCGGCGCAGCCGGGTCAACTCGCCGAGGTGCGTTCGGATCTGGACGCCAACGTGCCCGTCGCGCGCGAGGAGATGATCCGCTACTGCGCGCCCGCCCAGTGGTTCGCGCGCACGCTGCGCCGGCCGTTCACCCTGCACGGCACCACTATCCGCCCGGGCCAGCGCATCATCTCACTGCTCGCCTCAGCCAACCGGGACGAGCGCGAATACCCGCAGCCCGACGAGTTCCTCTGGAACCGGCCGATGGCCAGGCTGCTCGCGTTCGGCCGCGGGCAGCACTTCTGCCTCGGAGCGCATCTGGCGCGACTGGAGATCGCCATCATGGTGACCGAATGGCTCAAACGGGTGCCCGACTTCCGCGTCGACACCGAAGCCGCGTCGCGGCCCCCGTCGAGCTTCCAGTGGGGCTGGAACAACCTCCCCGTGGAGATTTGACGTGTGGGCCTACCGTCTCGTCGCGCCGTTCACCTTCGAGAAAACCGAGGTGCCGCAACGCTCTCCGGAGTCGCTCGCCGAGGGCCAGGTGCTGCTGCGCTTCCTCGCCGCGGGGATCTGCGGGTCCGATCTGCCCGGGTTCCGGGGCGCCCAAGGCAAACTTCCGGGCGACACCGGTGCGTGCGCTGCCGAGATGAACGGCTTCCCGATCCACGAGATCGCCGGTGAGGTGATCGCGAGCCGGCATCCCGAACACCGGACCGGAGACCGGGTCGTCGGGTGGGCGTCCGGCTTCGACGGCCTGATGGAGCAGGTGGTCGCCGACGGCGACGGGTTGGCGGCCTATTCGGGGTCGCTGAGCCCCGCTCATGCTGTGGCGTTGCAGCCGTTGGCGTGTGTGCTGTACGCGGTCGAGCAACTACCGGACCTGAGGGGCCGCCACGTCGCCGTGCTCGGGCAGGGTTCGATCGGTCTGCTGTTCTCGTATGTGTCCAAGGCCGCCGGGGCCGCGCACGTCACCGGCGTGGACCCCGTCGACCGTACCGCCGCCGGCCCGGACTTCGGGGTCGACACGGTGGTGCGGGCCACCAGCGACCGCTGGGTCAGCCGACTGGGTCCAGATACCAAGCCCGACATCGTGATCGAGGCGGTGGGACACCAGGTCGCCACGCTGTCGCATGCGGTCGAGGCCGCGGCGTTCGGCGGCACCGTGTTCTATTTCGGTGTGCCCGACGACGACTGGTACCCGATCAGCATGCGCACCATGCTGCGTAACAACCTGACACTGAAGTCGGGGGTGACCCTGGAGCGCAGGCGGGTGCTCGCCGAAGCCGACGCGTTCGCCCGCGACCACCCGGGGCTGCTGGACCGCTACCTGACCCACACCTTCGGGGTCGACGAGGCGACGGCGGCGTTCGAGATGGCCTCGCGCCCCATGCCTGGCCGCATCAAGATCGCGATCGTGGCCTGACATGGCGAGCCGATTGCAGGAGGCCCTGTCGGGCAAGGCGCAGATCTGGGGCGGCTGGGTGGTTGGTCCGACGGTGCTCGGGCCGGAGGAGTTCGCCGCCGCGGGTTACGACTACGTCGGATTCGATGTCCAGCACGGGTATCTGCGCGACGCCGACGTCGCGCTGATGCTGCGCCGGCTGGAGCACGTTCCGATCGCCACGGTCGTGCGGTTGCCGGGCCCCGACGCGGCGCCGATCGGCAGGGTGCTCGACGCCGGCGCCGACGGTGTGGTGGTAGCGATGGTCGAGTCCGGCGAACAGGCCGCCGCGGCGGTGGCCGCGACCCGGTACGCCCCCGCCGGCGTACGCAGCTTCGGGCCGCTGCGCGCGAGCCTGGGCAGCGATCCGAGGGCGTTGCAGGAACGTGTGTCGGTGTTCGCGATGGTCGAGACCGCCCGTGGTCTCGCCGCGATCGACGACATCTGTGGTGTCGACGGACTGGCTGGAATCTACGTCGGCCCTGCCGATCTCGCGATCTCGATGGGGCACGGCCCGGTCGACGCGTGGACGCACCCCGATGTGCTGGACGCGATGTGTCGCCTCCAGCACGTCGCCACCGGTGCCGGCCTGGTGGCCGGCGTTCACGCCAACACCGGCCTGGTCGGTAATGAGATGGCGCAGAGAGGATTCCGGATGATCACCTTGGCCTCGGAGTCGCAAGCGCTGCGCCGCGGCGCCGCCGCGCACCTGGCCGAGGCGCGCGGGCAGACCGACGCGCCGGCGTCGACGAGGTACTCCTGATGGCGCCGAACCGGGTCGCACTGGTCACCGGTGCCGCCCGCGGGCAGGGTGCGGCGATCACAGCCCGGCTGGTGCGCGACGGGTTCTGCGTCGCCGCATGCGATCTGCGTGCCGACGAGTTACGGCAGACCGTGGCGGAATTCGGCGACAGGGCAGTTGCCGTCGACCTGGACGTCACCTCCGAGGAACAGTGGTGCGGCGCGGTCGCGTCGGTAGTGGAGAGGTTCGGTGCGCTGACCGCATTGGTGAACAATGCCGGTGTGCTGCACCGCGCTCCGTTGTCGGACGAGACTGCGGCAGGCTTCGAAGGTAGCTGGCGGGTCAACTGTCTGGGGCCGTTCCTCGGCATCCAGGCGGCACTGCCGAATCTGCGCGGCGTCCCCAACGCGTCGATCGTGAACACCTGCAGCACCGGGGCGATCCGCCCGTTCCCGAACCACAGCGCCTACGGCTCGTCCAAATGGGCTCTGCGCGGCCTGACCCAGGTCGCCGCCGTCGAGTTGGCGCCTGCGGGGATCCGGGTGAACGCGGTGTTCCCCGGGCCCGTCGAGACACCGATGCTGGATCCGGCCACCCAGTCGCGGCTGGCGGGCGCGGCATTGATGGGCCGCATCGGCAGACCCACCGAGATCGCCGACGCGGTCGCGTTTCTGGTCTCCGAGCATGCCTCCTTCATCACCGGTTCGGAGCTCATCGTCGACGGTGGGCAGTCGCTGCAGATTGGATGACGATCTCTATGGCCAAGACGCTCTCCGTGGCGATCATCGGCGCCGGTCCGGGAGGCCTTGCACTCGGGATCTTCCTGCGCAAGGCGGGCTTCACCGACTTCACCATCTTCGACCGCGAAGACGGCGTCGGCGGTACGTGGCGCGTCAACACCTATCCCGGCCTGGCCTGCGACGTGAAATCGCACCTGTACTCCTACTCTTTCGAACTGAACCCGCACTGGTCGCGACTGTGGTCGGGCCAGCAGGAGATCCTGGACTACTTCGAACGCTGCGCTCAGCGCTACCGCCTGCACGAGAACCTGCGCTGCAACACCGAGATCGCGTCGGCGGAATGGGTTCCCGAATCCCGCACTTGGCTGCTGACCACCGCCGCGGGCGACGAACACACTTTCGACGTCGTCGTCTCCGCCATCGGGATGTTCACCCAGCCGGTGATGCCCGACCTCGTCGAGGAGGAACCGTTCACCGGGACGATGATGCACACCGCGCGCTGGGATCATTCCGTCGACTTGCGCGGCGTCCGCGTCGCCGTGCTGGGCACGGGATCGACTGCGGCCCAACTGGTCCCGGAGGTCGCCAAGCAGGCGGCCAAAGTGTACTCGGTGCAGCGCTCACCCACCTGGGTGCTGCCCAAACCGGACCGCGAGTACACCGCGCGGGAGAAGTGGGTGTTCGCCCACGTCCCGCTGGCCAAGAAGATCTACCGGACCCGGCTGTGGCTGCGCAGCGAATCGAACATCTCGGTCATCGAGAACGGCAGTGACAAGACCGAGGAATTCACCAGCGTTGCGCTGCGATCGCTGGAAGCGACCGTGCCCGACGAGGAACTGCGCGCCAAGCTGACCCCGGACCATCCGCTGGGCTGCAAGCGTCTGGTGTTCGCCACCGACTACATGCAGACGCTGACCCAGCCGCATGTCGAGGTGGTGTCCAGCCCCGCACGCCGACTCCGGTCGCGATCACTGGTCACCGAGGACGGCACCGAACTCGACGTCGACGTCGTGTTGTGCGCCACCGGATACGCGGCAGCAGATTACCTCGGGCAGATCGAGGTGCGGGGCGCCGACGGGGCGCTGCTGCGTGACACCTGGCGCGACGGGGCGTTCGCCTACCTCGGGATGACCGTGCCCGGTTTTCCCAACTTCTTCATGCTCTACGGCCCCAACACCAACGTCGGCTCCAACAGCGTCATCTTCATTCTGGAGGCGCAGGCGCACTACGTCGTGCGGGCGCTGAAGCACATGCGGCGCAGGAACAGGGCCTACATCGAGGTGCGGTCCGACGTGATGACGCGCTACCTGGAGTCGATCGACGCCTGGATGCAGGGCACCGTGTGGCTGACCCGGTGCAGCAGTTACTTCCGCGCCGCCAACGGCCGCGTGGTGACCCAGTGGCCGCGCAGCGCTCGGGCCTTCTGGCAGATGACGCGCCGGTTCAGGCCGCGCGACTACGTCTTCGCCGCACCGCAGAGCCGGTCGGCCATCCGTGTCGGCGCCCAGACCGCGGGACAGCGGTAGGCCGCCGTGACCGAGCGTGACATCGTCGAGCGTCTCGACCCGGCGCTGCGCCACCTCGCGCAGGCTCGCACCGACCTGTCGCCGCCGGTCCTCGGCGCGGTGCGGGACTCGCTGAACCAACGGCGCGCCGAGACGGCCGAGACCCTCGACCCCGTCGGCGTGGAGATCGAGCAGCGCTTCGTCCCGGTCCCGCACGGGCACCAGGTCGCGGTGCGGATCTACCGCGGCGGACCGCCCGGGTGCGGTGCGGTGATCTATTGCCACTCAGGGGCGTTCGTGCTCGGCAATCTGGACACCGACCACCGGCAGTGCATCGAGCTGGCCCGCCGGGGACGATGCATCGTGCTGTCGGTCGACTACCGGCTGGCCCCCGAACACCCGTACCCGGCAGCGCTCGACGATGCCGCTGCCATCCTGGACTGGGCGGCCCACAGTGCCGCAGAGCTCGGTGTCGATGCCGCGACGATCGCCGTGGCGGGCAGCAGTGCCGGAGCGGCCCTGGCGGCGGGCCTCGCGCAACGGGCCGCGGCCGGCGACGCGCCGCCTGTGGTGTTCCAGATGCTGCACCAACCGGTGCTCGACGACCGTCCGTCGCCGTCGAAGGCGGAGTTCACCACCACGCCGGGGTTCGACGGCGAAGCCGTGCACTGGATGTGGCGGCACTACGGGGCGGACGGGCCGGTTCCAGATGACGCGGTGCCGGCCCGCGCGCAGGACTTCTCCGCAGTGGCGCCCGCCTTGATCACCTGCTCGGAGCTCGATCCGCTGCGTGATGAAGCGATCGACTATGCGCTACGACTGCTGTGGTCGGGTGTAGCCACCGATCTGCATGTGTTCAGCGGCACCTGCCACGGTTTCGATTCGCTGGTCCCGGAATGGGAGATCAGCGAAGCGCTCTTCAACCTCCAGGGTGCGGCGTTACGCCGTGCCTTCGTTCGCTAATTCCCGGGCGATCGCCTGGTGGTAGGCGTCGATGTTGGCCGGGTTCACGATCCGGAAGAAGCCGTCGGGCATCGGCGCGTCCTTGTACGCCTCCACCGTCATGGTCCTGCTGAACAGGGTGATTCCCTCGCCGGGCCGGGTGAACTTGTACTGGACGCTGATCCGGCCGGGCATACCGCCGTTGCCGTCCCGGTCGTGGCCGAGGTTGCCCAAGGAGTTGAACATCCACAACTTCGGCCGCATCGCGATGGCCAGATGCCAGGTGAAGATCCGTTCGCCGTCCGGGCCGGTCTCGGTCCAGGTGTCACCGACCTCCAGCGGCAACTTGTCCGGCACCTTCCCGACGTGCGCGCTGCCCGGATACGTCTTCGTCCAGTTCACCGGATTGGTCACGAAGTCGTAGATGACTTCGGGGGACTGGGTGAACGCGGTCTCCGACGTCGTCGTCACGATTCCCACACCGACTCCTCTTCGACGTCCCACGTGCTTTACAAATCCACGTCATAATGTCACGCTGCGGAGTGGCTTGCCACAGCGGTGCCAAGAGCGGGAGGTGTCACGATGGACTTCTCCGAAGTCGCACTGTCCGAGGAAGACAGAGCTTTCCAGGCAGAGCTGCGGGAATTCCTGGCGTCGGTGGTGACTGACGACGTCATCGCCAGGGACCGGCGCACAGGCGATAACTTCGACGAGACGGTCCACCTGGCTCTCGGATCAGCGGGGTATCTCGAACGGGACTGGCGCGCCGCGCACGACGGGGGCTTCACCCCGGTCCAACGGCGGATCTGGGAGCTGGAGATCGGACGGGCGCACACACCGTGGTTCCACTGGGGCACCACGTCGATGGTCGCGAATGCGGTCGACCGGTTCGGGTCCGACGAGCTGAGGGACGAAATCTTGCCCGAGGTGCTGAGCGGACGGTTCCGGCTCTGTCTGGGCTACACGGAGCCCGAGGGCGGCTCCGACGTAGCCACGTGCAAGACCCGCGCGGTGCGTGACGGTGACGGGTGGATCATCAACGGCTCGAAGATGTTCACGTCGAACGCCCACCACGCGCAGTACGTCTTCCTGATCACCAACACCGACCCGGCGGCGCCCAAACATCAGAGCCTGACGATGTTCCTGGTGCCACTCGACTCGGCCGGCGTCGACATCCAGCCGATCCGAACCGTTGACGGCGACCGCACCAATATCACCTACTACAGCGATGTGCGCGTGGATGACAGATACCGGGTCGGCGCCGTCAACGGCGGCTGGGCCGTGCTGCGGGAGGCGCTCAACGCCGAGCACGGAACCGTCGAGCGTGACGCCGGCGGGCTGAGCAAGATCGCAGTCATGTCCGAACACGCGTTACTACTCGCCGACGAGGTCGACCGGGTGGCCGGCGAGGTATCCGCGAACGGGCGGCTCGACGACGACTCGGTGGCATACCGGCTGGGGCGCAGCATCGCCCGATTGGAAGCGGCCCTGAGCACGCCGGAGATGTTCGGCCGGGTGGCCATCGCGCAGACGCTCCGCGACATCACCCCGGAACTGATGGACGTCCGCGGGGCGGTGGCCGCGGTGCCGGACGGACTCAGCGGCGAGTACCTGTTCCGGCTGGCCGGACCGACCGGCATCTACGGCGGCACGCTCGAGGTGTTCCGCAACATGATCGCCCAGCACGTCCTCGGGCTCGGCCGGCCGAACTATTCGCCGCCCCGCTAAAAGGGCGGGTCGTTGCCGCCCGGGCCTTCGGCGCGTGTTTCGGCGTTGCGTTGTCGTTCTGCGGTGATGTAGGCGGCGCGGCCCTGCGCGCGGGTGCGTGTGCGCCGGGGCATCATCGCCCCGCGGTTGTCGGTCATGGGGACGGTGGGTGGGTCACCGGTCCAGAGGGTGGCCGTCGGCCTGCACAGGGCCGGGAAGAGGAGACGGCTGCCGGGGTGGGTGGTGTAGGTGTGGCCGGTGGGCGAGGTCCAGGTGATGGTGCCGTCGGGGTCTTGACGGTCACGCCACCCGCCGAGTCCGGTCCAAAAAGTTTTCAGCAAATGATGAAAACGGCACAGACACTTCAAGTTGGTGACAAGTCGTTAATACGTCCCAGTCCCGTGGGTTCGTTCGGACTGAAGGGGTTTCATCGGGAGCCCACGGTGTTTTGGTGTTGCGGGCCTGGCTATGGGGTGTGTTCGGGCAGTGTGAACCGTCTGTAAGTATTTGCATGGCTGGCCCTGTGCTGGCTGACAGGATCGCTGTCGCCCTCCTGATTGGGTGTGACTCGTGAATCGTCGGGCCCCCGTGAAGGGTGCTCTTCCGAGGATCTGTCCATCCGATCGGGGGCGGCAACGCCGGCCCGGTCCTGCTTCGGTGGCTTGATTGGAATCCTGCCCGACTCGTTGCCGCGGGTCGCACCCCTGTGTTACTAGTGAACGGCTGCTGGCCTCATCATCCGTTGTGTGACCTTCAGCATGACCCGTCTTGGCATAAAGCGGTAACAGCAGGCAAGTAAACTGTTCCGTGCACCCGATACAACGGTAGGGGTGGACTTAGAAACAGCACTAAGGGCAGCGTCTACAACTTGTTTTGGCGTCTGTCGCGCTTCCGACATGAACTGCTCACCCGAGCGTGCGAAAAACTCGGTCTCGGTTGGTCCCGGGCATACGGTCAACACACGGACGCCGGCTTCGCGGGTTTCCTGCCATAGAGCCTCGGTGAAAGAGAGGACAAACGCCTTCGTTGCTCCATACACCGCCATGCTGGGAGTTGGTTGGAACGCGGCGGTCGAAGCGATGTTGATGACAAGGTCGTGGCCTGCCTTCACCATTCCCGGAAGGAACCGCGCAGTCAGGTCTACTACAGTTATACTATTAAGTTGAATTTGCGCTAAATGCGTTTCAATATTCTGAGTCAAAAATCACCATGAATACCTGCGCCCGCGTTATTTATCAGAACATCGATATGCCGGTCGAGTAAGGCTACTTGCCGAGAAATCTCCGCTCCCGATTGAGGAGTCGACAAATCGGCTTCTATCAAATCAATACGGACGCGAGGTTTGCGCTTGTTGAGCACGTCGCGGACTTCAGCGAGCCTATCGGTATTACGTGCCACCAAGACGAGGTCGACCTCTCGATCAGCGAGCTGTGCTGCGAACTCTGCGCCTATGCCGCCGCTTGCTCCCGTAATTAGTGCAGTAGTTCCGGGTCGTATCATTTGCGTCTCCTTATATAACTAATGGCTTGCTTCTATTCGCCCGTGTCAACTTGTTGATGGCGCTCAGGATGATCAGCTCAGTGACTGCCACAACGAGCGGTAGGTCACGCGAGTCCCACCAGGCCAAGTTTCCTCAGGTCCGCTATCGTATTTCGCGACGAGGCCCGGAGTAATGTGCGGGATGGACGAGGTGCCATTACCCGATTCTCGGAGAGCTGTGGCAAATTTATCCGCCGGGACGGCTGAGCCGCTCAGCGCAGTTTGCGGTTGCCGGTAGCCGTCCATCAGTGTGTAGACGGAGTACTTCCGTAATGATTCTGGCAGTCCGCGGACAGCAGTATCGAACCGCATAAACCAATCACCATAGTGGTCGATGCGTCGGATCGGCTCGCCCGCTTCAATGAGCCAGTCGACGATGACATCCAACGATACGGCGTCTTCATGCGGGTTGACGACGTTGTACGAATGAAACCCTTCTTCGAACTGTGAGCCAAGTGCTGCAACTGCCGCAGCGACGAAATCTGCCGGCAGGCCGTCAAAGTGAGCGGTAATCCTGGATTCTGCGTTTTCGGCGGAATAGAAGGAGCGCGGTGCGATACCGGTCGCCAGGAGGCTCAAGATTAGCCGGGTAAAGGGGCTCTTCGCAGTTGAGGGTGTAGAGGTGATCGGCGCGTCGCTGCCGGATAGGGGTCGAGGTCTCTCGAAGATGAAGGTTCCTACACGCCTCATCCGAAAGACCTCGACGTGCCCAACGCTACCGGTCGAGCGGGCTTCGCCTGCGCTGACCTGACCACTTTCTGCCGCCTCGACGACCTCGGGTTGGAGGTGACCGGCCAGCAGGTCCACCCCGATCACGCGGTACTGGCGTGCCGAGTCACCGACGAGGACCGCTGGTCCGCCGCTGCGGCGAGGAAGGCCGTGCCCGTGACAGCCTCACCCGAGAACTGGCTCATGAGCCGTTCGGGCGCCCCACCACACTGCTGGTCACGATCCGTTGCTACCGCTGCGCCGGCTGTGCCCGTGTGTGGCGCCAAGACCTCAGCAACGCCGCCGAACCACGCGCCAAGCTATCCCGGAGCGCTCTGCAGTGGGCGCTCAAAGCCATTGTCTGCCAACACCTGACCGTCACCGGCGTCGCCGAAGCCTTGGCAGTATCGTGGAACACCGCCAACAACGCCGTCCTGGCCGAAGGCCAGCGAGTGCTGATCGCCGACCCGGCCCGCTTCGACGGCGTGCGCGTGATAAGGCAGCGTGAGATTCATCGACTTCACGCCAGCGCCGGTTCGGGCGCTTCAAAGCGATTCAGGCTGGTCATGTCGCCCCGACTAGGGAACTATGACGTCATGCCGACACTGATGGATGTGTGGGATTCCACACGGATGAGGTTGCTGATCGAACTGGATCGGGCTTCGAGCCTCTCCGCAGCGGCTGCTGCCATCGGAATCAGCCAGCCTTCGGCCAGCGAGCATTTACGTCTGTTGAACTCGGCAGCCGGCGAGCCCGTAGCCGAACGTTCTGGTCGGTCACTGGTACTGACCCCCGCGGGCCAGATCCTGGCACGCTGCGCTTCGCAGGCACTGGCCAGCCTCGCTGCAGGTGAATCAACGCTGGCCGCGCGCGCCGGATTGCGATCGGGAGTGTTATCCGTCGGCGCGTCGTCGGTGCCAGGTACTTACATCTTGCCCGCTGTCGTCGCGTCTTTCATCGCCCGCTGCCCAGACGTCGCCGTGAGGGTCTCCGTCGGTTCGACTGAAGCCGTGATGGAGTGGCTACACAAGGGGCGGATTACTCTTGCCATCATCTGCAGTGAGTCCAAGTTGCCCGGTCTTCGCTCCGAGAGCATCGGCGCTGACGAGATCGTCGGCATCTGCAGTCCCGGCGCAGTCGACATCTCCTCCGATGGCTGCGTTTCCCTCGACCAGTTGAAGTCTCGAACACTGTTGGTTCAGGAACATGGTTCGAGCACCCGTGCGCAAGCCCTGCGGCTGCACACGGCAGATCCGGGTTGGGGTGCGGTGTGGGAGATGGGCTCGATCGACGCGATCAAGCGCGTAGCTCGCCAGAGCACCGGAATCGGGTTCGTTTCCATTTATGCCATTACGGATGAGCGACGGCGCGGTGAGCTCGTCGACTTCACGGTCTCGGGGGTCGATTGGGGCCAGCGGGATGTCCGTGCGGTGACATTGCGGAACGTAGTCCAGGCACCCGCTGATCGATACTTCCAGGCGCTGCTCACCGAAGCGATCGCCAAGGGATCTGGAACCTGAGGCGTCGCCAGCCCGTAGCTGGCCACCGCTTCACCCTGCCCGCTGTGAATGTGCGCGTTGGCTACCGTCCACCTATTGGTAATTCCGAGGTCCGATCTCGGTCATATGCCATTTGCATATATACGACGCCGTTTCCTTGGCCTTTGATATCGGCTAATCCTATTCTTCGGTGGACGTCCAAATGGGCAGTGGGTGGACCAAGATTTAATCGAATGAGGTGCCAGATTGTCGTTGCGAGACAACGCTGTTGACGTCTTGATCATCGGCGCAGGGGTGGTGGGAACATCGATCGCGCGGGAGCTCTCGCTCCTCGACATCGACGTCGCCGTGGTTGAGCGATGGCACGACGTCGGAGAAGAGACGTCCAAAGCCAATAGTGGTGTGGCCAACTGCGGATGGTCGGCTGCCCCGGGCAGCCTGGAAGCGCAGCTGATCCTGGCTTCGGCGCCCCAGTGGGAGAAGATCGCGGAAGATCTCGGTGTCGCCTTCCGTCGTGTGGGAATCACGATGCTCGCATTGACCGAGGACGAGGTCAAAGAGTTGCCGAAGTGGGCCGAACGTGCCCAGAAAAACGGGGTCGACGCCCATCTCCTGACTGGGGACGAGGTGTCTCAGGAGGCACCGCACGCGTCCACCAAAACGCTCGCGGGCCTCCACATCCCCGACGAAGGCGTGGTCGACTCGGTGCGCCTATCGGTGGCCTATGCCGAGCAGGCTGCGCTCAACGGTGTCCGTTTCTACTTCTCGGAACCGGTCAAGAGCGCGAAGAACGACGACGGCCGGGTGTTGTCCGTCGAGACTTCACGACGAACCTTCCGGCCCAGGTTCGTGGTGAACGCCGCCGGGCTCGGTGCCGACCAGGTGTCGCGCGCACTCGGCGGCGAAGAGTTCACGGTCACGCCGCGACGCGGACAGTGGGCGTTGCTCGACCGCGAATTCGGCGCCCAGGTCCCGGGCATGCTGACCGGGGTCCCGGGGAAGCTTGGGCACGGCCCGATGGTGCTGCCCACCGCGCACGGCTCGGTGTTGTTGGGACCGACAGCCGAAGACCAAGACGACAAGCTCGACCGGTCAACGGATGAGGACGGGCTCGACGCCGTCCTGCGTCGGTGCATGGACATGATGCCGTCTATCGACTTGAGCTATGTGACCAAACGTTTTGCCGGCGTGCGCGCCAATTCCGATCCGACCTATCGCATCGGATGGTCGGAGTCTGCCGAGAATCTCTTGCAAGTCGCCGGAATTCGCTCCACTGGCGTCTCGGCTTCGCCGGGGATTGGCCCGTACGTGACCACCCTGCTCTGGGAACGAGGCCTTAGCACCCATGCGGCGCCGAATCCTGTTCGCACCCTGAGTTACTCTAGCCCGCTCTGGCAGGACCTGGATTGTGCACGCGCAGCCGCCGACCCGCTCGGGCGCACCGTCATCTGCGCGTGCGAGAAGGTCACTGCGGCTGATATTCACCAAGCGCTGTCATCGCCTTTGCCCGCGACGTCGATCGCCGGCGTCGCCCGCCGAACACACGCAACATGGGGCCGGTGCCAAGGTTCAGCGTGTCTGTCCGGTGTTTCGTTCATCACCTCGCTCTACACGGGCCATGAGCCCTGGCAGATCCCATATCACGAAGAAGGCTCCGACTTGGGGGTGGGAAACACCAATGACTGACGTGATGGTGGCCGGCGGTGGCCGCTGTGGACTTCACGCGTCCCGGATGCTGGCCGAACGAGGGTTGACGGTGACTCTGGTGGAACGACTCCCACAGGCCGGGGGGCAGGAGCCTGAGCGCGATGCGGCGACACTGGTCAAAGCGGCACAAGCCGCGGGTGTCAAGCTGGTCTTGGGCACGCTGGCAGTCGAATACCGTAACGGAAGCCTGTCGACACTGGGTATCGACGGCGCCACCAGCACCGCTATCACAGCGCTCGTTCTCGCGACTGGAACGCGACCCCGAACCCGAGCTGAGCTCAACATCGGTGGTGAGCGAGGAAGTGGCGTGTTGCCGGGATCAGCAGCCCTTCACTTTCTGGACGCCGGCTTACTGCCTGGCCGTCGACCCGTCGTTATCGGTGCCGGCGAGTTGGCGCATCACCTGAGCAGCAAGCTGCTGAGCAAGGGTGCTGAGCGAGTGACCGTGGTGACTGCCGGGCCGGGAACAGGTGTATGGCAAGCAGGCGTGCAGGTATACGACCAGGCGACTCCCAAAGCCGTGCTTGGCTTTCCGCGCCTTCACACTCTCGTGATCGAGACTGCGGACGGTCCTGTAGAGCTTCACGCGGACTCGGTGATCCTGGCCGCCGGGCGAATTCCTATGCGCAACATCGAGGGAGCCGTGTTCTCCGACGCTCCGACGGTCTACGAGTGCTTTTCAACGGCGGATCCAAAGACAGATCACGAGTCGCTGGCTGTGGCGACCGAAACCGTCCGTCAAATAGACAGCCGCCTCCGCTGAGGCACGAACACTGGAGAAGATCATGCAAGTCTTGTCGCCCGTAGGGAGATTCCCCGTAACCGTCGACGGTGTCCATATCCAAGACCGCCGTATTGTCGTGAAGGCCTCGCTGGGTGCGTGGCGATCCGAGGTCACGCTAGAGAGATCCGATCTACCACTGGTGTCCGTCGTTCTGGCAGTTCTGGGCGTTGTACCGCTGGCCGCCTTCGGTATCGGACGCTGGTCAACCTCCTCGAAACGGACGAAATAAATTGGCAAGCAACATTTTCAACGAGATCGTCAGTGCGGCGCTGGCCGGTCACTACGGCGTCCTGGGGCTCAATGTCTTTGATGAGTTGACATTGCGAACCGCCGTTGAGGCTGCAGAGGCAGAGAAAGCGCCGATCATCATCCAGACATCTGTGAAGACAGTGAAATCCATTGGCGCAAGGCGCCTATCGGATCATTTCAAGCTGGTATCCTCAGCTTCCGGATCGCCGGTGTCACTGCACCTGGACCACTGCCCGGACCGGGGTGTCATCTCAGAATGCATCCGCGAGGGCTGGGATTCGGTGTTGTTCGATGCATCCCACTTGTCGTTGGGCGAGGCGACTGCCCAGACCAAAGAGGTGGTGGAGGAAGCTCACGCCCGCGGGGTGAACGTCGAAGGCGAGGTCGAGGGAATCCAAGGCGTCGAGGACGGCATCGGCAGCGACGACGCTCCTACTCTGTACCCGCTCGAGAAGGTCATCGAGTTCATCAATGTCACCGGGATCGACTGTTTCGCACCAGCCATCGGAAACGCACACGGCCTCTATAAGCAAGAGCCCCAGCTGGATATCCAGCGGGTCCGGGATCTCGTCGCCGCCACAAACATCCCTATGGCCTTGCACGGCGGATCGGGACTCTCTGCAGAACAATTCGGCGAACTGATCGCCGCGGGGTGTGCAAAGGTCAACATTTCGACCGCATTGAAGCGTGCCTTTATCGAGGGATACCGAAATTATCTCACTGCGCACCCCTCGGCCGCGGAACCGCTGACAGTAATCGCGCAAGTACGGCAAGACCTTCAACAGATCGTGGTCCACTACATCCGACAGTTCGGCAGTGCCGGCTCGGTGTCGTCGTGAAAGCGCTTATTCTCGACTGCGATGGTGTTCTTGCCGACACCGAACGGGACGGCCATCGAGTCGCGTTCAATAGGGTTTTTGCGGAAAACAAAGTCGCATTCCAGTGGACCGACGAGACTTACCGGCAGGCTCTGCAGGTCGGCGGCGGCAAGGAGCGGCTACGCGCTCTCCTATCCCGAGAATTCCTCGAGCAACACGAACTCACCAATGGAATCGAACTCGAAACCCTGATCGCGACATGGCATCGGCGAAAGACCGAACTATATGTCGAATTGCTCGACTCTGGTGCAATTAAGGCTCGCTCCGGCGTTCGACGGTTGTCTCGCGAAGCGCTTCGACAAGGTTGGCTACTCGCAGTCGCGTCGACCTCTGCGCACGAATCAGTCCGTGCGGTCCTGAACAAGGTGATGGGAGCGGACCTGGCCGGCCACTTCACTGTGTGCGCGGGCGATGATGTTCAGCTGAAGAAGCCTGCACCGGACATTTATCTGCTTGCCCTCAATCGGTTGGGCGTCAAGGCCGGGGACGCAGTTGTTGTCGAGGACTCCGCGATAGGTGTACAGGCGGCGCTCACAGCCGGCATCACTGCTGTAATCGCGACACCAAGCACTTACACGATCCATGAAGATCTCAGCGCTGCAGCAGTGGTCGTCAGCGAGCTCGGAGACCCGGGCCAACCGATACAGAACGCTGGGAAAGGTTTGGACGAGAGCATGACTGACGGAGTAGTCGAATACAGACATCTATTAGAACTCCTGAACGTCAAGGCTCCGCATACAGAAGTGAGGGGTCATGCAAATAGTCAGTAACATAGTTCTCTACACCATGATGGCGTTCGTCCTCATCGGTGCTGCATTTGCGATACGTAACAGTGATTCCGGAATTGGGAAGGAATTTCTTCAAGGTATTCATTCCATCGGCCACTTGTTCGTCCCGGTAGCGGGGATCATGGCGTCCATCCCATACCTGACCACCGCGGTCGAGAAGGGCGCCGGGCCGATCTGGCAAGCATTGGGGGCCGACCCTTCGATCGCGGCAACCACATTCATCGCTTCCGATATGGGCGGGTATCAACTTGCCTTCGCTACGGCGGGTGATAGCGGAGCGTGGATCACGGCAATGGTGACAGGGTTCATGGCCGGTGCGACGATTGTGTTCACCGTCCCCGTTGGTCTCGCGATGCTACAGAAGACCGACCAGCGATACATGGCATTGGGCATCATGTCGGGCGTGCTCACAATCCCGATCGGGGTCTTGGTGACCATGGTGATCATAATGATCACGCGTCCGCTCATCCGTGGAGATGTGCGAACAACCGGGCCTTCGGAGACTGTGATTGACGGCCTCAACATTCAAGAGCTACTCGCCAATCTGCTCCCCCTGCTGCTGATCGTCGTAGCCATCGCCGCCGGACTGAAGTTCGCACCGGGATTTATGATCAAGGCGTTCATCATCTTTGGCCGCCTGATCGATGCGGCCGTGAAGATAATCCTCGCACTGTCGATCGTCGAGTACTTCACCGGTATCTTCACGAAGATGTTCGGAGCGTGGGGATTCGAGCCGATCATTGCCACGGCGGATGACCACTTCCGTGCCCTCGAGGTCGTCGGTGCGGTCGGAATCATGCTCGCAGGTGCGTTTCCCATGGTCTACGCGATCAACAAATTTCTCGCCGGGCCACTGAGCCGCCTGGGGAATCGGGTAGGAATCGGCGAAACCGGAGTCACCGGAATGCTCGGCGGTGCTGCAAATGCGCTCGCGCTCTTCCACGTCGTCAAGAACATGTCGCCGCGGGATAAGGTGATATCGATCGCGTTCGTGGTATGTGGTGGCTTCTTGCTGGGCGATCACCTGTCATTCACGGCCAACTTCCAGCCAAACTTGATCGGCGCTGTGCTCGTAGGAAAGCTGACTGCGGCCATTCTCGCCATCGTCCTGGCACGCTACATCGCGGTACCCACCGCTGAGCGATTGGCTCAGAAGGACGAACCGTTCCTCGACTCCGGCACACACGCGTAGCGGCCAGGGCGACCCATGACTAACTCAGATTCCACCGCACAGCGTGACTTGGAAACCGTCGTTCGAGCGCAATGGCCGAGCCGACCCTGGAAGTCGGTCGCGCTAGACGGCGGCATGACGAATCGTAATTGGCGGGTCACCGTCGAATCAGATTCCAGTGGCGCACAAGAGGATTTCGCCGTTCAACTGTTGCTCTCCAACGAGCTCGCAGCGCGTATCGGAATCAACCGCCACACTCAGAAGCAGGTAATGCCGATTGTCGAAGAACTGAAGCTGGGCCCGAAACTCGTGGCATGGCGACAAGGCGATCCATGTGCTCTGATCACTGACTTCCTCGAGAACGCCGGCGCATCCGGACCCGAAGACCGCTCGCGGGTAATCACCCTGGCTGCCGCCGCATTGTCTCGACTGCATAAGAACACCCGCGGGACTCGGTTGCGAAACTACATCTCGGACCCGTTCGATGGCGCTGAGTGGCTATTCCGGAGGGTCGAGGAATTGATCCCGCAGGCGTCCGCTCCCTTCACGTGGGCGATCGAATTGAGTAGGCGCTGCCAGCGGGCTCGAGGCACGTACGAACCCTGCTTGCTACACGCAGACCTTTCGGTTGGCAACGTGCTGGTCTCGCAGTCGGGCGTAAGCCTCATCGATTGGGAGTATGCGGGCGGCGGAGACAGGTTCTTCGATTGTGGTGATTTTGCCGAGAAGTGGGAGTTGAGTGCCGTCGAGGAACGCCAATTCGCCGACGAGTACAACTCGACGGGGGATTCACTCGAATATCTGCTCGCGGCTCTGCGAATGTATCGCTTCCACAGCCGCTTGCGCGAGGCGCTATGGGCGGCGGCGGCCAGCACCACGCACTTCACCGAGTTCGACCATTCCGCCTATAGCCGCGCCTGTATGACGCGCCTGGACGACATCGCCGCCAGCAAAGCGTTCCAAGACAGCCTAAGTCTGGTAAAAGCCACCACTGAGATAAAGGAAGTGCAGTGCTCGTAACATCCCTTCACCCAAACCTCGACTCCGCCACAGTGATCAGGGAACGACAGTTGCGGGTCGAGTCGGGGGCCTCGGAATACGTTCACGCAGTTCACCCCTCGATCCTGGCGCAGGTCGAGACTGGTTCGGCGGTGAATGTCTCTGCTCGCTTCCGCGAGGTTGTTGATCTGTTCGAGCCGAAGCGAGAATCCACACCAGCCGGTTTCCGTGTGGAGACCACCGGGACACACTCTGTCACCCTGGATCTCGTTCGCGATATCGGCTATGCCCGGGATGGGCAACGTAGGCCGACGTCATTGCTGTTCTCGGCAGACTCTGCCAACCCGTACGAAATCGCCGAATGTCGCGATCTGATTGCCAATGTGACCTGCAATCCGGGGATCGTCTACGACCTTTTTCTCAACAACCCGGAGGCCAACGTTGGCGGCCAATTCTCTGATCTCAACGAAGTGTTACAGGCAATAGGAGACGAGGTCGGCCCCGGGTGTGACATCTCCGTCGAACTCCACGATCCGTACGAACAGGACTTCGCCAAGATACTCGACGAGATTCAGATGTACGAGGATATCCTGTCGCGCTACCGCCTGGTGGTCAAAGTCCCTCATACAGGAGCGATCTCACCCTCAGCTTCGAGTCAGCTCCTGACTGGCGATGGTCTACTGAACAACCGATACTATGACGGATCTCCCGAGGATCTCCTACGCGGACATTCCTTGGCGCACAAGCTGCATGAGTTGGGTCACCGCGTCAACTTCACGCTTATGTTCGAGCCGTATCAGACACCTCTCGCATTGCAGATCCGGCCATATTTCATCAACGCTTTCATACGTAACCGGCTCAGTGCCACGCGTCGTATATCGGGGTTGCTGGCCGCATTCGAAGCCACTGAGGATTCCTGGTTCATCAGAGAACTTCGGCAGTACTTGATTGCGAACCACTACTTGGGTAAGGGCGACGCTGAACTCGACCTCCTTGAAACCCTGTCTCAGGCCAAGCGGATGGTGGCTTATCGCCACAATGAAAGCAGCGATGGCTTGGACAGCGCTCGTGCCTCAGTGCGCTGGCTGCGCGCATCAAATCTGCCTGATTCACGATTGATCGTCTGTTCTCTCGACGGAGACACGCTGTTCCCGATGGTGATGTCGATGCTGGTCGAGCCAGAGTTCATCGATCTCCAGGATCGCGTGTTACTCACGACTGATCCACGCTATTTGGCGCGCTGGGCGAGCAGCCCCCATGTCATCAGCTATCAACAGAGATTTTTGAAGGCGTGCGAAGGAAGTGTGTCACGAGTGCCTTCTTCCGCGAGTTGAGTGGCGAGAAGGGCGGGGTTTGACCCCGGGCACCGGATAGGTGTGGAGTCGTAAACAACTCTCCACGTGTTCCGCCGCGCTGCACTTTTCTGGGGAACCCCAGTTGGCTACGGGGCAGAACACCTGCCCGTCCGCTTGCGGCGTGCCCGGTGCCACTGGTCTTCGACACCTGACCTCACCGAATGTTTCATAGCCGGATCGTAAGCTGCCGTGCGTGGTCGCTGCGTAGCAGAGGGATTCAGCGTCCATATATCGCGTGGTGAATAGCGGTGGGACGAGTTGGCCTGTAAGCCGGATTCTGTACCTCGCCGGGATCTTCCGGCGAGGTGGCGACCATCCATCTGGACACACCGTCGCCGGGTGCCTCAAGCGGCCTACCCGCAAACTCGGGCGAGCAGCCCTTGAACGCTTGCGCAGCCACAACCAGGTTGCGGCCTTCTTGGCCTTGCTTCGGGTGGGGTTTACCTAGTGTCCTGAGTCATTAATTCGGGTGCAGTAGTTGGCGATGTTGGCCAGGATTTGGTCGGCGGTCTTGGTCCAGACGTAGGGCCGGGGGTTGTTGTTCCAGTGCTGGATCCAGGCGCGGATGTCGGCGTTGAGTTGGCGTACCGAGGTGTGGGTTCCGCGGCGCAGTTTCTTGGTAGTCAGTTCCGCGATCCAGCGTTCGACGAGGTTGAGCCAGCTGGAGCTTGTCGGTGTGAAGTGCAGGACGAACCGGGGATGGTTTGTCAGCCAACGCTTTACCGCCGGCGTCTTGTGGGTGGAGGCGTTGTCGAGGACGACGTGGCAGTCCAGATCGGCGGGGACTTCGGCGTCGATCTTTTTGAGGAAGGCCAGGAATTCCTGGCTACGGTGCCGGGCGTGAAGCGAGCCGATGACCTGGCCGGTGGCCAGATCCAACGCCGCGTACAGGCTCGACGTACCGTGACGGACGTAGTCGTGGCTGGCACGCGCCGGGGTGCCTGGCAGCATCGGGAACACCGGCGCGGTGCGATTGAGTGCCTGGATCTGGGTTTTCTCATCCACACACAGCACCACCGCGCGTTCGGGCGGGTCGAGGTAGAGCCCGACGACGTCACGGACCTTCTCCACGAACAAGGGATCTTTCGACAGCTTCCACGAGTCCTGTTTGTGCGGCGCCAATCCGAACGCCCGCCAGACACGGGAGACCATCGATTGACTCAACCCGAGATGCTCGGCCATCGACCGCGTCGACCAGTGCGTAGCGTCCTTGGGAGCAGACTCCAGCGTCTGGGTGATCAACGCCTTGATCTGCTCGTCACCCACGACCCGCGGCCGGCCTGGACGCGGTTCGTCGAGCAGGCCGTCACAGCGCAACTCCACGAACCGATTGCGCCACCGTTTCACCGTTGACCGCGAGACCCCCAGGTTGGCCGCCAACTCTGTGTTGGACCCGCCGTCGGCAGCCGCCAACACAATTCGCGACCGCAGTGCCAACCCCGCCGCACTGCTCCGACGCCGCGCCCACCCCTCCAACTCGGCACGTTCAGTATCGGTCAACACGATCGCAGCAGCCTGAGGAGTGGGCATGACCCAGTCTAACAACTGAGCCGTAATTAATGACTCAGGACACTAGCCATCCCGGTCACCCGGGATGCTGGTGCGCTCTTACCGCACCGTTTCACCCTTACCTCCCTTGCGGGTGGCGGTCTACTTTCTGTGGCACTGTCCCGCGGGTTTCCCCGGATTGCCGTTGACAAGCACACTGCTCTGTGACGTTGACCGCGCTCACTGAATTTCCCCACTGACGCTCATCGAAATTCCCCACCCGTGTGGCTCCGCCGAGAAGGGCGGGCCTCCCTCGAAGCTGCTGGTGTCTGACGCCAGTTGCTCCATCGAAGGAGGCCCGCTTTCTCATGCTCACATGGGAGGACGATGTGGAAGTACATGCCCTGCACAAACGTGGTTGGACGATCTCGGCGATCGCCCGCCACACCGGCTTCGACCGCAAGACGGTCCGCAAGTATCTGGCCGGTGACGGCACGCCCGGGGTCCGCGCCCGGCCCGACCCGGATCCATTCGATCCGTTCGTCGACTACATCACCGCGAGGCTGACCGAGGACCCGCACCTGTGGGCCCGCACCCTGTTCGACGAACTGGAGGACCTGGGGTTCGGGTTGTCGTATCAGAGCCTGACCCGCAACATCCGCGCCCGCAGCCTGCGCCCGGTCTGTGAGGCTTGCCGGACCGCCACGCAGCGCCCGAACGCGGTGATCCCGCACGAGCCCGGGGATGAAACCCAATGGGACTGGCTGGAATTGCCCGATCCACCGCAGTCGTGGGGCTGGGGCAAGACCGCGCACCTGCTGGTCGGCTCGCTGGCGCATTCCGGGAAGTGGCGCGGCTATCTGGCGCCCTCGGAGGATCAGCCGCATCTGGTCGCCGGCCTGGACCGCGTCACCCGCGGCCTCGGTGGACTCACGCGAGTGTGGCGCTTCGATCGGATGGCGACCGTGTGTGACCCCGGCTCGGGTCGGGTGACGGCATCGTTCGCCGGGGTGGCCAAGCACTACGGCGTCGCGGTGGCGATCTGCCCGGCCCGGCGCGGCAACCGCAAGGGCGTGGTGGAGAAGGTCAATCACACCGCCGCGCAACGCTGGTGGCGCACCCTGGCCGACGAGGCCACCGTGGAGGCGGCCCAGGCCAGCGTGGATCGCTTCGCCCGGGTCCGTGGTGACACCCGAATGCGGGCCACCGCTGACGGGCGGTCCTCGGTCGCTGTCGTGGCCAAGGCCGAACCGCTACACCCGGCGCCGGCGCAGGCGTATCCCGTCATCGTCTCCGAGCGTCGGACCGCGTCCCGGCAGGCATTGGTGCCCTACCGCGGCAATCGCTACTCGGTGCCCCCGGAACTGGCCGCCGCCCAGGTCGTGGTGTCCCATCCGGTCGGCGGCGAGTTCTGCGACATCGCCACCACGAGCGGGATCATCGTCGCTCGCCACCGGATGGCCGCCGACGGGCTTGGGGTGATGGTGCGTGACAGCGGGCATGTCATCGCCTTGGACACCGCGGCGATGGCCACCGCAGCCACCGGGCGTCCGCATCGCCGCAAGGAACGCATCCCACCGGGACCGGCCGCCAAAGCCGCTGCCGCGCAACTGCTTGCAATCAAGCGGCCATCCACCACCGCAATTGAAACATCGACTCCGTCAACCGATTCCACCGTCATCGACTTGTCCGCCTACGAGCGGGCCGCCCAGAACAGGACCATCCAATGACCGCCACGCCGCCCAACGCCACGACCACCACCACAACCGCCACCCAGGAGTCGCCGTCGGCGGCGGCGAGCCGCTATCAGCAGCTGCGCTCACACCTGGCCGAACTCAAACTCACCGCGGCCGCCGAAGCGCTGCCCGCGGTGCTCGACCAGGCCACCGCCGAAGGCCTGTCCCTGACCGTCGCATTGGAGCGGCTGCTGGCCGTGGAAGTCGAGGCCTCCACCGCCCGCCGACTGGCCGGCCGGTTGCGGTTCGCCTGCCTGCCCACACCGGCCACCCTGGCCGACTTCGACGTCGACTCCGCTGCCGGGATCGACCGCAAGCTCATCGACGAACTGGGCACCTGCCGCTACCTGGAATCGGCGACCAACATCCTGCTCATCGGGCCACCGGGCACCGGCAAGACGCATCTGTCCGTCGGATTGGCCCGCGCTGCAGCACACGCCGGCTACCGGACCTACTTCACCACCGCCGCCGACCTGGCCGCCCGGTGTCATCGCGCAGCGATCGAGGGGCGCTGGGCCACCACGATGCGGTTCTTCGCCGGTCCGACGCTGCTGGTGATCGATGAGCTGGGGTACTTGCCGTTGCCCGCCGAAGCCGCCTCGGCGTTGTTTCAGGTTGTCTCCCAACGGTATTTGAAGACCAGCATCGTCATCACCACCAACCGCGGGGTGGGAGCCTGGGGTGAGATCCTCGGCGACACCACCGTGGCCGCCGCCATGCTCGACCGCCTGCTGCACCGCTCGGTCGTCATCAACCTCGACGGCGAGTCCTACCGGCTACGCGACCATCACGCTGCCGCTGAAACCCTACGCCGGACCACCACCGGCACCCGCCAACAACTACACTGACCGCTGCTCACAGGTGAGGAATTTCGGCGAGCACAGCCGGGGATTTTCGATGAGCGCCGTCAACGTCCGGACTTTCCTCGATACCAGTAAAGAAAGTTCTCACATTGCAGGTCAGAGACGTTCTTTTATCCGCGACTTGATGGTTGGCGTCGGCTCGTGTTGCCACTGCCGGGCGGGCTGTCGACTGGGTTGCCGGTGGCGGTTGTCGTGCTGGCGGACGCGATGAGGCTGTGGATCGTCGCGGTGGCTGTTGATCTGCGGGCGTCGGATGATTGTCCTGGCTGCTTGGTCGTACGGGCGGCGGACGGAGGGTGAAGCGTAGCGACCGGCGCGGACGGGAGCGCCAGCGGACGGGAGCACAGGGAGCGAAGCGAAGCCCGCAGGGAGCCGCCAAAGTGACGGAACCGTGGTCAGAGATGAGGTGATGGCGTGCGTGGGCGACGACGTGCCAGTGCGGTGGTGGACACGACTGCCGAGAGCGTTCGGTGATTCGGCCCGGTGTCGGTGGCTGTGAGGTCGTCGGCACAGGTCCGTGCGCTGGCTGCGGTGTGTTGACGGCGCTGCCGTGGTGTGGGGATGCTGGTGGGTGATGAGTGCGGTGGCCGAGCAGACGCTACTGATGGAGATCACGGGCACGCTGGTGCAGGATTTTCCTGGCACTACCCGCGTGGACATTGATGCTGCGGTGCGGCGGGCGTATGCGCGGTTCGATGCGAGTCGGATCCGGGATTTCGTTCCGCTGTTTGTCGAGAAACGCGCGCGCCGCGATCCTCGGGAGCGGTGTTCGGCCGCTTTAGTCTGAGGCTTGTCTGAAGTCGCCCCCTGTCGTTAAGGCTGGGGGCGACGCCTCGTTTCGGGATACACCAGGGGCTGTTTCGGTTCGTGGCAGTGCTGTGTTCCGGCAGGTGGCGGGGGCCTTGCTGCGCTGCGGTGCCTAGGTTCGGCGCACCATGGTGAGGAGGTCGATGAGGGTGGCGGCGTGGCAGCCGAGGTGGTCGAGGGCGGCGTGCCCTTTGGCTTCGGTCGCCAGTGAGGGGTAGCCGATGACGCCGGTGGTGGTGTAGGCGCTGATGCCGAGGGTGGTCAGGTGGCGCCGGTCGGTGGCGGTGTGATCGGTCTGTGCCCAGCCGTCGCGCAGGTAGTCGGGGTGGCTGGCGAGGAGGATGGAGGTTTCGAGTTCGCCGGCGTGCATATCGTCGTGGTTGCTGCTGGTGATGGCGGCGGCAGTGCGGGCCTCGGTCCAGTCTTCACGACTCGGATACAGGCCCACGTTCAGCGGGCCGGCGGGCTGGTTGGCTTGCTGCACGACATTGGTGAGCACGGCGTTGCCGCCGTGCGCGTTCACCACAATCAACCCACGCATGCCCTGGCCGGTCAGGGACTGGCCGATATCGGCGATGATCGCGGCCAGGGTGGTGGCGCTGATACTGATGGTGCCGGGGTAGGCAGCGTGTTCATGTGAGCAGCCGAACGTGATCGGCGGCAGCGCTAGAACCTGGTGGTGCTCGGTGATGGCTGCGGTGATCGCGCAGGCGATCAGGGTGTCGGTGCCCAACGGTAGGTGGGGGCCGTGCTGCTCGAAGGCCCCCACCGGCAGCACCGCGACCGCGCTGGTCGCGGCGGGGTCGGTGGTGGTGAGGTCGGGGATGATGTCGTGGCTCACGACGGGTCTCCTTGGGTGGCGTTTCGGATGCGTGCACCGAGTGCTTGTAGCAGCGGGTCGGCGTCGTTGCGGCGGCGGTTACGCACGAGCGTGTGTGCCCGGGCAAGATGTCGGTGCGCGCGTTGTGAGGGTGCTGATTGGTAGGCGGGGATCGCGGTGTCGGCCAACACCAGCGCGAGGCGGTATTCGCGCACAGCGATGTAGGCGTGCAGCAGCCGCATATCGGCCACGGCGCGGTCGCGATGCTGCTGGGAGGTCCACTGCGCGTGATGACCGGTGAGCAGTTCCAGCGCCTTGTCGTTGTTGCCGAGCCGTAGATGCCCGGCGGCGATGTCGCTGGCCACATAGGCGGCGTGGGCATAGGGGGCCCGATCACCAGGCACCGGGTCGATATCACCGAGATCGAGTGCGGCGGCAGCGTGCCGGTAGAAACTGCGTTCATCACCATTGTGCAGCGCGGCCAGGGCCTGCTGGCGGGCAATGCTGGCCTTCAAGCGCCCCGCTTCGCGGCCCTCGACGAGTTCGGCGGCGTCGGCGGCCAGATCGACGGCCAGACTCGCCTCACTGTGGGCCAGAATGTTGGATTGGCGCATCAAGATCATCGCCTGCACCTCGGGGCTGGCCATCCGCAGGTGCAGAAACGCCTTATGCGTCAAAGTTTGGGCGGCGGCGTGATCACCGAGGTCTTGGGCGATCCAGCCGGCCACCTCGGCGATCGTTCCGGCCGCCTCAGTCACCGCGCGTTTGAGCCGTCGCGGCGCCGTTTTGATGAGGGCTTCGACGGTATCGAGATCACGTTCCACCAACGGGCGGGCGTGCTGCGGGCCGAGAGCATGTTCGGCCTCAATATGCGCCGAGCGTTGCGCCGTGATCACCGCCAGGATGTCCTCGTCGACAGGCAGCCGCAACAACAACGGGTGCGGCAGCGGTGAGGCGATCGGCACGCTGAACAATTCATCAGGCTCGCGGCCAAACACCGCGGCCAAATCGGCGCGCCACATGTCGCCGAACGCACCGCCACGCTCGATACTCAGAATCATCTGACGCAACGATTCCCGCTGCGGGATCTCGGTATCGCCGCGTAGCCGGCGAACGTTCTGCACCTCCACAGCCAGCTCATTGAGGCTGAACCCGTACTCGGCGCGCGCATCGCGAAGCCGCTGCGCGTTGCGCGCACGGTTCGGATCGGCGGCGGCCATCTTTCGATCATGCCTGACACATCAGCGCAGCTCAGCACTGCCGTGCGCGTGTCGGGGTGCTACCGGCTGTTACTGGCTGTCACTTCCGGCGACCACCACCCGAGGGCTGTCCTGGGATCGCGGCACACACGACCGCACACCACAACCCAGTAAAGGACAGCAGAACAATGCGTTTGAGAATCGATACCTCCGGGACACGGTTCATCGTCACCCGGGCGGCCGAGCCGCGACTCAACTTCGAGACGGGCAGCCCCAAAATCGACACCTCCACCGGCCTGCCCCAGCATTCGGTGCAGCTGCTGGCATTGGACGACACCGGCGGCGAAGTGTTGAACGTGACGGTAGCCGGAGACCCGAACGTCACGGTCACCCAACCGGTGTCGGTGACCAGCCTGGTCGCCATCCCCTGGGCGCAAGGTGATCGCAGCGGCGTGGCCTTCCGCGCCGATGCCATCACCGGCGCCACGACAGGTGAGCAGGGGTCGCGCACCCAGAAATAACACCCCGCGGCCGAGGCGCGGCACCAAGAGCGTGTCACGCCCGGCCCCGGGTCTGTCGTCGACCACTTCGCTCACGAAGGGCACCTGCAATGACTTCAAACAATAAGAACACCAACAACACTCAATCTGACAATGACGACTGGCTCGGGGATCTGGTCATGTCACTCTTCACCGCCGCGGGATACTTGCTGTGGTGGGCGGTGCTGTTCCCCGCCATCAGTCTCCCGATCATCGCCAGCCTGGCGCTCGGCATCACCCACGGACCCCGCGGCGGGATCGTCTGTGCGATCGTGTTCTGCGCCGGGTATGCGGGGTGGGCGTGGCTGGACCCGCGGTCGTTTCGCTCGTGGGTGACCGAACCGGTACGGCGCCGCTGGTTGACCTGGTCGCGCTACACCCGCGCCTGGGAATCGACATGCACCCTGCACGGACTGACCGCAAAACTCGGTGACCGCACCCTCACACCAACCCTGCGCACCGTAACGATCGGAAGAACCACCGATGTGCTGGCGGTGCGGATCGTCACCGGCCACTCCCCGACAGATTGGCACAAACAATCCGAGGCGCTGGCCGCGGCCTGGCGCGCCGACCGGATCACCATCACCGCCACCGCGCCCGGCGAACTGCGGATCACGCTGATGCGCGGGGATGTGCTGGCCGACCCGATCGCCCTACCGATGCCCACCCCGGCCACACCGGTGGATCTGGAGTCAGTGCGGGTCGGGATCACCGAAACCCGCCACCCCTGGCACATGCCGCTGTTGGGGCATCACCTCCTGGTCGCGGGCGCGACCGGCGCGGGTAAAGGCAGCGTGTTGTGGTCGCTGATCGCCGGGATCGCGCCCGGGATCAAGACCGGCCTGGTCCGGTTGTGTGTCATCGACCCCAAAGGCGGCATGGAACTGGGCGCCGGCGCACCCATGTTCACGGTATTCAGCCACGACGCCACCGACACCACCCTCGAACTCCTGCGCACGCTCGTCACGGTGATGCACGAGCGGGCCAATCGGCTGCGCGGCCACACCCGGCTGCACACCCCGACCCCATCTGAGCCGTTGTTTGTGGTGGTGATCGATGAGATCGCCGCACTCACCGCCTATGTGACCGACCGCAAGATCCGCACCGAAATCGAACAACTGCTCGGGCTACTGCTCTCCCAAGGCCGGGCGGTGGGGATTTCGGTGGTGGCCGCGGTGCAAGACCCCGCCAAAGACACTCTCCCGGTGCGGCAGCTGTTCACCGTCCGGATCGGGCTGCGGCTGACCGAAGCCACCCAAACCACCATGGTCCTCGGACAAGGCGCCCGCGATGCCGGGGCGGAATGCGACCGCATCTCCGACGCCACCCCGGGCGTGGGCTACATGCTCATCGACGGAACCACCCAACCCGTGCGGGTACGGGCCTTCCACGTCACCGACCACGACATCACCACCCTCGCCACACAGTTCCCGCGCCCCGCTCGGCGGCCGACACACAACCAGCGGCCACGCAGCACCGACAGCGGCCGGACGCCGAACGAGGGCACTGGTGAATAACCCCACACCACCACAACTCGCCCTGCCCGGCATTCCGGATACGGTCGACACCGCCACAGTGATCGATGAGATGGTGCGCCGCGCGGCCTCGATGGGGTACGAATCATGGTGGCGGCGTGCGGAATCGGTCGGCTTCTGCGCCCACCCCATCCAACTGGTCGGCGCCGATGAATACGGGCGGCAGCGGGTGGTATGGACGCGGTGCAACAACCGCCGCGCCCACATCTGCCCCTCCTGCTCGGACCTCTACGCCCGCGACACCTGGCAACTCGTGCACGCCGGTGCCGCCGGCGGCCACCACGACATGCCCATCACGGTGGCCGATCGCCCGCAAGTGTTCCTCACGCTGACCGCGCCCAGCTTCGGCCCCGTCCACACCACAGGCGATAGCGCGCACAAGCAGCGGGTGTGTCGGGACCACCATCGCACCGGTGGCTATCAGCGCTGCCGCCACGGAAAACCGTTGTGGTGCAGCACTGTCCATGACGATGATGACGACCAGGTCGGTCAGCCATTGTGTGCCGAATGCTATGACTATGTCGGGCACGTGCTGTTCACCTGGCACCTGCCCGAACTGTGGCGACGATTCACCATCGCCCTGCGCCGCGCACTCCGCAAGAACCTAAAAGCCGTCGGGGTCGACCCCGACTGGATCCGGGTGAGCTTCCTCAAAGTCGTTGAACTGCAAGCCCGCGCCATCCCACACATCCACACCCTGATCCGGCTGGACCCCCACGACGACAGTCAGCAGAGTGACTGGGAATCACCCGTGGGCGCAACCGAGCTCGCCGCGATCATCCAGCACGCCGCCCGCAGCGTCAGCCTGACCGTCAACGACCCCTGCGCGGACGATGGCGTGCGGGTGATCCTCTTCGGCGGCCAAATCGACACCCGCCCCATCACACCCACCGATCCGGTGAAGAAGGTGTCACCAGAGCAGGATTCGTCGACCGGTCGGTCACTGTCTGGCCGGCGGGTAGCGCGCTACCTCGCCAAATACGTCACCAAATCCCTAGCCGACCTCGGCATCAGCGCCCGCCGCCTGTCCACCGAAGCCATACCCGACCTGGACGTGTCCGAGCATGTGCGCGCAATCCTGACCACCATCAGCGATCTCGCCGACAGAGGACTCAGCGGCGTCAGGCGCTGGCTGCACACCCTCGGGTTCCGAGGTCACATCACCAGCAAATCCCGCCGCTACTCGACCACAATGACCGCACTACGCCAACATCGCGCCACCTGGACCCGCGAACAGAACGCGAAAAATACTGCACACCAGCACAACCCGGTCACCCAAGACGGGGACGGCGATGAACTGGTGGCGTGGGAGTTCGACCGCGCCGGCCACACCAGCCTCGGTGAGCGCACCCTGACCATCACCGCCGCACTACACCGCATCCAGCAACGACGCACTGCGTGCGAAGCGCTACAGAACCAGCGTCGTGACATGCAGGGCGAGGTGCCCGATGGCTAACCCACAGGCGCACGTGAGCAACCACCAAAGTGAAAAGTCCTACAGTCGTGAAGAATTCACCGCCTGGCTTGTGCAGTCTTGTGAGCGGCAACAGCTCGCGGTCACCATCACCAACCCGGCTGTTCTCGCCGATATCGCCACCCTGCTGCGCAGCACCTGACCGAACGTGGGCGAGCACTACCGATAGGTTGCCCGGTCAAGCATTGTTTTCGGTCTCTGGGCGCATCACGACACTTTGCGGTGGGCGGGGGCTGATGTCCAGGCCACAGCTGCAACGCGGGCGAACCCCGGTTCGCGCCTTGACGCCAGCCCCTGGCCGCCGCGCACCATCAGTCGCGGCCAGAAAACCCCCCGGCCAACGGCCCGCCGGCGACCGCATTGGTGTGGCGGTCGCTGGTGGGATTCCCTGCTCACGGTGTCCGAAGATCGCCACAACATGACCACGCGTCCCTTCGCTACGGCAGGACACGGCGCGTCGCACCCACGGTGGGCGCCGCACCGTCAGAATTGATCTCATGACTGGTTGGCATCGCCACGCAGCAGCAACGCTGCGCAGATTGTGGCAGCGCCCCGGCCGCACGGCCGACATCCACATGTGGCATCTCGACGCTGTCGCCACTTCCCGCGTCCAGGCGTTCCGCGACGAACGGGGACACGGCCTGGCACTGATCACCTTGCGCGACGGTGACCGCGGCGCCAGTCACGTTAACGCCGCCGAAGCCTACCGACGCACCATCTGGGCGGAGTTCTTCGGCAAGCACACAGCGCCGCCGACCCTCATCTTCAACCTGCTCAACCCGCGTCTTCGCTACAAGGGCTGGCCGAACGTCGTCGCGATCGACTACGACACCCAGGGTAGGTTCGCGCATTGCCGGGAGGTCGACGCCGAGGAACTGGCAACACTGCACCGTCTGGGCGCCCAGTGGGATCATGGCGGGGGATACGTCCCTTACACCCCGCCGCCTCCCACCCATGCCGTCGTGCTCCGGCGTATCCCGGTGCGTGAACTCCCCGGCAGCCAGCCGTTCCGAGACATGGGGCGTTACCTGGCCGTCGACTGGGCCGCAGCCAGCATCGCTGCCCTGCAGGGCAGCAGCGAACACGATCTGCCCGCGGACCTGCCGGCAGATATCGCTGAGGCCGCGCGGTCGTTGTGGTGGGACCCGATCAGCCTCATCCGCGAACCGGGCGAGCCCTTGAGGTTCATGAACGGTCAGCACCGCGCGGAGGCGATGCGCCAACAAGGCGCAGTCGAGACGATCGTCGAAGAACTGCGGCCGGTCGACGCCCGACCACTGCCGGGGGAGCTTCAGACAATCAGTGAGTGCTGAAGCCGCTTGGCTGATGCGGCATGGCGCCCTCTGGCCCAGCGAAGGCGTGCCGTTCACCTTCTTCACCCTGCCCCCACGAGCACGGCACCGTTTCCTCGGTCGGGATGGCTGTCCGACCCGGTCCTATGCGGGCCATATCGAGTGACAGCAAACCCGTCGACGCTGGCGAACAGTGTGGTGGTCAGGTGATACTGTGCTGGATAGCTATCTGTGGTCGAGGGGGATGTGGTGACAGATCGGCTGGCCGTTGACGCGGCGGGGCTCGATAAGGCTGCGGTCGGCAGTGCGGAGATCGCGCAAGGACTTGCCACCGACTCCGGTGGTAACGCAGGAGGGAGCCAGCCAAGCCATGCTGGTGTGGCGGCGCTGGACCGCGCGCTGGCCGCGCTGCGGGTTGGCCAATCCCGACGGGTCGCGGGCCAGGGCAGTGATCTGCGGACCGCGGCGACGGTGTACACCCACAGCGACGAGGCCGCCGCCGAGAACGTGACGAGGACTATATGAGCGCGGTGACAACACCAGTAGGTGCGCTACTGACGCGCTCACAGATCGAAACCTGGGACAGGACCCACCTTGAGCACGCGGCAGCGCGATGGCGAATATCAGCCAGTGAATCTGAGGAACTGTTCGAACAGCACCGCCGCAACATCGCCGCGCCCGGTGGCACCGACTGGGAAGGCACCGCCAAAGACGCCGCACTCGACCGGGTCACACAGGACACCAACGTCGTACGCGCGGCCGGTGACACCGTGCGCGCCGCTGCCGACCTAGCGCAGGCCGGCGCCGACGATCTGCGGGCGGCCCAGCGGGCTGCGCTGGAAGCGATCGCCGAAGCCGAAGCCGACGGGTTTCGGGTCGGCGACGACTTGAGCGTGACCGATACTCGGCGCCTCGATTTGTCGACCATCGCCGCCCGCCACACTGCCGCCGCCGAGCACACCGAGAACATCCGGTGGAACACTGAACAACTCGTAGCCACCGACACCCTAATCGGCCGGCGGATCACCGCCAAAGCCACCGAACTCGACGGAATCACCTTCGTCGAGGAGAACGGTGGCCACGACGGCACCGTCCAGCTCGTCGACAGCGAAACCCGCGATCGGGACGCCCGCCATCCCGACGGACGCGAACGCGATCCCGACGGCGAGTACGGGCGGCGGGTGCGCGACGATGGCTTGTTCCGGCGACCCGAAGGCGGAGACAGCGGCGGCGCTGACTGGCTCGACAGCGACTGGGCGGGACGGGCCATCCTCGATCGCTACCTGGTTGGCGGTGGCCGTGACTGGACCATCCAGGACAACCCCGAATGGTCGCAGTACATGATGGACCACAACGGGCTGGCCCGAGAACTCGACGGCCAGGTACGTGGCCAGGCGCAACAGTCACTCAACGAGTACTTGGCCGGCCACGGGGCGCAGCGTGACTACTCTGCGCAGTTCGCGGCGACAACGCAGAACGGCGAATCCATCACCGGATACCAGTACCTCAACGGCACCAACGATGACGCGGGCGGCTTCAGAATCAACGGGACAACCCACGTGGAACCGCTATCCGCCGGCACGTACAAGGTGACGGTCGACGGCGGCTATCAGTGGAACGACATCATCGATGCCAACGCTCAGTATGCGACGGACACGTTCAAAGACCGAATCGCCGAGATCATCACCCTCGGTCAGGCGCACCCTTACCAGATTCACATCGGCTGGCACAGTCAAACCGAGTTTGTCCTCGACCAAAGCGGAGCTTTGGTCACCGCGAAAGGCTACCCGTACCAATGACATTCCGAATCGTCACCACTGTGACGCTGGTACTCGCCGTAGCTGCGGCCGTTGTGGGCTGCGGCCTCTTCGGTCGCGACAGCGAGACCGATGAGCGCGCCGTGCGCCCCGGCGAACCGAAACCCTCGCCATCAGGGCTCTATACCGCCTACGCCGAGGACGGCGCTCCTCAGAACACCGTGAAAACGTTGGTCGATGTCATCCGCGACAAAGACGGCAACGAGGTCTACCGCGACGATGCCGCCTACAGCACCCGCCACGGCGTGCTGTTCACCTGGCTATCGACAGAACCTAATCAGCTGTGGATCCTGTCCAGCGACGTAGGAACCTTCCACGTCGCGCCCGACAACGACGGCACCTGGACAAAACAGCACGCAACCAACGTTCCCCCGGAGATCAAAGATCTACGTGGATACTGATCCCGAACGGGGGCGCACACCACCATCTCGCGCAGGCTGTCTATCGGCTAGGCACGCTGGCCGCCGCGTGCTTGCCTCGTGCGTCTGAGAACGGTCTCGGCGGATCACGTTCCGGCGTGAAGATGCCCAGCAACGCACCGTTCGCTGTGACCACGTCGCGACTGCTCGGGCAGACGGGGTCGTCCCCATTGCTAGTCCCGCCGCTGGCCGGGCAGACCCCTCGGTCGGCACACGGTTACCCGAGCGATGACGTCGTATCTGCCCCCGACGTTCGTCGGCCCCGACGCTCAACTGGTGGGCATCGGAACACCGACCTCATCAGGCATTTCGATGCATACGAACGGTCAACAGCGGGTAACCTCCCCGACATACTGTGATCTACAGTGGTGAACATCGCGATGCACGGGCAGTTTTCATTGTCGCCAAAGTCGTGTAGGTTGTAGTTAACAGACCCCGCCAGGGCTAGAGCGCAAGCTTCCCCAACCAGGCGGGGCTTTTTATTGGCTAGTATCCCCGGAATGGCCAAACCCGCACTGCCGATTGACAAGCAGATCGAGCTGCTGGTCCAACGAGGACTGCCCATCCCGCTGCCACCGGACGACGATTACGAGCAGCGCAAGGCCGAGTACCACGCAGCGGTACGCCTGCTGATCGACAACAACTACTACCGACTCTCGGGTTACTGGAGATACTTCCAGGTCCGGCCCGGACACGGGGACAACCGGTTCACCGCCGGCGGCACCGTGGCACAGATCACTGCGACCTACACTTTCGACCACGAACTTCGCTGCATCCTGATGGAGGGACTGTCGATCCTGGAAGTGACCTTCCGTTCGCGCTTTGCCTACTACATCGCAATGCATATGCCGGTGGATAGCTATCTGGAACCGGCGTCCTACATCGACAGGCGAGACCGCTACGGCAACGTTCTTCGCGATTTGCTGATCGCCGACATCCACGACGAACTCACCCGCTCAAAAGAGAAATTCGTGGCGCATCACACCGCAAAGAACGAGACGCCGCCGGTATGGGCAGCGGTGGAGGTGTTCAGCTTCGGAACACTGTCGAAGATGTATGGACTGCTCGATCAGCACACCGTGCGCACCGCCGTGTGCAAAACCTTCGGGTTTCCCCACTCCGGATTTACCGCATCACTCATGAGATCGATGGTCGTCCTGCGCAACATCTGCGCTCACCACTCACGTGTATGGCATCGCGTTCCCGACGTCCCGCCACCAGTACTCAACAAATTCAAGCACGTCGAGCCGCAGCTATATCAGACAGCCTCACCATGGGCATGGCTGGTGATGCTCGCCGACCTCGTCGACACCATCCGCAGGGACAAAACGTACTCGTCAAAGTTGTGGGCACACATCGACTCTCGGCCCGATCTCCGCGACGGGTACCAATATCCACGACACACCTGAAACGTTCGGCAAGCGGAGGGTTCCCAGTGGAGTGTTTCTGGGGCGCAAGCAAAGCCGCACGAGAAGCGCGTCGATACGTGTCAATCGTCGCCGACCTGGCCAGCCGCTCGCTCGGTGGGCGCGTCCCCGGGCGAACTGGCGATCGACCGACGCTGGCTCAAATCCGAGAAGCCAACGGCACGCCGAACGACATCTAGATGCGCCACGCTGGCTGGACGCGATTGATGTCGAGGCTGCGCGAGCCGGGGTTGCCGGGTGCGATGACGGCGTGATCGAGCACTGATTTGATGATGGCTTGTTGGCGGTCGATGTCGAGGTCGTCCCATTGGCCGCGCAGCACCTCGCCGCAGCCAGCCAGATCCACCACCGAGCTAGTGTCGGTAGCGTGCGCGATGTCGCGGCGAGCCTGGGCGATCCGCTCGGTGATGGGGTCGCGGGCGGCAATCCATTCCCGCGCAGACACCGCGCCGGCGGCATACAGTCCGGCAAGCTCATCCAAGCGGGCCTGGTCGGCTTCCAGCTGGGTCGCCAATGCGGCGACATCAGCATCCACACTGGACTTACCTGCCAATGCCTCCGCGAGCTGCGGGGAGTCCAACCGGGTCAACACAGCATCAGTGAGCAGTTCCTCGACCGGCGACGCCACCACCGTCAGACGGCCGCAGCCGCCGTGATCGGGGCCTTTCAAACACACGTAGCGGCGGACCCGGTTGTCTGGATTGCTGTGGCGTGCTTGGGAAAACAATCGATTCCCGCAGCGCCCGCAGCGCAACATGCCCGACAGAAGGTAGGTGCGTGGGGCGCGGGTTTTGGTCAGTGCCCGGGTCGCCATGCGGGCCAAGATGCGGTCGCGTTCGGCCGGAGTGATGATCGCTGTCCAGGTCGCGGGGCCGATCACCTCGCCGTGGTGCTCGCGCAGGCCAGCGATACGCCCGGAGGTAAGGATTTGGCGTACCGCGGAGGTCTGCCACGACTTCGCGACGGCCGGGGCAATGCCGGCATCGTTGAGCCAGATGGTCAATGACCGGATCGAGGCGCCGGCCAGGTAGCGGTCGACCATCTCGCGAATGACCTTGGCCTCAGCGTCGCGCAGGGTGATCTTGTCGGACTCGTACCCGAATGGGCGTACCGAGCCGTGCGGCAGTCCTTGTTCGGCGTTCTGCAACAGCTTGCGACGCACGCGGGCGGATTTGCGCCCGGATTCTTTGGCAGCAAACGCGGCAAAGATGCGGGCCATGAACAGCCCGTCATCATTACCCAGGTCAATGTCGGCGGTCACGGTAGCGACATCGCGCACGCCCGACGATTCACACAGCGTCACGAATTCTTCCAGTTCGACTGGCCGGCGGTGCAGCCGATCGAGGTTGTACACGATCACCGCATCCCGGGCACCGGATGTCAGGTCGGCCAACATGCGGGCATACTCGCGGCGCGGCTTACCGGAGTAGGCCGAAACGTCGTTGTCGACATATTCATCGCCGATCGGCCAGCCCCGATCGGCGGCGAGCTTGCGGCAATCTTCCAACTGCCGCGCCACCCCGAGCCCGGTGCCCTCCACATCCGCCGAAATTCGGGCATAGATCGCCACTGACCGCACCCCGACGCGCTGACCTGGACTCTTTACCTTCGCCATGAGGGTAGTTTACTAGCACCTAAGCTTTGACGCGTGCGTGGGCCCGACAGGGTGCGGGACGGTGTGGTCGATGTCAGCGGTGGTGGCAGGTTGGTCACAGCCGGGGAAGCGACAGGTCAGATCGCGGCAACGCACGAACTCAGCAAGCGCGGCCGACGGGGTGTAGCGAGGCTGCGGCCCGGAATTGCCGGGGTGGACGACTTCGCGGATTTTGGCGCCGTCGAGCATGGCGTCGAAGAACGGCGCAGGCATGAACCCGGCCCCGAAGATATAGCCCGAGCGCCCCGGGACCAGGGTGGGTGCGCTGCGCCGCGGTGTGGCCGCCGTGCCCCCACCCCGCGGCCCGTCAGACTCGGCGCCGCCGGGCGGGTCGTCGCGCAGTTCGGCGGGCGCCCGGTCGGTGTCTGCCTGCTGCTTGGTGGTGTGGTCGGTGAGGGCGTAGACGATGATCTCGCGCACTGGGCGGGGGTTGGTGGCAGCCTCGCAATCACCGTTGCCGCAGCGGCAGGCCAGGGTGGTGATCCCGTGGAACAGGGCGGCCAGGGCGTCCTTGCGGCGGTCGTCGAGGGTGCGGGGATCGGCGTCGCAGACGCTGTAGGCCATCGCGGTCAGGGTGCGTTCCCCAGCAGCGGCGTCACCGTCGAACATCCGCGCCCACACCGTGGTGAACCCAGGCGCGTCACCGAGGTTGCCGAACTCGATCGTGCGCCCCAAGTCGCCTCCACGGCTTTGGCGCACGGCGTCGGGGTCGTGGCGTTCGACGATGGTGTCGATCTCGGCTTCGGTCTTTTTCACCGACAACGGTCCCCAGCCGAGGATGTCGGCGGCCAGATCGGCGTCGACGGCGGCGATCAAGTCCGGGTCGGTGATCAGGTCGGTGCGGGTGATGATCGCGCGCACCAACATCTCGCTGATCAGCCCCTGCAGGAACAGCGCCCCGAGTTTGGGGAGGCGGTCGCGCAGCTCCACCGCGCGGTAGGCCTGGTGCAGCGCCAACCCGTGGGTGATCCGATACGCCGCGGCCAGTTCGGCGGTGACCGCGGCTTCGGGGTCGACCCACCAGTCCAGTCGGTCTTCGGGGGCGAGGTCGACGCGGCGGGTGAACAGTTCGGCCATCACCGCCAGCTTGCGGGCACACACCGCGTTCTCCATCCGCGAGGTGGTCGCGGCGGCGTCGATGAGCTCGGCATCCGAGAGCCCGGTGAGCTGGCCGGGCTCCGGAACCGATACTTCGAACATGTGTGCGATTCTACCGGCGGGCTGTGACGAATCAGGTCGGTAGTTGGCCGGCTGTGAACCGATTCGCCAATTGTGGATAAGCATGCGTGAAGCGCCTGGCGGGCACCGAAACCGAAGCGTGATCAGAGCTGGGGAATCACTTCCCCTGCCAGCAGTTCGAGCGTTTGATCGGAACCCCGATCGTGCGTGAAAAGCACGATCTGCCCGAAGCCCATCTCGACCAGCGCCCCGAGCCGATCGACCATCACTGCCGGCGTGCCGATCAAGTCGGTGTCGTGTAGCCCGAAACCTTCACCACCGAACCGCTTTTCCGCCAGGCCTCGCACCTTCGGCAGCGCGGCGTCGTCCGGCGCGAGTGCCATCACGGCCTCGATGGAGAGCGTGATGGTGTCCGGGTCGCGGCCGACGTCGTCGCAGATGGACCGCAGGGCCGCGATCTTCTCCTTGATCTGGCCCAGTGCGTAGGTCGGTACGTTCCACACGTCGGCATATCGCGCCACCAGAGGGAGCGTGAACTTCTCGCCGACGCCGCCCACGACGATGGGGGGCCGCGGCTGCTGCACCGCTCCCGGTTTGATCGGCATGTCGGGCACGGTGAAATGCTTGCCCGCAAAGTCGATCCGCTCGTCGGTGAAGGCCTGATGCAAGATCTGCAATGTCTCGCCGAGCTGTTCGGAGCGTTCGGCGAAGGTGCCCCACGGCAGACCGGCCCGGCGGTGTTCGTCCTCGATCGATCCGCTGCCGATGCCCAGGCTCAGCCGGCCGCCGGAGATCTGATCCAGCGTGGTGGCCATCTTGGCCAGCGTGACCGGATGCCGAAACTGATTGCACAGCACCATATGTCCGACCCGCAGACGGTCGGTGCGGCTGAGCAGCGCGGTGGCCAGCGTCCAGGCCTCCATCGACGGATAGTCGGGCATGCCGGGCCCGTACAGGTGGTCGTAGAGCCACAGCGATTCGATCCCGAGTTCTTCGCAGCGTCGGGCGCGGTGCAACACCTCGTCGAATGAGAAGCCCATTTGAGGCAGGTAGATGCCGATCTCCGGCCTGCTCATCACCCTCCCCATCGACAGTGCTGTACTTTCGGTCGCCTGCATGGTAACGACATTCTCGCAAAGTGAGAAGCAAATTCTGACGACGACGAGACGTAAAGGGCTGCCCATGCGGTTCGCGATCACCCATCCGATGCACAGCCATCCCTACAATCCCGAGCTCGTCACGGGCGCGGGGATCGCGAAGGTGGCCGCGGCCGCCGAGAAGGCAGGGTTCGCCGGCTTCGGCTTCACCGACCATCCCGCGCCGACCCAACGGTGGCTGGAGGCCGGTGGGCACGACGCACTCGATCCTTTCGTGGCGATGGGATTCGCCGCCGCCCACACCACGACGCTGCGGCTGATCCCCAACATCGTGGTGCTGCCGTACCGCAACCCCTTTGTCGTGGCCAAAGCCGGTGCGACGCTGGACCTGATCTCCGAAGGCAGGTTCACCCTCGCGGTGGGCGTGGGCTACCTCAAGCGCGAATTCAGCGCCCTTGGTGTGGATTTCGACGAGCGGGCGGTACGCTTCGAAGAGGCGTTGCAGGTGATCCGCGAGGTCTGGACCACCGATGACATCACCTTCGACGGCAAGCATTTCAGCGCCACAGGCATCACCGCGCATCCGAGGCCGGTCAGCGCTCCGCATCCGCCGATCTGGGTGGGTGGCAACACCTCGGCCGCGCGGGCGCGCGTCGCGAGGTACGCGCAGGGCTGGTGTCCGTTCCGGGCCCCGGCTGTGCTGGCGCAGACCGCCCGTACGGCGCCGTTGGAGACGGTGGACCATCTCCAGGCCGGTGTGGACGATCTGCGCCGTCGCCTGGAGGGCGAGGGCCGCGATCCGTCGGACATCGACATCACGTTCACCAACGATGCGGGTGGCGCTCCCGGTGCCGCGGACTTCAACGCCGACGAGTTCCTCTCCGGCGTCGCCGATCTCGAGAAGGCCGGAGTCACCTGGATTCAGGTGAGCGTGCCGGGGGACAGCCTCGCGCACACGCTGGAGGCCATCGAGGAGTTCGGCGGATCGGTCATCGGGGCGTAGTAGCCGCGACACGCGTCGCATCGATGCCGGTCACCCGGCGACCTTGACAAGGGTCTTGCCGATGTTGGCTCCGGTGAACAAACCGTTGAGTGCGTCGACGCAGGACTCGATGCCGTCGAAGATGTGCTCGCGGTGGGTGATCAGCCCCTGCTCCTCCCAGCTCCGCAGCGCCGCGAACGCCTCGTCGAAGCGGCCCCATTCGTCGAGGGCGTTGAATCCCTGCATCATCGCGGTCTTGGACAGCAGATTGACGTAGTTGGCCGGCCCCGGATGCTCACCGGTGAGGTAGCTGGAGATGACCCCGCAGAGCACCACCCGCGCCTTCTGGGCGAGCCGGCCGAGCACCGCGTCAAGGATCGGGCCGCCGACGTTGTCGAAATACACGTCGACCCCACGCGGGCAGTGCTCCCGCAGCGCCGCGCGCAGGTCATCGTTGCGGTAGTCGATGCAGGCGTCGAAGCCGAAGTCCTCCACCACCGCACGGCATTTGTGCGGGCCGCCGGCGATGCCCACCACCCGCGCGCCCGCGATCTTGGCGATCTGCCCGGCGACCGAGCCGGTGGCCCCGGCGGCGGCCGACACCACGACCGTCTCGCCCGGTTGCGGACGTCCGATGCCCGTCATGCCGAAGTACGCGGTGGCGCCGGTGGGGCCGTAGATGGACATCACCGCGAGCTGATCCACCTGGTCGCCGGGGCCCGGCACCGGTGTGGTGAAGAGGTCGTCGCGGACGATCGTGTATTCCTGGAACCCGGTCAGCGTGGTCACGATGTCCCCGACCGCGTATGCGGCACAACGGGATTCGACGACCTCGCCGATCCCCGCCGCGCGGATCACCTCGCCGAGCTGCACCGGGGGAAGGTAGCTCGGCTGATCGTCGAGCCAGGTCCGCACCGCCGCATCGATGCCCACGTACGTCGTACGCACCAGTGCCTCACCGTCGGCGGGTTCTGGCACGGGGGCGGTCACCAGTTCGGTGTCACCGGGGGCGACCAACCCGTGCGGTCGGTGGCGCAACACGATCTGTCGGTTCGTCAACGTCGACACCCGGCCGAACCTACCGAAGCGACACTGCCGCCGAGCCCCTATCGGGTCACAACCGCCACAGCGCCTCCTGCGTCGTGGTGGCGATCAACGTGCCGGCGGTGTCGTAGAGCGAGCCCTGGACCAGGCCGCGGGAATCGCCGACGTTGAGCCGATGCACCTCGTAGCGGTGCCAGTTGTGCGGTGTGAAGGGCCGGTGGAACCACACTGAGTGGTCCAGGCTGGCCGCAAAGGTCCCCGACCCTGCTTCCGGCTCCAGCGGCGCCCCGGACGGCCGCGCCACCGGCACCGGACCGAAGTCGGACAGGAACGTCAGCGTGCATGCCCGGATCAGCGGGTCGTCCTCGATCTCGTCGCGGGTGCGGATCCAGAACGGCGGTACCGCGAACACCGAATCGTCGTCGGGCCTGGTGCGGATGTCGAAGCGGTCGGCGAACTCGATGTCCGGTTCCTTGCCCCCTGCTTCGGGTCAGGGTCACCGACTGCGCCGGGGTGGGGTGCTCATCGGGGCCGGGCTCGGGGACGTGGAACGACGCGATCATCTCCAGGATCACTGCGCCCTGCTGGATCGCGGTGACGCGGCGGGTGTCGAAGGAGCGCCCGTCCCGGGTGCGCTCCACGTGGAGTTCGACCTCGACCCCGTAGCGGCCGCCCCGCACGAAACACAGGTGTAGCGACTGAGGCAGCTTGCCGGCGCCGACCGTGGCGCCGGCCGCCGCCAGCGCCTGCGCGGCGATCAGACCGCCGAACAACCGCGACCCGGGACCGGCGGCCGCCGGGCAGGCCACAAATACGTCGTCGCGGCGATCGAACCGCACTAGATCGGCGATCCAGCTCTGTTTGACACCTGTCACAAGACGTCGACCCTAGCGGGCCGCAACTGATCCCGGCAGGTCGGCGGTCATGTCGACCTTGTCGCCGTCGAAACTGAGCATGTCTTTGATTCCCAGGCTCTCGGGCAGCGGGTCCGCATAGCTCCACGCCACGTCCTCCACGACGGTCCCCTCGACGACCGCGGTCCAGTACGTGGCGTAGCCCTTGTAGTTGCAGTAACTGGTGGTGTCCGACCGCCGCAGCGCGTCCGTTCGGACGAACGCCGGGGCCACGTAGAGCAGAGGCTGCAGCGCCGTCTCGAACACGATCACCGTGTCGTCGGTGTCGACGAGCGTGCTGCCCCCTACGGTCACCCGCAGTCTCCGTGCGGTGGGGCGGCAGTCCACCCGGTGGTACGGGTTGGGCGGGTAGTGCACCAGACGGCGCCCCTCTTCCAGCCAGGTGTCGACCGCGGTCCAGGCCACCACGACATAACCGGGCAGCTCTGGAACCGGCGTGCTCGGCAGCTCGCCGATGTCGGCGGATCGGAACGCGTAGCTCAGCGGCGCACCCCTGCGGTGCACCATCCACGCGTCCTCGGTGTCGATCACCGAAAGGCCGTCGAGAAACGCCTGTACGCGCCGCGGATGCGGCTCAAGGTAGACCAGGTCTCCGGCGACCGGCGGACTGAACCGACCGGCACGCTCCCGGCTGAGTGGACCGTGCCCGGCCACCAGGCTCATCGAAATTCCCCGGCCCCAACAACTCTCGGACAAATCACAGCGGTTTCCCTTCGCTCGGCGACGTCCTGCAGGAGTTTACAAACTCCTGGTGGATTGTCACAGCAGCGTCCGTCTTCGAGGGCCCGGACGGTGAGACATTCCTGACATCGCCCCCGCGGGAACGGCGATTCGGGCGACCGCGCACCGGCGAAGTGGCGAAAATCGACGAAACGGGTACCACGCTGCAGGCCGGGTGGACGACGAACGAGGTGGCGGGTGAAACGACTCAACGGCGTGGACGCCATGATGCTCTACAGCGAGACGCCGGAAATCCACATGCACACCTTGAAGGTCGGCGTGCTCGATGTGACCGCCGTCGACGGCTTCGACTTCGAGTTCTTCCGCCGGGCCGCGCTGCCGCGGCTGCACGCGCTGGCGCCGTTGCGCTACCAGCTGGTGGACATACCGCTGAAGTTCCATCACCCGATGTGGGTGCAGAACGCGCAGATCGACGTCGACTACCACATCCGCCGAGCGCGGGTGCCGGCTCCCGGCGGGCGGCGCGAGCTCGACCAGCTCATCGGCGAGATCGCGAGCACGCCGCTGGACCGCCGATACCCGCTGTGGGAGATGTATGTCGCAGAAGGATTGGCGGACAACAGGATCGCCGTGATCCACAAGGTACATCACGTGCTCGCCGACGGTGTCGCGTCGGCGAACCAGCTAGCGATGGCGATCCAGCCCCGCGAGCCCGAGGTGGGGGGTCAGCTCGCCGAGGCGCCCCCGGACTCGACAGCGCCGCGCGCCCTACTCAAGGCCGCGGCCCGCGATCACGTGCGTCAGCTGCGCCGGCTGCCCAGGTTGGTCAACGAAACCGCCGCCGGTGTCTCGCGGGTGCGCAGGCAGGCCCGCGAGCGTGGCCGGCATCCCGACCTGGCGCGCAACTTCGCGCCGCCGCCGACCTTTCTCAACCATGTGGTGACGCCGGGCCGCCGCTTCGCCACCGCCCCGCTGGCGCTCGCGGACGTCAAGGAGACCGCCCGACACCTCGGGGTCACCCTCAACGACATCGTGCTCGCCACGGCGGCCGGAGCTCTACGTGAACTGCAGCTGCGCTACGACAAGAAGGCCGACTCGCCGTTGATCGCGGGTGTGCCCGTCAGTTTCGACACCTCACCCGGGCGGCTCGTCGGTAACGAATTCACTTACATGACACCATCTTTACCGGTTCATGTACCCGATCCCATCGCGCGGGTGCGGCTGACCGCGACCGCGACCGCCATCGCGAAGGAGAACCACAGCCTGCTCGGGCCGACACTGCTGCCGTCCTGGTTGACCTATCTGCCGCCGGCCGCCACTCCGCCGATCTTCCGGACGCAGGCCCGCCGGGTGGAGTCCGCGATGGTGATGAACCTGACCATCTCCAACGTGCCGGGCCCGAAGGAGCGGGGGGTGATGGAGGGTGCGGTCGTGGACGAGATCTACTCGGTGGGGCCGATCGTCGCGGGCAGCGGGATGAACATCACGGTGTGGAGCTATGTCGACCAGCTGTCGATCTCGGTGCTCACCGACGACCGGACGCTGAAAGACCCGCATGAGGCGACCGACGCGCTGATCGCCTCGTTTGCCGAGATTCGCGCCGCGGCCGGTCTGTCAGACAAGCTGACACCTGTCGAGAAGACCCTGCCGCTGGCTCCGGCCCTCTGAACCTCGGAACCTGTTGATCGGCGCGCGCTTTCGCGGCGTCGCAGGTCCTGCCGCTGCGCGCGGAAATCGGATGGAGACTTTACAGATCGACTCTAAAATGTCACCCTGTCTGGAGTGTCACGCGATGCGCGACGCATACTGGAGGCAGACGGTGAGAGGCCGGACGTTCGAGACAGACGACTTCGCGCAGTTCGAACGACGGCGGTCCGGGGTTCGCATCGCCGGCGAGACCCTGCGCACCTACGACCTGACCGTGTTCGCCGCCGACGTCGACGGCGTGGTCGGCGCCGCGGGCGGTTGGCTGTGCGACCGCGCGCGGGCGGGCTGGCAGGTCACCGTCACGATTCCGCCGGGCCACGACACCCGGGCCCTGAGGATCCTCGGGGTTGACGTCGAGGTGCAGGAGTCCCTCCTCGAGGCGCTGTGCGGTACCGCAGGCGCGGCCGTGGCGATGGACGCGCGAGTGCTGCGGGAGAACGCCGGGTTGCGGGCAGAAATGTCGGCTCTGGCCGACGCTGCCCGCGCCGAGATCACCGTCTGGGGCGATGCGGGCTCGTTCGGTCCCGACGGACGATTCGACCGGGTAAGGCACCGGCTCAGTGCCGCCGCCCGTGCGTTCAAGAGCAGGGCATTGCAGACAACCGGTCAGATCGTTGCCGATCTGACCGTCGAGGAATTCGTCAGCGCGGCGCTCTGGTATCCGCCGGACGGCGCCGATCTGGTGCCGCTCCCGAATCGCTAGTGGACGCCGGCGCCCGCCGTTACTGCGTGTCGCGGTGGCGGTGGATGTACCAGCTGCGCGCGACGAACGCGAGCACCACGGCCGCGAAGCCGACCATGAACCAGTCCTCCACCCGTCCGGTGTGATTGCCGTGGATCATCAGCAGCAGGAAGCCCGCCACCAGCAGCCCACCGATCTGGTAGAAGCGGTAGTTCTCCGTCGACCAGCCCCATTCGGCAGACGGCACGTCCTCGACGTCGACACCAGTGCGTCGTTCCACCTCGGTGCTTGCCACGGCTGCTCCTCATGATCGGGCTGACAGTCAACGGTCATTCTGACACAGGCCTACTACGGACCGCCGTAGACCTTGGGCCTACTCGGTAGGCTGGGCGGTCATGGCACCGCAGGTCCTGCAGGACAAGGTCGTTTTCATCACCGGCGCGGCACGCGGCCAGGGCCGCGCCCATGCCGTTCGGTTCGCCGAGGAGGGCGCCGACGTCATCGCGCTGGATCTGTGCGACCAACTCGAGTGCGTCGCCTACCCGATGGCCACCCCCGAGGACCTTGACGAGACGGTGCGGTTGGTCGAGAAGACCGGCCGCCGGATCGTGGCCGAGCAGGGCGACGTCCGCGACCGGAACCGGCTCGCCGACGTGGTGGCCAAGGGAGTGGCAGAATTCGGCCGGCTCGACTTCGTACTCGCCAACGCCGGCATTCTTCCTGCCGCCGGAGCGCAGGGCCGCGACATCACCGCGTTCACCGACGCGATCGCCGTGATGCTGAACGGGGTGTATTTCACCATCGAGGCCGCCCTGCCCGCGCTGCTGCGCAACCCAGACGGCGGCGCGATCGTGATCACCAGTTCGGCAGCCGGGTTCACCTCCGTGAGTACCGAATTCGCCACCATGAACCACGGCGCGGCCGGCTACACCGCCGCCAAGCACGGCGTCGTCGGGGTCATGCGCCACTTCGCCCGCTCGCTGGCCGAGAAGAACGTCCGGGTCAACTCCGTGCACCCCGGCGGCGTGGCCACGCCGATGGTGCTCAACGAGGCACTGGCCGAGTGGGCCGGCGAGCACCCGTCGTTCAGCGCCGCGCAGCAGGCGCTACTGCAACTGCCGATGATGGAACCGCACCACGTCAGCGACACGATGGTCTACCTGTGTGGGCCGTCGGGCCGCTATCTGACCGGCGCCGCGATCCCGTTGGATGCGGGCCAGACGCTGAAGTAGTCAGCCGATGGCGCCGTACCGGCTTTAGCCGATGGCGCCGTACCGGCTTTAGCCGATGGCGCCGTACCGGCGCAGCGCCTCGGCGCGTTCCCGCCCGTGGTCGACGATCGGTGCCGGATAGTCCTCGGGCCGGTCGGCCCCGAGGTCGTGCACGTCGTCGACACCGGCCAGCTCGGGCACCCAGCGCCGCACGTAGTCACCGGACGGATCGAACTTCTTGCCCTGGGTCGTCGGGTTGAACACCCGGAAGTACGGTGCGGCGTCGGTGCCGCAGCCGGCCGCCCACTGCCAGCCGTGCTGATTGTTGGCCATGTCGCCGTCGACGAGCTGTTCGAGGAACCAGCGGGCACCCCACTGCCACGGCAGGTGCAGATCCTTGACCAGAAACGACGCCGCGATCATCCGCACCCGGTTGTGCATGAAGCCGACCTCGGCCAGCTGCCGCATACCGGCGTCGACGATCGGGAAACCGGTCCTGCCCTTCTTCCAGGCCTCGAAGGATGTCTCGGCATCCTGGCCGTCGTCGACCTCGATCGTGTCGAAACTCCGGTTCCAGTTCCACCACGTGCTGTCCGGCCATTCACACACCACCGAGGCGTAGAAATCCCGGAACGCCAGCTCGCGCAGATAGGCCTGCGCGCCGTTGCCTCGGCCCAGATCGGCGGCCATCGTCCGCGGATGAATCGCCCCGAATTTCAGATGCGCCGACATGCGGCTGGTGGCCGAAAGATCGGGACGGTTGCGGTCCTCCGCGTAGCCGGTGAGCCCATCGGCGACGAACTGTCGCCACGCCCGCAGCGCCGCCGTCTCGCCGGCGGGGAGCTCGAGCTCAACCCCGGCGTCGGGGATCTGCACCGCGCGAGCGCCCTTCACGTCGGACGGGTGGATCCAGTGCGCCGACTTCGGCCCCGATTCGGCGGGGCGGCGCCAGCCGTGCTTGCGCCACGCCGCGAAGAACGGCGTGAACACCTTGTAGGGGGTGCCGTCGCCCTTGGTCACGCGGCCGGGGGAGACCAGGTAGGGCGAGCCGGTCGCCACCAACTCGATGTCGCCGAGCGCGTCGCGCACCTGGTCGTCGCGACGCCGGCCGAACGGGGTGAAGTCCTGCGACACGTGCACCGACGATGCCCCGATGGCTTTCGCGAGAGCGGGGATCCGGGTCCCGGGATGGCCCTCGGTCACCAGCAGCCGCCCGTCGAGCCGGTCGTGTACGTCGCGCAGCGCGTCGTACAGGTATTGCAGCCGCCGTGGACCCGACGAAGCCTTCAGCCGGGGGTCGAGCACATAGCAGGCCAGCACCTCGGTGTCGGCGCCGTCGACGTCGGCGGCGGCCAGCAGGGCCGGAAGGTCGGAGAGCCGCAGATCGCGGCGCAACCACAACACGGCGGGCATGTCGTTGATGCTGCCCCCAAACTCCGCTAGAGAAACAAGAGCCGGCGAAAGTGACGAAAGGGTAAGCACTGTGCAGTTCTGGTCGGGTGCGGCATTCCTGAAGGCGACCGAGGCCGTGCCGCTGGCGCGGATGCTCGACGAAGCCGGATACGACGGCATGGTGACTTCCGACCACATGATCTATCCGCGCGCGCTGAACTCGGCCTATCCCGATTCGGCGAGCGGGGCGCCGCCGTGGCAGCCCGAGACCGAATGGCCGCACGCGTGGGTGCTGACCGGGGCGATGGCTGCGGTCACCACCCGGTTGCGGTTCTCCAACGCCGTGTACATCGCGCCGGCCCGGCCGCTGCTGGAGGTGGCCAAACAGGTCGCCACCGCGGCGGTGTTGTCCGGCGGGCGGGTGAGCCTGGCCGCAGGCATCGGCTGGATGCGCGAGGAGTACGCGTTGATGGGCCAGGATTTCCGCACCCGCGGCAGACGGCTCGACGAGATGATCCCGGCGCTTCGGGCGCTGTGGCAGGGCGGCTGGGTGTCCTGGAGCGGTGAGCACTACCGGGTGCCCGAGATGATGATCGAACCGCACCCGCCGGGCCCGGTGCCGATCCTGACCGGGGGAGAGTCCGAGGCCGCGCTGCGGCGCGCCGCCCGGCTGTGTGACGGCTGGGTCGGGTACGCCTACCGGTGGGACGACGCGGTCGGCTACGCGCGCCGACTCACCGAACTGCGGCGAGAGTACGGTCGGGCCGACGAGCCGTTCGACATCCTGCTGGCCCTGATGGAGCCCGCCTCCCCCGATCTGTATCTGCGCGCCGAGGAGGCCGGCATCACCTCGGTGATGGTCGCGCCGTGGCTGGGCGCCGAGACCGGGGGCGTCCGCGGCGTGGAACGGTTCCGCGCGCCGATCGAGCGGTTCGCCGAGACTGTGATCGCGAAGGTGCGACGCTGACCAGACCTTCCCGCCCCAACTCCGGTGGACAGGAGGATCCCCCGCACCGGCCGGGGGAACTGCGTGCGGGGGATCCTCTGCAGTGGTGCTGATCCGGCTACGCTGCCGGCGGCATCAGCACCGTGTCGATCAGGTACACCGTGGCGTTGGCCGTCTGCACGCCGCCGCACACCACCGACGCGTCGTTGACCAACAGGTCGTCGACGGACCCGGTCACGGTGACCGGAGCGCCCTGCACCGTCACGTGCTCACCGACCACCTGGTCAGGGGCGGCCTGGCCCGGCACCACGTGATAGGTCAGGATGCTGGTCAGCAGGTCGGCGTCGGTCTTGAGTGTCTCGATCGTGGCGGGGTCGATCTTGGCGAACGCGTCGTCGGTCGGCGCGAACACGGTGAACTCGCCGCCGTTGAGCGTGTCGACGAGGTTCACATGCGGGTTGAGCTGACCGGAGACGGCCTGGGTCAGCGTGGTCAGCAACGGGTTGTTCGACGCCGCAGTTGCCACCGGCGAAGCCGCCATGCCCTGCACCGACCCGGGGCCGTCCGGGACCTGCTGCACGTAGCCCGCGCACCCCGGCCCGACCGGCGCCGCGGAGGCCGTCGCGGCCGCTCCGAAGGACAGCCCGACGGCGGCTGCCACCGCGATACCCGCACCGGCCAGAGACTTCAACTTGACGGTCATGATCGTGAATTCCTTTCCTGCAGTGATGGATTGGTGGATCAGTTAGCGGGCGGCATGAGGACGGTGTCGATCATGTACACGGTGGCGTTGGCAGTCGTGACCCCGCCGCACACCAGTCCGGCCTCGTTGACCTTGAGGTCGTTGCCTGCGCCGGTGACCGTGACGGGTGCGCCCTGCACCGTGGTGTGCTCGCCGGCGACCTGGTCGGGCGCGGCCTGGCCTGGCACCACGTGGTAGGTCAGGATGCTGGTCAGCAGGTCGGCGTCGGTCTTGAGTGTCTCGATCGTGGCGGGGTCGATCTTGGCGAACGCGTCGTCGGTCGGGGCGAACACGGTGAACTCGCCGCCGTTGAGCGTGTCGACGAGGTTGACGTTCGGGTTGAGCTGACCGGACAGCGCCTGGGTCAGTGTGGTGAGCATCGGGTTGTTCGACGCGGCCACCGTCACCGGATCGGCCGCCATCCCGGCCACGGAGCCGGGCCCGTCCGGAACCTGCTCGGCGTAGGCCGCGCAACCCGAACCGATGAGGTTGGCCGCGGGATCCGCCATCGGCGCCGCCGACGACGTCGTCATCCCGTTGGTCGCCGACTCCATGGCCGACGAGGCTGTGACGCTGGCCGACGTCGCGGTGCTTTCGGCTTCCTCGCTCGAACAAGCGGCACCGAAGAGGGCCACGGCAGCGATTCCTGCCACAGCAGCGGTCTTCCGACGAGCTGTCATCATTTCCTGATCCCTTTCGTCAAGTACGGGGCTCCGTTGCCCGCACTGGAGTTCGCACACGGGTGATTCCCAGCTGCCGTGCCTGCGGATGGGTCCCAGGCGCCGACGTCACACTCGCGTCACACTTGGAGACCGGGGCCGCGCGACCGGCACAATGGGTCGGTGAGCGAAAGCGGAGCGCGACGGCGTGTGCTGATCCTGGGCAGCACAGGCTCCATCGGTACCCAGGCGCTCGAGGTGATCGCCGCCAACCCGGACCGCTTCGAGGTCGTCGGGCTCGCGGCCGGCGGCGGCAATGCCGACCTGCTGGCGCGGCAGCGTGCCGAGACCGGGGTGACCAACATCGCCGTCGCCGACGAGGCCGCCGCGGCCGCGCTGGGCGGGACCATGTACTCGGGTCCCGACGCCGCCACCCGTCTCGTCGAGAACACCGAGGCCGACGTGGTGCTCAACGCGCTGGTCGGGGCGCTGGGCCTGAAACCCACGCTGGCCGCCCTGGCCACCGGCGCGCGGCTGGCGCTGGCCAACAAGGAGTCCTTGATCGCGGGCGGTCCGCTGGTGCAGAAGGCGGCCGCCCCGGGCCAGATCGTGCCGGTCGACTCGGAACACTCCGCGCTGGCGCAGTGCCTGCGCGGCGGCAGCGGCGACGAGGTCGCGAAGCTGGTGCTCACCGCGTCCGGGGGGCCGTTCCGCGGCTGGACCGCGGAGCGACTCGAGGACGTCACCCCCGAGCAGGCCGCTGCGCACCCCACCTGGTCGATGGGCCCGATGAACACCCTGAACTCGGCCTCGCTGGTGAACAAGGGGCTCGAACTGATCGAGACGCACCTGCTGTTCGGGATCGACTACGACCGCATTGAGGTGGTGGTGCATCCGCAGTCGATCGTGCACTCGATGGTCACGTTCACCGACGGGTCCACCCTCGCGCAGGCCAGCCCGCCTGACATGAAGCTGCCGATCGCGCTCGCACTGGGGTGGCCGTCACGCGTCCCCGGCGCCGCGGCGGCCTGCGATTTCACCACGGCCTCGCGCTGGGATTTCGAACCGCTCGACGACGACGTGTTCCCGGCGGTGGCGCTGGCCCGCGAGGCCGGCCGGGGTGGCGGCTGCCTGACCGCGGTCTACAACGCCGCCAACGAGGAGGCGGCGGCGGCGTTCCTCGCCGGACGGATCCGGTTCCCGGCCATCGTGCGCACCGTCGACCATGTGCTGCGCGCTGCCGACCGATGGGCGGCCGAACCAGCTACCGTGGATGACGTACTCGACGCCCAGGACTGGGCCCGTGATCGGGCCCGACAGGCGGTCGAGCAGGAACCCGCAGGTCGCAGATGATAGGACTCCCCGCCCGATGATGTACGTGCTCGGCGTGACGCTGTTCGCGATCGCCATTCTGGTGTCGGTGGCGTTGCACGAATGCGGCCATATGTGGGTGGCGCGCGCCACAGGCATGAAGGTGCGCCGCTACTTCGTCGGCTTCGGCCCGACGCTGTGGTCGACCCGGCGGCCCAACAAGCTGGGCGAGACCGAGTACGGCGTCAAGGCGGTGCCGCTCGGCGGATTCTGCGACATCGCCGGCATGACCGCGGTCGAGGAACTCGACCCCGAGGACCGGCCGTACGCGATGTACAAGCAGAAGACCTGGAAGCGCGTCGCGGTGCTGTTCGCCGGGCCGGCGATGAACTTCGTCATCGGGCTGGTGCTGATCTACGCGATCGCGATCATCTGGGGTCTGCCCAACATCAAGGCCCCCACCACCGCGGTGGTCGGGGAGACGTCATGCATCAAATCCGAGGTGGCGCAAGGCCAGTTGGGTGACTGCATCGCCAACAGCCCGGCGGCCGCCGCCGGCATCCAGGCCGGCGACGTCATCGTCAAGGTCGGCGACACCGAGGTCGCCACGTTCGACGCCCTCGTCGAGGCGGTGCGTAAGGAGAACGGCCCCACCGCGCTGACCGTGCAAAGGGACGAGAACGGTCAGACGCGCGAGTTCACCACCACCGTCGACGTCACCCCGAGCCAGCGCTACGTCGTCGGCGGGAACGAGGGTCCCGCCGTGCCAGTCGACGTCGGGAGCATCGGCGTCACGGCCGCGCAGTTCGGGCCGACGCAGTACAACCCGCTCACCGCGGTCCCCGGGACGCTGGTGTTCACCAAGGACCTCGCCGTGGAACTCGGCAAGGCGATCGTGAAGATCCCGACCAAGATCGGGGCGCTCGTGCACTCGATCACCGGCGGCGAGCGCGACCCCGAGACGCCGATCAGCGTGGTCGGCGCGTCCCGGATCGGCGGCGAGACCGTCGAGCACGGCATCTGGGTGGCGTTCTGGTTCTTTCTCGCACAGCTGAACTTCGTGCTGGGCGCGGTCAACCTGATCCCGCTCCTGCCGCTGGACGGCGGGCACATCTCGATCGCGCTCTACGAGAAGGTCCGCAACATGGTCCGCCAGACGCGAGGCAAAGTCGCCGCGGCTCCCGTCAACTATCTCAAGCTGATGCCCCTGACGTACGTGGTGATCATCGCGATGCTGGGCTTCACGCTGCTCACCGTGACCGCCGACGTAATCAACCCGATCACGCTGTTCCAATGAACGCAGGTTCCAGTAGGAGACTCGAACAATGACCTCAATCGGTCTGGGGATGCCGGCGGCGCCGGCGCCGGTACTGGCTCCCCGCCGCAAGACCCGCCAGCTGATGGTGCGTGACGTCGGCGTCGGCAGTGACCACCCGATCTCGGTGCAGTCGATGTGCACCACCAAGACCCACGACATCAACGCCACGCTGCAGCAGATCGCCGAGCTGACGGCGTCGGGCTGCGACATCGTGCGGGTGGCCTGCCCGCGCCAGGAGGACGCCGACGCGCTGCCGGTCATCGCGAAGAAGTCGAAGATCCCGGTGATCGCCGACATCCACTTCCAGCCGAAGTACATCTTCGCCGCGATCGACGCCGGATGCGCTGCGGTGCGGGTGAATCCGGGCAACATCAAGGAGTTCGACGGCCGGGTCGCCGAGGTCGCCAAGGCGGCGGCCGACGCGGGCATCCCGATCCGCATCGGCGTCAACGCCGGATCGCTGGACAAGCGCTTCCTACAGAAGTACGGCAAGGCGACCCCGGAAGCGTTGGTCGAGTCGGCGCTGTGGGAGGCCTCGCTGTTCGAGGAACACGGCTTCGGCGACATCAAGATCAGCGTCAAGCACAACGACCCCGTCGTCATGGTCGCCGCCTACGAGCAGCTCGCCGCGCAGTGCGACTATCCGCTGCATCTCGGCGTCACCGAAGCCGGGCCGGCATTCCAGGGCACCATCAAGTCCGCCGTCGCGTTCGGCGCGCTGCTGTCCAAGGGCATCGGCGACACCATCCGGGTGTCGCTGTCGGCGCCGCCGGCCGAAGAGGTCAAGGTGGGCAACCAGATTCTGGAGTCGCTGAACCTGCGGCCGCGCGGCCTGGAGATCGTGTCGTGCCCGTCGTGCGGACGCGCGCAGGTGGACGTGTACACGCTGGCCAACGAGGTCACGGCCGGCCTGGAGGGCATGGACGTGCCGCTGCGCGTGGCGGTCATGGGCTGCGTCGTCAACGGACCCGGCGAGGCGCGCGAGGCCGACCTCGGGGTGGCGTCCGGCAACGGCAAGGGGCAGATCTTCGTCAAGGGTGAGGTCATCAAGACCGTCCCGGAGGCGCAGATCGTCGAGACGTTGATCGAGGAGGCGCTGCGCCTTGCCGGCGAGATGGGTGCGGAGATGGGCGACGCACAGGGTTCTGAAGGTGCCACCGGTTCGCCTATTGTGACCGTAAGCTGAGAGACGGCCCCACGCGTGGGGCCATTGGCTCAGGGTCAGCTCAGAAAGAGTCCAGATGTCGGCTCCTCCGCTATTTCGCCTCGTAGATGAGCGAAGGGTGTCGGTGGTGCGCGACATCCGCGACATGGTGGCCGTCCGGCAGGTTCTCGACGAGGACCCGGTGGCCGCCTGCATGGTCGCCTCGCGGGTGGCCGAGCACGGCATCGAACCGTCGGCGATCGGCGGGGAACTGTGGACCCGCAGGCGCGCCAGCGAGTCGCTGTGCTTCGCCGGCGCCAACCTCATTCCGCTGCGTGGGGCCCCCGGCGACCTGAATGCGTTCGCGGACAAGGCGATGAGCAGCGCCCGCCGCTGTTCGTCCCTGGTCGGCCGCGCCGAGTTGGTGCTTCCGATGTGGCAGCGCCTCGAACCCGTCTGGGGCCCGGCCCGCGACGTGCGGGCGCATCAGCCGTTGATGGCGCTGAGCGCGGCGCCGTTGTGCGCCATCGATCCCGCCGTGCGCCAGGTGCGCATGGAGGAGATCGACGCCTATCTCGTCGCCGCGATCGACATGTTCATCGGTGAGGTCGGCATCGATCCTCGAGTCGGTGATGGTGGCCGCGGCTACCGCCGCCGGGTCGCCGGACTGATCGCCGCCGGGCGGGCCTGGGCCCGGTTCGACCGCGGTGAGGTGGTCTTCAAGGCTGAGGTCGGCTCGCAGTCCCCGGCGGTCGGGCAGATCCAGGGCGTGTGGGTGCACCCCGACCAGCGCGGCCGGGGGATCGGCACCGCCGGCACCGCGACGGTCGCCGCCGCGATCGTCGGCGGCGGCCGTATCGCCAGCCTGTACGTGAACAGCTTCAACACCGTGGCGAGGGCGACCTACGCCCGTATCGGCTTCACCGAGATCGCGTCGTTCGCGACGGTGCTGCTCGACTGATCTGAAACTGCGCCTACGCTTCCTCTATGACCGAGCCTGACGCGACCGCGGCGAGCCGCGAGATGGCCACCGCGGCGAGCCGCGAGATGGCCACCGCGGCGAGCCGCGAGATGGCGGCCACGGCGAGCCGCGAGATGGCGGCCGCGGCGAGCCGCGAGATGGCGACCGCGCTCGTCCAGGCGCTGGAACGCCGGCACGAGGTGCTCGACGCGGTCGTCGCCTCCGACGACTACGACGCGGCGATCGAGGCGCTGGCCGATCTGCTCGACACCTCGGGCGAGGCTGCCGAGGCCGTGCTGCGGTTGTCGTTCGACCGGCTCACCAAGGTCTCGCGGCGCCGGATCGCCGCCGAGCTGGAGGACCTCAACAGTCAGGAGCAGGACTACCGCCCGCCCGAGCAGACCGCCGGGTCGGCGCGCCGGCTGATGCTGCGGCCGTTCGCTCCTGAACGGGACCGCGACATCTTCGCCGCGCGCACCGACGACATGCGCTCGGCCGGGGACGGAACCGCCGCGCCCGCAGGTGATCTCGGCGATGAGATCGCCGCGGCGGCGGCCCGGGTGGCCGCCGAGGAGTCTGCCTGGCTGGTCGCCGAGGTCGGATCGACGAAGGTCGGCATGGTGTTCGGCGACCTGGCCGAGGGCGAGGTCGGCGTGCGGGTCTGGATCCACCCCGCTCACCGCAAGCAGGGATACGGCACCGCGGCGCTGCGCGCGTCGCGCTCGGAGATGGCCGCCTACTTCCCGGCTGTGCCGCTGGTGGTCCGCGCACCCGCCGCCGGCGGGTGACCTCCACCGCCCAGGGGGCCACTCGCGCGGCCGAAATTGCGTTCCGCGCGCGCATATCGCAACTTGACGCGCGTGGAATGCAATTTCGGCGCGGAGGGGCCGCGCGCCTGCACCGAAATCGGATCGTTTCTTCTTAACATTTGCCTCAATGGCATCACTGTTCACATCTGCAACGCGCATGACCGGACTCGCGACCGTGGCTGCGGTGGTGATGGCGCTCGGGGCGTGTACGCCACGGCCCAACGGGCCCGAACCAACCGCCGAGGAGTTCTTCGCCGCGCTGGCCACCGGTGACACCGGCGCCGCCGCGCAGCTGGCCGACCGGCCCGAGGAGGCGCGGGCGGCGCTCAACGAGGCTTGGGCGGGGCTGCAGGCGACCGGGCTGGACGCACAGATCCTCAGTTCGAAATACGCGGAGGACACCGGCAGCGTGACCTACCGCTACACGTGGCACCTGCCCAAGAACCGGACCTGGACCTACGACGGCCAACTCAACATGGTGCGTGACGAAGGCCGGTGGGAGGTGCGCTGGGGCGCCACCGGACTGCACCCGAGGCTGGGGGAGAACCAGACGTTCGCGCTGCGTGCCGACGCCCCGCCGCGGGCCTCGGTGCACGAGCGCACGGGAACCAACGTGCTGGTGCCCGGCTACCGGTATCACTTCGCGCTCGACGCCGAGGCCGCCGGCGCCGACCTGATGCCCACCGCACACAAGATCGTCGGCGCGCTGCACCGGTTCGACAACACCCTCGACGCGCAGCGCCTCGCCGAGCTGGCCAGCTCGAAGAAGGGCGCGCTGAGCCTGCTGACGCTGAATCAGGCCGACCACGATGCGGTGGCCGGTGCCCTCGCGTCGGTGCCCGGGGTGGTGATCACTCCGCAGCCGGAGATGGTGCCCACCGACCCGACATTCGCGCCCGCGGTGGTCAACGAGATCAAGAAGACGGTCGCCGAGGATCTCGACGGAGACCCCGGCTGGCGCGTCGTCACGGTGAACCAGAACGGCGTCGATGTCGATGTACTCAACGAGGTGCCCGGCCAGCCGGCGCCGTCGGTGAGCATCAGCCTGGACCGTGCGGTGCAGACCGCGGCGCAGAACGCCGTCGACGTCACCGACAAGCAGGCCATGATCGTCGTGATCAAACCCTCGACCGGGGAAATCCTCGCGGTGGCGCAGAACACCGCCGCCGATCGGGAGGGACCGCTGGCGACCATGGGCCTGTTCCCGCCAGGGTCGACGTTCAAGATCGTGACCGCGGGCGCGGCGATCGAACGCCAGATGGCCACGCCGAACACCCTGTTGGGCTGCCCCGGGCGTATGGACATCGGTCACCGCACCGTGCCCAACTACGGCGGTTTCGACCTCGGCACCGTGCCGATGTCCCGGGCGTTCGCCAGCTCGTGCAACACCACCTTCGCCGAACTGGCCAGCCGGATGCCGCCGCGGGGGCTCACTCAGGCCGCCTCGCAGTACGGTATCGGCGCCGACTACGACATCCCCGGGTTGAGCACCGTCAGCGGGTCGGTGCCTCCGACGGTGAACCTCACCGAACGCACCGAGGACGGCTTCGGTCAGGGCAAGGTGCTGGCCAGTCCGTTCGGGATGGCGCTGGCCGCGGCCACGGTCGCAGCCGGCCGCACTCCGGTGCCGCGCCTGATCGAGGGGCGCGACACCCAGGTCACCGGCGACCAGCAGCCGATCCCGGCCGAGGTGGTGGACGGTCTGCGCCCGATGATGCGCCTGGTCGTGACCAACGGCACCGCCAAGGACCTACAGGGCGCCGGCGACGTGCGCGGTAAGACCGGCGAGGCCGAGTTCGCCGGCGGATCGCACTCGTGGTTCACCGGATACCGCGGAGACATGGCGTTCTCGGCGCTCATCGTCGGCGGCGGCAGTTCGGAGTACGCGGTGCGGATGCTCAAGGGCATGCTCGACGCCCTGCCGCCGGACTATCTGGCCTGACGCCCACGGCGGTACCGTGGACACCGTCATGACGGACATCAACCACGGCCGACGCCGCCCGGACAACTCGGGATCCCGCGCGGCCGACGCCGTCGAAATGCGCATCTCCGACGTCGACCGCAACGGCACCCTGCGCCGGCTGCACAACGCCGTGGCCCTCGGCCTCATCGACATCGGCGAATTCGAGGAACGGTCGGCGGCGGTGTCGCAGGCGCGGATGCGTTCAGAACTCGACGCCCTTGTCGGCGACCTGCCTGGCCCGGGCGCGATCGTGACGTCGGCAGCCGACCGCATCGAGCTGCGCGGCGTGCTCGGCTCGCTCAAACGTCAGGGCGAGTGGGTGGTGCCGTCGCGGCTCGCGCTGCACCGGCGGATGGGTTCGGTCGATCTCGATCTGACCAAGGCCCGGTTCGCGGGCCCCATCGTGGTCATCGAGCTGGACCTGAAGTTCGGCGGTCTGGACCTGCGCCTTCCCGACGGGGCCAGCGCATCCATCGACGACGTCGAGGTCAACGTCGGCAGCGCCCGTGACCACCGCAGGGACGCTCCGGCCGAAGGTAACCCGCACGTGATTCTCACCGGCAAGGTGGTGTGCGGATCGGTCGACATCCGCGGACCGCGCAAGTCGTGGCGTGTGGGACCGCTGCGCACGAACTGACGTCGATCCCGTTCCGCTAACGCGGATCGAGGACGGCGAAGCTGACCGTGCCGCGCGCGGCCAGCCGGTCGCGGGAGACGTCCGTGACGTCGACGGCGATCACCGAGAGGCGGCGTCCGGCCCGGACGACGGTCGCCTCGGCGCGGGCGGGACCCTCCAACACCGGAGACAGGTAGTGGATGGTCATGTCGGCGGTGGTCACGTCCTGGCCGGGCCCGACGTGGCGTTCGGCCAACCGGCCGGCGGCGATGTCGATCAGCGTCGCGACCAGACCTCCCTGCAGGGCGCCGCGCCGATTCGTCAGATCGGGCCGGTTGTCCAGTTCGATCACCACGCTCTCATCGGAGACCTCGACGTCGCGAAAGTCCATCTGGGCGAACAAGTGGCCCGGGGTGACCTGCATGGCGGAACGCTAGCATTGCCACATGTCAGTAAGGACCGCCCTCCGGCCCGGCACGGTCTCGCCCGTGCTGCCGGTGCCCAAGTCGATTCCGCGCCCGGAGTATGTCGGTAAGCCGACCGCGGCCGAGGGCCACGAGCCGTGGGTGCAGACCCCGGAAGTGATCGAGAAGATGCGGGTGGCCGGCCGGATCGCGGCGGGCGCGCTCGCCGAGGCCGGCAAGGCGGTGGCGCCCGGGGTGACCACCGATCACCTCGACCGGATCGCCCACGAGTACATGGTCGATCACGGCGCGTACCCGTCCACGCTGGGCTACAAGGGTTTTCCGAAATCCTGCTGCACGTCGCTGAATGAGATCATCTGCCACGGCATCCCCGACTCGACCGTCATCGAGGACGGTGACATCGTCAACATCGACGTCACGGCCTACATCGACGGCGTGCACGGCGACACCAACGCCACCTTCCTGGCCGGCAACGTCAGCGAGGAGCACCGGCTGCTCGTCGAACGCACGCACGAGGCCACCATGCGCGCGATCAAGGCCGTCAAACCCGGCCGCGCCCTGTCGATCGTCGGCCGCGTCATCGAGTCCTACGCAAACCGCTTCGGCTACAACGTGGTTCGCGACTTCACCGGACACGGGATCGGCACCACCTTCCACAACGGTCTGGTGGTGTTGCACTATGACCAGCCCGCGGTGGAGACGGTGCTCGAGCCGGGGATGACCTTCACCATCGAACCGATGATCAACCTGGGCAGCCTGGACTACGAGATCTGGGACGACGACTGGACGGTGGCCACCAAAGACAAGAAGTGGACGGCCCAGTTCGAGCACACGCTGGTGGTCACCGACAGCGGGGCAGAGATTCTCACCCAACTCTGAGGTTCTCGGTAGCCTGGCGCCATGGGCAGGCGCGGGCTCGTCGCGGTGGCGGTCTGCTGCCTGCTCGCCGGGTGCGGTCACGCCGTCACCGGCACCGCAACCTGGCCCGGCGCCAAGCTGGAGCGTGCGGTGCTCACCGAGGCCGACTTCCCTCCCGGGGTGCGCTACGAGCGCGTCGTCAACGAACCGCGCGGGGACAACGTCGAACGGCCCCCGGCCATGCTGTCCCGCCCCGAAGGATGCGCCGACGCGCTGACCCGCGACATCGCCGTGACCGCGGAATGGGGGCCGGGCAGCGCCGCGGAGTATGTGGCGGCCTACGACGGCGCCCGCATGGTGATCACGCTGCTGACCTGGCGGCTGGATCTGGAGCGGCTCGCCGACACCGCGCGGCGGTGCGCCGAGTACGAGACCTTCTTCGAGCCGGGCGACCCCGGCATCCCCATGACTACTACGGCGCTGCCCAGTCCGCGTCGCGACGCCCTGGTCTATCAGCAGACGATGCGCCTGCGCGGCGCCGACAACAGCGTGTACTTCGCATTCGAGAACGTCGGTCAGATGGCGGTCTTCGGCATCGCGTTCCCGACCGACGACGCGTCGATCGCCGTCAAAGGCACGCTCCCACAGATCTTTCTGGAGGTCACCGGGAAGCAGGCCCAACGCGCACAAGCGGTTTGACGCCCGGCGCAGGCTCAGGTCAACAGCGTGAAAACCGCCGCGCCGACTCGGCTCTGCACTGTAGCGTGGCGCAATGCCCTCTCCCATGGTGACTGTCGACGGCTTCTCGGTGCCCGTCCAGGTCACCGGTCCCGAGCGAGGGTCGGTGGTGGTGCTGCTCGGTGCAGCCCAGCAGTCACCCGCCGCGTACGCGGGAGTGTGCCAGCGGCTGCACACCGCCTCGCTGAGAACCGTGGTGATCGGCCCGGACCCGCGCCTGACCGCCAAGGCCGTCATCAGCATCCTGGACACGCTCGAGGTGCGGTGGGCACTGCTGGTGGGCGACAAGCTCGGCGGCGAGCTGGCCTGGGAGCTGGCCGCCACCCGGCTGGACCGGTTCATCGGGCTGGTCGTCATCGACCGGGGACACCCGCGGGTCGCGGATCTCAACGGTGTGGTGCGTGACGAACACTGTCCGCCGGTGGAGCTGAACACCACCGCACTGGTCAGTACCAGCGCCGCCCGAGCGGTCGCCAAAGCCAGCCAGCGCTATGTGTACGGCGAGTACCGCATCGTCGATCTGCTCGGACGGCGCAACGCCGCCGATTCGACCGCTCAGTTGGCCGCCGAGATCGTGATGCGCACCAGCACCTGGTAGCCGGTCACGCGCGCGCGCCCGGGACCTCGTCCGGGGTCCATGCCTGCGGCAGACCGGGCTGGCCGGGGAACAGGAAGTCGATGAAGGCCGCCGCGGTGGGCTGCGGCTCATGGTTGGCCAGCCCGGGCCGCTCGTTGGCCTCGATGAACACGTACTCCGGCTTGGTGACGTCGGGCACGAGAAGATCGATGCCCGTCACCGGGATGCCGATCGCCTCGGCGGCCGCGACACCCACCCGGCACAGCTCGGGATGGACGATCGCGGTGACGTCGTGGATGGTGCCACCCTGATGCAGGTTCGCGGTTCTGCGGACCCGCAGCCGCTCGCCTTCGGGCAGTACATCGTCGAAGGAGTAACCGGCCTCCCGGACCGTGTTCTCGGTCACCGCGTCCATCGGGATGCGTGACTCGCCGCCGGTGGCGGCCGCGCGGCGCCGGCTCTGCGTCTCGATCAGCTCGCCGATGGTGTGCTGGCCGGTGCCGGTGATCTCGGCAGGCATGCGCAACGCGGCGGCCACCACCTTGCCGTCGATCACGACCAGGCGCAGGTCGTCGCCCTCGGCCCGCTGCTCGATCAGCACCTCCGGGTGTTGTTCGCGGGCCCGGGCCAACGCGGCGTCGAGCTCGTCCGGTCCGTCGACCCCGACCGTGATGCCCTTGCCCTGCTCGCCGCGGGTGGGTTTGACCACGACGTCGCCGACCTGGGCCAGGAAGTCGTGGTCGGCCTTGTCGAAGGTGGCCAGCCGCCCCTTCGGCACCGCGATGCCTGCCTCCGACACGATGCGGCGGGTCAGGCGCTTGTCGTCGCAGCGCGCCATGGCGACCGCAGAGGTGTACTCGGACAACGACTCCCGGGTCACCACGCTGCGACCGCCGTGGGACAGCCGCATCTCGCCCGCCTCGGCGTCGAGCACCTCCACCCAGATTCCGCGGCGCAGCGCCTCGTCGGCGAGGATCCGGGCGTACGGGTTGAGATCCTCCACGGTCTCGGGCGGATGGGTGAACAGCGGCTCGTTGATCGCGTTCTTTCGTTTCACCGCCATCACCGGAACCCGGTGGAACCCGAGCTTCTCGTAGAGCGCGATCGCGGCGTCGTTGTCATGGGTGACCGACAGGTCCATGTAGGCGCGGCCGCGCTCGCGGTAGAGCTCGGCCAGGCCGCGCGTCAGTGCGGCCCCGACACCGGGCAGGGCGGCGGCGGGATCGACGGCCAGGGTCCACAGGCTCGACCCGTTCTCCGGGTCGGAGAACAGCGCGCGGTGGTCGACACCGGTGACGGTGCCCAGCACCGAGCCGTCCTCGTCGCTGACCGCCACCAGATAGTCGACGGCGGGCTGTTCGTGCTGGTTGTCCCAGATGACGTCGGTCGGTGCCGGCACCATGCCGCAGCGCACGTAGACCCGGTTCATCTCGTCGGCGTCGTCGCGGCTCTCCAGTCCGCGGACCCGGAAACCGGTCGGTGATTTGGTGTCGATCGCGGTGTCGGCGAACCTCAGCCGGTAGGTGTGGCTCGGATCGATGAACAGCTCGGCGGGGGCCCGGGACACCAGCACGTGCGGCTCGCGGGCGTAGATGCAGATGTCGCGCCGGCCCTGTCCCTCCTGCCGCAGGACGTCGGCCAGATGCTCCGGATCGGCGAATGTCTGGCCGAAAATCAGCCGGCCCCAACCGAGTTCGAGGACCACATCGTCGGCCATGGTGTCGAGCACGTCGGGCGTGGCGGCCTCGTGCAGCGCCAGGGTGATGGCTTCCGGGTTGTCGGCGGTGGGGTCTGCGGTCATGCGGCCGGCCCGTTGATGCCGTGGCGCTGCAGCCACAGTTCCAGCAGCGCGATCTGCCACAGCTCGTTGCCGCGCAGCGGTGTGAGACGGCCGTTGGGGTCGGCGAGCAGCCGCTCCACCGCCTCGGGCCGGAACAGCCCGCGCTCCTTGGCGGCCGGCTCGTACAGCGCGTCACGCACCATGTCCAGGTACGGGCCTTCGAGATGGGTCAGCGCCGGCACCGGGAAGTACCCCTTCGGGCGGTCGATCACCTCCGACGGGATCACCTGTCGGGCAGCCTGTTTGAGCACACCCTTGCCTCCGTGGGCGGTCTTGTACTGCGGCGGGCAGGTGGCGGCGAGCTCGACGAGCTCGTGGTCGAGGAACGGCACCCGGCCCTCCAGACCCCAGGCCATCGTCATGTTGTCGACCCGCTTGACCGGGTCGTCGACGAGCATCACGGTGGTGTCCAGTCGCAACGCCCTGTCGACGCCGGTCTGTGCGCCCGGCCGGGCGAAATGCTCGGTGACGAACAGCTCGCTCGGGTCGTCGGCGGTCAGGTAGGCGGGGGAGACGATGTCGCGGTACCCGGCCTGGTCGCGGTCGAAGAACGCGGCCCGGTAGCCGGCCACCGACCCCTCCAGCGACGCCGCGTCGGGCTCCCCCATCGGCGGGTACCAGTGGTAGCCGGCGAACACCTCGTCGGCGCCCTGCCCAGACTGCACCACCTTGACGTGCTTGGCGACCTCCTGGCTGAGCAGGTAGAACGCCACGCAGTCGTGGCTGACCATCGGCTCGCTCATCGCGGCGATCGCCCCGCCGAGCGCGGGCAACATCCGGTCGGTGCCGATGCGGATCTGATGATGGTCGGTGCCGAAGCGCTCGGCGACGATGTCGGAGTACTTGAACTCGTCGCCCGCCACGCCGCCCACCGATGCGAAGCCGATCGAGAACGTCGCCAGCCCGTGCTGACCCGCCTCGGCGAGCAACCCGACGATCAGGCTGGAGTCGACTCCCCCGGAGAGCAGGCAGCCCACCGGGACATCGGCGACCAGGCGGCGCTTGACCGCCACCCGCAGCGACTCCAGCACGGCGTCCTCCCAGTCCTTCTCGGACCAGTCGGCGCGGTCGTCTCGGGGGGTGAAGTCGGGCTCCCAGTACGTGGTGGTGGCGACCTGGCCGTCCGGCTCGATCGCCATCAGCGTGGCCGGCGGCAGCTTTTCGACGCCGCGCAGGATGGTGCGGGGCGCGGGCACCACCGAGTGGAAGGTCATGTAGTGGTGCAGCGCCACCGGGTCGATCCGGGTGTCGATGTCACCGCCGGCGAGCAGCGCGGGCAGCGAGGAAGCGAACCGGACCCGGTCGTTGGTGCGGCTCAGGTAGAGCGGCTTGATGCCGAGCCGGTCACGGCCCAGCAGCACCCGCCCGCTGTCGCGTTCGACGATCGCGAACGCGAACATCCCCTTGAGGTGGTCGACGAAGCGGTCGCCCCAGTGGTGGTAGCCCTTCAGCAGCACCTCGGTGTCGCTGTGGGAGAAGAAGCGGTAGCCGTGGCCGGACAGTTCGTCGCGCAGCTGCTCGTAGTTGTAGATGCAGCCGTTCCAGGCCACGGTCAGGCCCAGCTCGGAGTCGACCATGGGCTGTGCGCCCGCCTCGGACAGGTCGATGATCTTCAGCCGCCGGTGTCCGAGGGCGACGCGGCCCTGCGACCACGCCCCCGCGGCGTCCGGTCCGCGCGGGACCATGACCTCGGCCATCGCCGCGACGGCGCTGATATTCGGGGTTGTTCCGTCGAGGCGCACCTCGCCGGTGGCTCCACACACCTTTTCGACCCTACTCTGTGACGGCTTGACGGGCTCTACCTGACCAATGGCGCAGCCGTGCGCCAACGCCCGGCAGTGCGGTCGTAATTACCCCGGCGTCAACGCGCCTAACCCCCGGCACGGCGATCAAGATCGAGACGCTCGTCACAAGCAGATCGGCTATTGGTCTGGTGTCCTACCTTTGGACATGGAAATGTGTTCGTGCAAAGTGGGCATTCCGCCACCGATGCCCCCGCAATGGTCGGTCGGCAGACGAAACCTCGAGGAAGGTCGGGCTGGTGATGAATAAACGCGGCATGTTGACCAAGGCGGCGCTGGAGCAGCTGGTGGTGGACGGAGTGATTGACACCGTCATCGTCGGGTTCTGCGACATGCAGGGCCGGCTCACGGGCAAGCGGGTGTCCGCACGGCTGTTCGTCGAGGACGTCGCCGACCACGGCGCCGAATGCTGTAACTACCTGCTGGCCGTGGACGTCGACATGAACACCGTGGACGGCTACGCCATCTCCAGCTGGGCGACCGGCTACGGCGACATGGTGATGACCCCGGACTTCGACACGCTGCGGGTGGTGCCCTGGCTGCCGGGCACCGCGCTGGTCATGGCCGACCTGTCGTGGACCGACCACACACCCGTCACGCAGGCGCCCCGCAGCATCCTCAACAAGCAGATCGATCGCCTCGCCGGGCGCGGTCTGGTGCCCTACGTCGGCACCGAGTTGGAGTTCATGGTCTTCGACGACACCTACCGCGACGCCTGGAAGGCCGACTACCGCGGGTTGACGCCCGCGACGGACTACAACGTCGACTACGCAATCCACGCGTCGACCCGGATGGAGCCGTTGCTGCGCGACATCCGACTCGGCATGGACGGCGCGGGCATGTACTGCGAAGGCGTCAAGGGCGAGTGCAACCTCGGCCAGCAGGAGATCGCATTCCGGTACGACCACGCCCGTGTGACGTGCGACAACCACACGATCTACCGCAACGGGGCCAAGGAGATCGCCGACCAGCACGGCCAAAGCCTGACCTTCATGGCGAAGTTCGACGAGAGCGAGGGCAACAGCTGTCACATCCACATCTCGTTGCGGGGGGATGACGGCAGCGCGGTGTTGGCCGACGACTCGGACCCCTTGGGAATGTCGAAGATGTTCCGCAGCTTCATCGCCGGGCAATTGGCCACGATGCGCGAGATGACGTTGTTCTACGCGCCCAACATCAATTCCTACAAGCGATACGTGGAAGGCAGTTTTGCTCCGACCGCCGTCGCCTGGGGACTGGACAACCGCACCTGCGCGATGCGCGTGGTCGGCCGTGGCCACGCGATGCGGGTCGAGAATCGCGCCCCCGGCGGTGACGTCAACCAGTACCTGGCCGTGTCGGCGTTGATCGCCGGCGGCCTGTACGGGATCGACAACGAGCTCGAGCTCGGCGACCCGTTGGAGGGCAACGCCTACACCAGCGGCGCCGACCGGCTGCCGACCACGCTGGCCGAGGCCGCCGACCTGCTCGACAAGTCGAAGGTCGCACGGGAGGCGTTCGGCGACGACGTCGTCGACCACTACCTCAACAATGCGGCGATTGAACTCAAGGCTTTCAATGCCGCCGTCACGGACTGGGAAAGGAAACGTGGCTTTGAGCGACTCTGATGCGCGCCCGGTGATCGGCCTGACGACGTATCTGCAACAAGCCCAGACCGGAGTGTGGGATGTGCGGGCCAGTTTCCTGCCCGCCATCTACTTCGAGGGCGTCGGCATGGCGGGCGGTATCTCGGTGCTGCTGCCGCCGCAACCGGCCGACGACGCCGTCGCCGAGCGTGTGATCGACGGACTCGACGGGCTGGTCATCACCGGCGGGCGCGATGTGGACCCGGCAAGCTATGGGGCTGGGCGGCATCCGAACACCGACGAAGCCGTTCCGGACGGGCTTGCCCGCGACGCGTTCGAGTTCGCGCTGCTGCGGGCCGCGCTGCGCCGCGGGGTGCCGGTACTGGGCATCTGCCGGGGCGCGCAGGTGCTCAACGTCGCGCTCGGCGGGACGCTGCACCAGCACCTGCCCGACGTTGTCGGACACACCCGCCACCAGCAGGGCAATGCGGTGTTCAGCACGTCGTCGATCGCCACCGTGCCGGGCACCCGGGTGGCGGCCCTGGTCGGGCCGGACACCCAGGCGCAGTGTTACCACCACCAGGCCATCGACCGGCTCGGTGACGGGCTGATCGTCGGTGCGTCGGATACCACCGACGGGGTGATCGAGGCCGTCGAGACCGACCCGGCGCGCTACCCCGATCACTGGGTGGTGGCGGTGCAGTGGCACCCGGAGGAACGACTGGACGACCTGCGGCTGTTCGCGGGTCTGGTGAGCGCCGCGGCCGGTTATGCCGCGCAGACGAGACAGAAAGTGAGTCGATGACCGTCAGCGATGTGATCAATCCGGCGACCGAGGAGGTGCTGCGCAGCGTCGAGCACACCGACGAGGCCGGTGTCGACGACGCGGTGGCGCGGGCGAAGGCGGCCCAGCGCCGCTGGGCCGCGCAGGCGCCGGCCGAGCGGGCCGCCGCGCTACGCGCCTTCGCCACGATCGTCGACGCCCACGTCGAAGAGCTCGCCCAGCTCGAGGTGGCGAACTCCGGTCACCCGATCGGCAACGCCCGGTGGGAGGCCGGGCACGTCCGCGACGTGCTGCAGTACTACGCCGCGGCGCCGGAACGGTTGTCGGGCAAGCAGATTCCGGTCGCCGGCGGGCTGGACGTGACGTTCAACGAGCCGCTCGGCGTGGTCGGCGTGATCACGCCGTGGAACTTCCCCATGACGATCGCGGCATGGGGGTTCGCGCCGGCGCTGGCGGCAGGCAACGCGGTGCTGGTCAAACCCGCCGAGTGGACACCGCTGACCACGATGCGCCTCGGTGAACTCGCCGCCGAGGCCGGGTTGCCCGCCGATCTGTTCCAGGTGTTGCCCGGGCGCGGCTCGGTGGTCGGGGAGCGGTTCGTCAGCCATCCCGATGTCCGCAAGATCGTGTTCACCGGCTCCACCGAGGTCGGCATGCGGGTGATGGCCGGGGCGGCGACGCAGGTGAAACGCGTCACCCTGGAACTGGGCGGCAAGAGCGCCAACATCGTCTTCGACGACTGCGACCTGGAGCGTGCCGCGGCGACGGCGCCCTACGGGGTGTTCGACAACTCCGGGCAGGACTGCTGCGCACGCAGCCGTATCCTGGTGCAGCGCAACGTATTCGACCGGTTCATGGAGTTGTTCGAGCCCGCCGTCAAGGGTGTGGCCGTCGGCGACCCGGCCTCCGACGCCACCGAGATGGGCCCGTTGGTGTCCAAGGCGCACTGGAACTCGGTGGCGGCTTACGTCCCGGACGGGGCGCCGGTGGCGTTCCGCGGCGACGCGCCGTCGGGGCCGGGGTTCTGGTTCCCGCCGACGGTGCTGACGCCGCAGCGCGACGACCGCACGGTCACCGAGGAGATCTTCGGGCCCGTGGTCACCGTGCTGCCGTTCGACGACGAGGCCGACGCGATCGCACTGGCCAACGACACCGTGTACGGTCTGTCCGGCTCGATCTGGACCGAGAACCTGTCCCGCGCGATGCGGGTGTCGCGGGCGGTGGAAGCCGGCAACCTGTCGGTCAATTCGCATTCCTCGGTGCGCTACAACACGCCGTTCGGCGGGTTCAAGCAGTCCGGTCTCGGGCGCGAGCTCGGGCCGGACGCGCCGTTGTCGTTCACCGAAACCAAGAATGTTTTCTTCGCAGTTCAGGAGGCCAACTAGATGGATCTGACCCAACGACTCGCCGGTAAGGTCGCCGTGATCACCGGCGGCGCCAGCGGTATCGGGCTGGCGAGCGCGCGCCGGTTGCGCGCCGAAGGGGCCACGATCGTCATCGGCGACATCGACCCGACCGCGGGCAAGAGCGTGGCCGATGATCTGAATGGGACGTTCGTCCAGGTCGACGTGTCCGATCAGGTGGCGGTGGACGCGCTGTTCGACACCGCGGCCGAGGTGCACGGTTCGGTCGACATCGCGTTCAACAACGCCGGCATCTCGCCACCGGAGGACGACCTCATCGAGAACACCGGTCTCGACGCCTGGCAGCGGGTCCAGGACATCAACCTCAAATCGGTCTTCCTGTGCTGCAAAGCCGCACTGCGCCACATGGTGCCGCAGCAGAAGGGCTCGATCATCAACACCGCGTCCTTCGTGGCGGTGATGGGTTCGGCGACGTCGCAGATCTCCTACACCGCGTCCAAGGGTGGTGTGCTGGCGATCTCGCGTGAACTCGGCGTGCAGTACGCGCGCCAGGGCATCCGCGTGAACGCGCTGTGCCCCGGACCGGTCAACACCCCGCTGCTGCAGGAGCTGTTCGCCAAGGATCCCGAACGCGCGGCGCGCCGGCTGGTGCACGTGCCGGTCGGCCGATTCGCCGAGCCCGAGGAACTCGCCGCCGCGGTGGCTTTCCTGGCCAGCGACGACGCGTCGTTCATCACCGCGTCGTCCTTCCTCGTCGACGGCGGCATCAGCGGTCACTACGTGACGCCGCTGTAGCAGGTGCCCGATGGCGGAACCGGATGCTCGGGAGGGTCCCGACGAGCGCTTGCGCGAGGAGCAGACAGCTACCGACGAGCGCTTGCGCGAGGAGATGGCCACAGATGCGCTCCTGCGTCCGGTGCGCCCGCTCAACGCGTTCGAGGACACCGTCCAGCGGCTGCTGCAGACGATCCGGCTCGGTGTGCTGCAGCCAGGCGAATCACTGCCGCCGGAGCGGGGACTCGCCGCGCAGATGGGCGTCAGCCGGGACACCGTCCGCGAGGCGATCAAGTCGTTGGCCGACGCCGGCTACCTGGTGTCGCGTCGCGGACGGTACGGCGGCACGTTTCTCGCCGATGCGCTTCCGGCGCCGAGGACCGGGAAGGTGGCGTTTAGCCGGGCCGACATCGACGATGCGGTGCGGCTGCGCGAGATCCTCGAAACGGGCGCGGCGCGGATGGCGGCCGCGCGTACCTTGACCGCGACCGAACGCGAGGCGCTGTGGAGCCGGTTGCTCGATGTCCGCGGTTGCGCCCCCGAGGACTACCGCCGGCTGGACTCGCGGCTGCACCTGGCGATCGCCGAGGCGGCCGGGGTGCCGTCACTGGTGCCGTTGGTGGCGCAGAACCGGATGCGGCTGAACGAACTGCTGGATTGCATCCCGCTGCTGACACGCAACATCGCGCACTCCGATGAACAGCACGAGGCGATCGTGATGGCGATCCTGGCCGGGGACGCGGACGCCGCGGCCGAGACGATGGCCGCGCACGTGTGGGGTTCGGCGGCGCTGCTGCACGGGTTTCTGGACTGAGATCGGGGCGCCGGGGCGCGTACGGCCCGTCGACACGCCGCCGAAGCGGGCAGTCAGTGCGTCCTGAGCGGGGGCTAGATTGCACGTGTGGAGGATCAGCAACTCGTCGAGCGGGCGTCGTCGGCGCTGGCCGAAGTGGACACTCCCGGTTGGGCGCAGCGGTTCGATCTGGTTTCGGACCCGCACCGGTTGGAGATCCTGCTGTGCCTGCACCGCGCGCCCGGCATCTGCGTCAGCGATCTGGCCGCCGCGCTGGGACGTTCGGAGAACGCCGTGTCGCAGGCCCTGCGGGTGCTGCGCCAGCAGGGCTGGGTCAACAGCACCCGCGCCGGCCGGTCGGTGACCTACCGCCTGGAGGACGAGACGGTGCACGATCTTCTGCACTGGATCGGCGCCAGGCACGGCTGAACCGTCCGGACGGGCAGGTCCCGCCCTAGTCATCTGTTCAGGTAGACAGATGTTCAGATGCAGGAATAGGCTCGCGGTGTGAACACCCAACTCGTCGCGATGCACATGAGCGACGGCATCGTCGGCGCGCCTGTCTCCGTGTTCTTCATGATGGTCGCGATCGCCGCGCTCGCGGTCTGCGCGTGGCGGGCCCGCGAGGAACTCGACGAGCGCACGGTGCCGCTGGCCGGACTGGTGGCCGCGTTCATCTTCGCCGTGCAGATGGTGAACTTCCCGATCCTGCCCGGGGTCAGCGGCCACCTCCTCGGCGGCGCGCTCGCGGCCATCCTGGTGGGCCCGTTCACCGGAGCGCTGTGCGTGGCGATCGTGCTTGTCGTGCAGGCGCTGTTGTTCGCCGACGGCGGCGTGACCGCGCTCGGCACGAACATCACGAACATGTCGGTGTTCGGGGTGGCTGCCGGCTACGGCACGGCGCTGCTGCTCTACCGGCTCATCCGTCGCGGCCGCGACAACGTCGCCGTTGCGGGCGTCGGGGTCATCGCGTTCGTCTCGGGGCTGGTAGGAACGGTCTGCGCGGCCATGGGATTCGTGCTTGAGTACGCACTCGGCGGGGCGGCGACCACATCACTGGGCACCGTCGCGGCGTACATGTTCGGCACCCACGTCCTGATCGGGATCGGCGAGGGCGCCATCACCGCGCTGACGGTGGTGGCGGTGGTCAGGGCGCGTCCGGACCTGGTGTACCTGCTGCGCACCGACCGCTCGCGGACGGCGGTTCCGGCATGACCGTGACGACACCGCGCCGCCGGTGGTTCTGGATCGGGTTCGTGCTCGCCACGCTGCTGATCGCCGGTGGCGTCTCGTACTTCGCCAGTTCCAGCCCCGACGGCCTTGATTCGGCGACGCTGCGCGGCTGCGAGGTCGTCGAGACCGCCGACGGTGAGCAACTGCGCGGCGAGTGCATCGCCCAGCATGCCGAGGACCACCCGCTCGGTGAATCACCACTGGCGGACTACTCGATCGGTGGCCGGGACGGGACCGGAGGGCTGGCCGGGATCATCGGCGTTGTCGTCACGGTGGCGGTCGCCGGCGCCGGGTTCTGGTTGATCGCGCGTTCCCGGTCCAAACCCGAACCCACAGTAGGGGATTGACGTGGGCGGCGGTCACTCGCATCCGCTCTACCGCGACGGTGACTCCCCGGTCCACCGCGCGCCGGCCGAGGTGAAGATCGTCGGCCTGGTGGTCTTCGTCCTGGCAGTCGTGGCGACCCCGCGAGAGCTGTTCTGGCCCTTCGCGATCTACGCGCTGATCCTGCTCGCCGTGTGGCGGGTGGCGCGGATCCCGGTGGCCTGGATCGCGCCGCGCATGCTGATCGAGGCGCCGTTCATCGTGCTCGCCGTGCTGCTGCCGTTCGCCGAGGGCGGTGAGCGGATCACCGTCGCGGGCATGCAGCTCTCGGTCGCCGGTCTGTATGCGGCGTGGGGCATCGTGATCAAGGGCACTCTGGGCGTGGCCGCGTCGCTGACCGTCGCCGCCACCACCACGGCCCGCGAGTTGCCGGTCGCGCTGAGCAGACTTCGGGTGCCGCCGGTCATCGTGTCGGTGCTGACCCTGATGATCCGCTACGTGGACGTGCTCTCCGCCGAGGTCCGCCGGATGCGGATGGCGCGCATCTCGCGCGGGGACTCACCGCGGATGCTGCACCAGATCGGCGCGACCGCTGCCGGCGTCGGGTCGCTGTTCCTGCGGTCCTACGAGCGAGGGGAACGGGTATACCTGGCGATGCTGTCCCGCGGGTTCGATGGCCGAGTCCCCGCGCTCGCGGTCGGCGCCGGATGCGCCGCCGCAGCGACACCGCGGCAGTGGGCGGCGGCGCTGCTGCCCGCGGCGGCCGCCGCGGTGGTGGCCACGAGCGCATGGCTGACGATATGACGCCGGCGGTGCGGGTGCGCGGTCTGCGCTACGCCTATCCCGACGGGCACGTCGCGCTCGGGGGCATCGACCTGGACATCGCCCCCGGCGAGCGGGTGGCTCTGCTCGGACCCAACGGGGCGGGCAAGACCACGCTGATGCTGCACCTCAACGGTGTGCTGTCCGCGCTCGAAGGAACCATCGAGATCGGCGGAATCCGGTTGTCCCGCAGTACCCTTCGCGAGATACGGCGCAAGGTTGGCCTTGTCTTCCAGGATCCTGACGACCAGTTGTTCATGCCGACCCTGGCCCAGGACGTGGCCTTCGGCCCGGCGAACTTCGGTCTGCGCGGAGCCGAGTTGGACGCGCGCGTCGCCCACGCGCTGGCCGCGGTGTCGATGAGCGAGCTCGCCGAACGCAGCCCCGCCCACATGTCCGGTGGGCAGCGGCGCCGCGCCGCGCTGGCGACCGTGCTGGCATGCGCACCCGAGGTGCTCGTGCTCGACGAACCGTCGGCCAACCTCGACCCCGTCGCACGCCGAGAGCTGGCCGAGACGTTGTCCGGGCTGGACGCGACCATGCTCATCGTCACCCACGATCTGCCCTATGCGGCTCAGTTGTGCCGACGGGCGATCGTGATGGACCACGGCGTGATCGTCGCCGACGGGCCCGTCGAAGACGTGCTCTCCGACACTGAACTGCTTGCCGCACACCGCCTCGAACTGCCCTGGGGTTTCACGGTCGGCTCACATTGACGCCGGCTGCTCGGCCCTGACCGCCACGGTGGGCAGCTGGATGCGGAACGTCGTCTTCCCCGACCCCGAGGTGGCGGCGATCGCGCCACCGTGCGACTCGACGATCGACGCGACGATGGCCAGCCCGAGACCGAAACTGCCGGTCTGGCGGGACCGCGACCTGTCGGCGCGCACGAACCGCTCGAACAGATGCGGCAACAGGTGCGGGTCGATCCCCGGTCCATCGTCGGCCACCGTCACCTCCACGTACCCGGTGCCGTCGGCCGCTGTGCCGTGGCAAACCGTGGTGGTCACAGTGGTGCCCGGCGGGGTGTGCACGCGCGCGTTGGACAACAGGTTGGCCAGCATCTGGTGCAGCCGGGCGCGATCGCCGAGCACGTGCGTGACATCGGCGGGCACCGAGGCCAGCCAGTGGTGCTCCGGCGCGTACACCGTCGCGTCGTTGACGGCGTCGACGACCAGATCGGTGAGATCCACCTCGGTTGTCTGCAGGTCCTGGCCCTCGTCGAGGCGGGCGAGCAACAACAGATCGGCCACCAGAGAGTGCATTCGCCGGGCTTCCGACTCGATGCGCGACAGCGAGTATTCGGTGGTTTCGGGCAGCACCGAGCTGTCCTGACGGGTCAACTCCGCATACCCATGAATGGCGGCCAGGGGCGTGCGCAGCTCGTGGCTGGCGTCGGTGATGAACTGGCGCATCCGCCGATCGGACGCCGCGGCATCGGCCAGCGCGTGCTCGACGTGATCGAGGAGCCGGTTGAGGGTGTGGCCGACGAGCCCCACCTCGGTACTGGGATCGGTGTCACCGGCGGGCACACGCGCGGTGATCGCGTGGTTGTCGCGGTCGAGGGGCAGACCGGCCACCTCCGCCGCGGTCGCGGCGACGCGACGCAACGGCCGCAGCGCGAATCGGACGATGGCGAGCGTGCTCAGCGCGGTGAGCAGCAGTGCGACCGCGGTGATCCCCGAGACGATCACGGTCTCGCGGACCATCACGTCCCACGCCGGCGCCCGCGACACCCCGGTGACGAGCACCTCGTCTCCGTCACCGGGCCGGCTCACCATCCGGTACCAGCCCAGCGCGGGCAGTTCGACGGTGCGGGCCCGCGGGTCGGTCCACGACAGTTCGGCGATCTTCGCGACGGCCTCGGCGGGGGCCGCCTGCGCATCGCCGTCACCGAAGTAGGCCGAGTCCACCACCTGACCGTTCTGGATCAGCGCGACGACGTTGCCGGGTGCCTGGCCGATCAGATGGGTCAGCGGTTTCATCTCAGCGGGTCCGGGCATCTGCCCGTCCGGGCCCGGTGTGCTGCGATATTTGGCCACCGAGTTCACGCTGCCGTCGGCCGCGCCCGACAGTTGGGTGTCGATGATGCCCAGCACCGAGGACCGCATCGTCATCACTGTCAGCGCGCCGACGGAGACGAGGGCGAGCATCACGACCACCGACACCCCGACGACGAGCTGCCGCAACAGCGTCCACCTCTGCCAGGTGCGTGTCATCGGGCCGGCCGCAGCATGTAGCCGACGCCGCGGACGGTGTGGATGAGCGGCTCCCGGCCCGCATCGATCTTCTTACGCAGATACGACACGTACAGATCGACGATGCTGGTGCGTCCGCCGAAGTCGTAGTCCCAGACCTGTCTGAGAATATCGCTGCGGCTCAACGCCTTCCGTTGATGGCGCATCAGCAGTCGCAGCAGCTCGAATTCGGTGGAGGTCAGCGAGACCGGCTCGCCGGCCCGCGTCACCTCCCGACTCGCGGCGTCGAGCGTGAGGTCTCCGGCCGTCAGCGACTCGTCGTCCGCCGGCGTGAGAAAGGCCGAGCGGCGCAGCAGTCCGCGCAGCCTCGCGACGAGCTCCTCCAGCGAGAACGGCTTGGTCATGTAATCGTCGCCGCCGGCGGTCAGGCCGGTGACGCGGTCGGCGACGGAGTCCCGGGCGGTCAGGAACAGCGCGGGGGTATAGGGACCGGACTCGCGCAGCCGCGCCAGCACGCCGAGCCCGTCCATGTCCGGCAGCATGATGTCCAGAACCAGCAGGTCGAACGTGTCGGACTGATGTTTGGCGACGGCCTCGGCGGCATCATGGGCGACGTCGATCTCCCACCCTTCGTACTGAAGCGCCATCCTGACCAGATTGGTCAAGGCCCGCTCGTCGTCGACGAGCAACACGCGGATCGGTGACCCGTCCGCGCGGTACATCCGAGGCAGCTTGCCCAGGATCGCGCGACGGGGCCCCTGGTCCTCGATCGGCGCAAATGTCACCCGACCATTGTCGCCGCCGTGCCGCGGTACGTCACCACCCTCATAGAGATCTCATATGTGCACCTGCATGTGCGGCCCTCGAACCTATTCACACGAATCTCAAATGTTTGTGGTTCCTATGTGAACCGCTTGGCCGCGTATTTCGTCCATAGAGTGGATTCAACAGTCGGAGAATCCAATTGGAGGTTTCACCCATGGCGCGACAGTCCGAAGACACCGTGCAGGAGGACCTGGTCGGAAAACGATTCGAGCGCGACGTGCTGCCGTTGCTCGATCAGCTCTACCGCGCCGCGGTCCGCCACACCGGCAACCCCGCAGACGCCGAGGACCTGGTGCAGGAGACGATGGTCAAGGCGTACCGCGCATTCCACCGTTTCGAGGACGGCACGAACACGCGGGCCTGGCTGCTGCGGATCATGACCAACACGTGGATCACCTCCTACCGCAGGGCTCGGTGCCGGCCGGAAGAGCTTCTGTCCGAAGACATCACCGACGCCCAGTTCGCCGGACAAGCGCGCCATTCGTCCACCGGCCTGCCGTCAGCCGAGGTCGCAGCACTCGAGGCGCTCGGAGACGACGAGGTCAGGGATGCCATCGGCGCATTGCGTGAAGACCAGCGTCTGGTGGTGTACTACGCCGACGTAGAAGGTTTGCGCTACAGGGAGATTGCGCACATTCTCGACGTTCCGGTCGGCACGGTCATGTCGCGACTGCACCGTGGCCGTCGCGCGCTGCGCAAGTTGTTGGTCGATGTCGCGGTCGACCGCGGCTACCTGAGGAACGTCGTGGCCGCCTGAGGCCGGCCGCTGGTGTCATCGGGAGATCCCGGGCGGGTTCTTCTGCCGCGTCTTCAGTGCCTCTTCGACGGCGGCCAAGGCGGCTCGCCGCACAGCGCCAGCAGCGCATTCTCGACCACCTCGGGCAGGGCCGGGTGGATCCAGTACTGGCCGCGGGCCATGTCCCGGGCGGGCAGGTCGAACGTCATCGCCTGGATCAGCGGCTGAATGATCGACGACGCCTGATGCCCCATGATGTGCGCGCCGAGCAGCAGCCCGGTCTCGTCGTCGACGATCAGCTTCGCGAACCCGGTCGAGTCCTCCATCGCCCACCCGTAGGCGACGTCGCTGTAGTCCTGCACCTTGGAGCGGATGCGATACCCGGCTGCGCGCGCCTCGTTCTCGGTGAGCCCCACGCAGGCGATCTGAGGCTCGGTGAACACCGCTGACGGGACGTGGCGGTGATTGGCGGGCATCAGGGCGTCGGTGTCGTCCCAGTTCTGCAGCAGGTTGTGCTTGACCACCCGGGCCTCGTGGTTGGCGACGTGCTTGAGCTGATAGGGGGAGCTGACGTCCCCGAGCGCGAACACGTCGCGCGCCGTGGTGCGCTGGAACTCGTCGACGACCACCCGGCCGTCCACGACGTCGACGCCGGCGAGGTGCGCGTCGAGCAGATCGCCGTTGGGGACGCGGCCGGTGGCCACCAGCAGCGCGTCGGCGTGGACAGTCGAGTCGTCGTCGAGGCGCAGACGCACCCCCGAGCTGTCGGATTCGCCGGCCACGATGTTTCGCCGGCTGCGGATCTCCCACTTCTTGCCTGCGAGGTCGGTGAACCGTTCGCAGACGGTGTCATCGCAGTGCGAGAGCATCGTGGTGCCGCGCAGCACGATCGTCACCCGTGATCCCAGCGAGGAGAACACGTGCGCGAACTCGGCGGCGACGAAGCCGCCGCCGACGATGACGAGGTGTTCGGGCAGCTCCGAGATCCGCATGATGGTGTCGCTGGTGTGGTACCTGACCCCGCACTCGGCGATCGCCGGCGGCACGGTGGCGCGCGCGCCGGCCGCGATCACCACCTGATCGGCGGTGAACTCGTCACCGTCGTCGGTGCGCAGCCGGTAGCCGTCACCGGTCCTGCGCCCAGCGAACCGGGTGTGGGCGGCGAAGACCTCCACGTTGGGCGACGAGCGCCGGTAGTGTTCACCGCCGCTGGCCAGCGGGTCGATGCGGCCGAAGATTCGCGACACGATGTCGGGCCAGCGCACGCCGTCGAGGCGGCCGTCCACGCCGAAACGGCTCGACTCGACGATCTGATGCGCGACCCCGGCCGCGTAGACGAACATCTTCGTCGGGATACATCCCACGTTCAGGCAGGTGCCACCGAACACGCCCTGCTCGCAGATCGCCACCCGCTTGTCGACATAACGCTCGTCGAGGATCGAGCTCCCGGAGCCGGTCCCGATGATGGCGATGTCGAAGTCAGCCATGGCCTCTTCTTTCGTCGAAATTCGTTGTACCACCAGCGGTTCCGGTCAGATGCCAGTCCAGCCAGCGGTCCAGCTCGATGTAGGCGGCCCGGCGCGGTTCCGGCAGGGACAGGAACACGTCGTGCTTGGCGTCGGTGATCGGCACGATGGTCGTCCGGTTGCCGATGCACCCTGCCCAGCGGGCGATCTGCCTGACGTCGAGCACCGCGTCGCCGCGCTGGATCCGCTCCGGGTCGGCGACCTCGCGCACACTGCGGTCCGAGCGCAGGATCAGGTTGGGCACGCCGACGTCGAGGCCGCGGTGCAGCTTGGCCTGCGCCCGCCGTACGGCATGGATCCAGCCGGCCTTCACCGGGAAACCGCCGACGGGTTTCCACTGCAGGTTGTAGTCGAACTCACCGAAGTAGTCGCGGTGCAGCGTGGCGCCGTAGCCGCCCTGGCTCGGACGTCGCACCACCGAGTGCTTGCGCAGCCGGCGCATGGCCGTCAACGCCGCCGTCGTGGGCGGCGTGCGCAGGATCGCGGGACCCTGCAGGTCCAGCCACGGGCTGTTGAGCACCAGCCCGGACACGCTGCGGTGCGCGGCAGGCTGCCGGGCACGCAGCCGGTGCAGCCACAGCGACACCACCAGGCCGCCCGCCGAGTGTCCGTACACCAGCACTCTGCCCGGGGCCTCGGCGGTGATCGCGGCGAGCGAACGCTGCAGCTCGACGTCGTAGCGGGCCAGGTCCGTGGTGAAGTGCGGAGTCTGTCCCTCGCGGTGCGAACGTCCGCATTTATGCAGGTCGAGTGCGTAGAAGCGAAACCCCCGGGCCGCGAGGTGGTCGGCGAACTCGGTGTTGAAGAAGTAGTCGGTGAAACCATGCACCATCAACACCGCATGCCGTGCCGACGGATCCGGGTCACCCCGGCGCACCAGCGTCGCCTCCAGCGCGCCCTCGCCGTCCGGGTCGGGGCCCAGCGCGAAGGTGCGCTGCCAATATCCGGGCAGCACGTCGGGCACCCATCCAGACACGTTCGCCACCCTAGTGGTCGGGGCAGTGGTCGGCGGGTTACGCCGGAGGTCGGCGGGATAACCTGAACACCGGTAAGCCGTGTTCAACGGGCAGCGACCACGAAGGACCATCGAAAAGGTGTCAGAACCACAGAAGACAGACGTCCTGCTGGTCGGAGCGGGCATCATGAGCGCCACCCTCAGCGCGCTGCTGCGGCTGGTCGAGCCGAACTGGTCGATGACGTTGGTCGAGCGCCTCGACGGCGCGGCCGCCGAGAGCAGCGATCCGTGGAACAACGCCGGCACCGGCCACTCCGCCCTGTGTGAGCTCAACTACACGCCGGCGCGTCCCGACGGCTCGATCGACATCGCCAAGGCGGTCAACGTCAACGAGCAGTTCCAGGTGTCTCGGCAGTTCTGGTCCTACGCCGTCGAGACCGGCGTGCTGCCCGACGTGCGCAGCTTCCTCAACCCGATCCCGCACGTCAGCTTCGTCAGCGGGGCCGACAATGTGCAGTACCTGCGCAAGCGCTACGACGCGCTGGTCACCAACCCGCTGTTCGCGACGATGGAGTTCATCGACGATCCCGCCGAGTTCGCGCGCCGGCTGCCGCTGATGGCCGAGAAGCGTGACTTCTCCGAGCCCGTCGGCCTGAACTGGACGCAGGACGGCACCGACGTCGACTTCGGCGCGCTGTCCCGCCAGCTCATCGGTTTCGGGGCCCAGAACGGGATGACCACGCTGTTCGGCCACGAGGTACGCAACCTCAGCCAGGACTCCGACGGCTCGTGGACGGTCAAGATCGTCAACCGCCGCACCGGGCAGAAGCGCACCATCAACGCCAAGTTCGTGTTCGTGGGTGCCGGCGGCGGCGCGCTGCCGCTGCTGCAGAAGGCCGGCATCAAGGAAGCCAAGGGGTTCGGCGGCTTCCCGGTCGGCGGCCAGTTCCTGCGCACCGACAACCCGGTGCTGACTGCGGCCCACCAGGCCAAGGTCTACGGTCTTCCACCGCTGGGTGCCCCGCCCATGTCGGTGCCCCACCTCGATACCCGTGTCATCAACGACAAGTCGTGGCTGCTGTTCGGCCCGTTCGCCGGGTGGTCGCCGAAGTTCCTCAAGCAGGGCAAGATCACCGACCTGCCGTTCTCGGTCAAACCCGACAACCTGGTGTCCATGCTGGGTGTGGGCCTCACCGAGATGGGGCTGCTGAAGTACCTGATCGGTCAGCTGCTGCTCAGTGAGTCGGCCCGCGTCGAGAACCTGCGTGACTTCGCACCCAGCGCAAGGGATTCCGACTGGGAACTCGTCATCGCCGGACAGCGCGTGCAGGTGATCCGCAAGGCCAAGGGCAAGGGCGGGGTGCTGGAATTCGGCACCACGGTGCTCGCCGCGGCCGACGGCAGCATCGCCGGCCTGCTCGGCGCGTCGCCGGGCGCGTCGACCGCGGTGCCCGCCATGTTCGACGTGATGAAGCGGTGCTTCGCCGACCGCTACGCCGGCTGGGAACCCAAGCTCAAGGAGATGGTTCCGTCACTTGGGGTCCAATTATCCGATGAGCCTGCGCTTTTCGAGCAAATATGGGCGCACGGGACCAAGGTGCTCAAGCTTGACCAGCCGGCCAGCGGTGTCCCGGCGATCACCGGCGACGGATCGACGGCGGGCACCGAACACACCCCGACCACCGCGGCGACCGTCTGAGCCGGGACCACCGGATGACAGTGGCGCTGCGCCGCAGCTGGGCTAAGGACCTCGACGCCGCGACCCTCTACGAGTTGCTCAAGCTCCGCGTGGAGGTGTTCGTGGTCGAGCAGGCCACCCCCTACCCTGAGCTCGACGGTCGGGATCTGCTTGCCGAGACGCGCCACTTCTGGCTGGAAAACCCTGAAGGAGAAGTTATTTCGACATTACGCCTGATGGAGGAACATCCGGCTGGGCAGAAGGCGTTCCGGATCGGCCGGGTGTGCACCAAACGCGGTGACCGCGGCCGCGGACACACCGCCCGGCTCCTGCAGGCCGCGCTGGCCGAGGTGGGTGACTTCCCCTGCCATATCAACGCCCAGACCTACCTGGAGGAGATGTACGGCAGGCACGGGTTCGTCCGCAACGGTGACGAGTTCCTCGACGACGGGATCCCGCACGTGCCGATGGTGAAGCCGTGATCTCGTTGGATCCGTCCCCTCCGATCTACCCGTTCAGCGCGGTCGTCGGCCACGACCGGCTTCGCCTGGCGTTGATGCTGTGCGCTGTTCGGCCCGACATCGGTGGAGTCCTGATCCGCGGGGAGAAGGGCACCGCGAAGTCGACTGCGGTGCGCGGCCTTGCGCAGGTGCTGGCCGCTGCGTTCAGGACGGCCGGCGACGAGGGCGGGCAGCTGGTGGAACTGCCGATCGGCGCCACCGAGGACCGGGTCGTCGGATCCCTGGACCTGCAGAAGGTGTTGCGAGACGGCGAACACGCGTTCTCGCCGGGGCTGCTGGCGCGCGCACACCGCGGAGTGCTTTACGTCGACGAGGTCAACCTGTTGCACGATCATCTGGTCGACGTGCTGCTGGACGCCGCGGCGATGGGGCGGGTGCACATCGAACGGGACGGCGTCTCGCACAGCCACGACGCGCGGTTCGTGCTCATCGGCACGATGAATCCCGAAGAGGGGGAACTGCGTCCGCAGTTGCTCGACCGGTTCGGGCTCACCGTCGACGTGGCGGCGTCGCGCGACGTCGATGTCCGTGCCGAAGTGATCCGCGCCCGGCTGGCCTACGAGGCAGACCCGGCCGCGTTCGCCGCCCGGTACGCCGCCGAGGACGCCGAACTGGCCGCCCGGATCGCGGCGGCACGGGCGTTGGTCGCCGAAGTGGTGTTGCCCGACAGCGAGTTACGGCGCATCGCGGCACTGTGCGCGGCCTTCGACGTCGACGGCATGCGCGCAGACCTGGTGGTGGCTCGCACCGCGGTGGCCCACGCGGCGTGGCGCGGTTCGACCCCCGGGGCGAGCCAAACGACGGGTGACGTGACGGTCGATGAAGAGGACATCCGTGTGGCTGCCGAACTCGCGCTGCCGCACCGCCGCCGCCGCGACCCGTTCGATGATCCCGGACTGGACCAGGATCGGCTCGACGAGGCCATGGAGCAGGCGGCCGAATCAGCAGAGGCGCAGCCGGATCCCGAGCCGGACCCGGATCCGTCCGGCGGCGGGGCTCCCGAGTCTGAGCAGCCTTCTGATGGTCAAGGGCAGCAACGCCGTTCAGGTGCGCCGCCGCGCCAGAGCGCACCGCCGTCGACCACCTTCAAAACCCGCGCTCTCGTCGTCCCCGGCGTCGGCGAAGGGGCGCCCGGGCGTCGCTCCCGGGCACGCAACCGGACCGGCACCGTGGTGTCGGAGACCGCCGAGCCGGACGCCGGCCACGGGATGCACGTGTTCGCCACGCTGCTCACGGCCGCGGGCCGGCAAGCCGGTCCCGGCGCGGTGCGGCCCGCCCCCGACGACGTCCGACGCGCGGTCCGGGAGGGACGCGAGGGCAATCTGGTGATCTTCGTCGTCGACGCGTCGGGGTCGATGGCGGCGCGGGACCGGATGTCGGCCGTCGCGGGTGCCACCCTGTCGCTGCTGCGGGATGCCTACCAACGCCGGGACAAGGTCGCGGTCATCACGTTTCGCGGCCAGGACGCCAGTGTGCTGCTGCCGCCGACGTCGTCGGTGTACATCGCGAGCCGGCGGCTTTCGCGCTTCGACACCGGCGGCCGGACACCCCTGGGGCAGGGGCTGCTCGCGGCACGCGACATGGTGGTCCGGGAACGTGCCAGGGACCGCGCCCGTCGCAGTCTGGTCGTGGTGCTGACCGACGGCCGCGCGACCGGCGGGCCGGACCCGCTGGGGCGCGCGCGGACCGCGGCGGCCCGGCTCGTCGCCGAAGGCGCGGCCGCGGTGGTCGTCGACTGCGAGACGTCCTACATCAGGCTCGATCTGGCACAGGAGCTGGCTCGTCAGCTCGGCGCGCCGGCGGTGCGGCTGGCCGAACTGCGGGCCGACAATCTCACCTCCCTGGTCAAGGCGCAGGCCGACCGGGGCGCTGCATAGGAGGTGGCGCGATGCCACAGGGGCAACCGCTGACTGTTCCCGACGATGGCCTGACCACCCGCGCGCGGCGCAACGCTCCGCTGCTGGCGGTGCACACCGGGCCGGGCAAGGGTAAGTCGACGGCCGCGTTCGGAATGGCGCTGCGCGCGTGGAACCAGGGCTTCGACATCGCGGTGTTCCAGTTCGTCAAGAGCGCGAAGTGGAAGGTCGGCGAAGAGACCGCGTTGCGCGAACTCGGCCGCGCGCACGACGAGCGCGGGGTCGGCGGTCCGGTGGAATGGCACAAGATGGGCGCCGGCTGGTCGTGGACGCGCAAGGCGGGTTCCGAGGTGGACCACGCAGCCGCGGCGGCGGACGGCTGGGCCGAGATCGCGCGCCGCCTCGGCGAGGAGCGCCACGACTTCTATGTGCTCGACGAATTCACCTATCCACTCAAGTGGGGCTGGGTGGACGTCGATGAGGTGGTCGCCACGCTAACGGCCCGTCCCGGCACCCAGCATGTGGTGATCACCGGCCGCGACGCGCCGCAGAAGCTGCTCGACGCGGCCGATCTGGTCACGGAGATGACCAAGGTCAAACACCCGATGGACGCCGGCCGCAAGGGCCAGAAGGGCATCGAGTGGTGAGCGCCGTCCCCCCCTGCGCGAGCGTGCGTGTCTGCGACCGACACGCCGTGCATTTCCCGAAGAAAGCGCACACTCGCACCGCATTCGGCGCACGCTCGTTCGGTTTCAGCTTGTACTCGTCCCGCGCCGGCGCACGTTGGTCGGCCTCTCTCACTCACCCGCCATCAACGCAGGTTCGTCCCAGCGCGGCGCACGCGTGTCGCCCAACCGGTGGTACCGCCGCCGAGCGTGCGCAATATTCGGAGTTTCCGCGGAGTGTCGCCCGCAGACACGCACGCTCGCGCAGGTGGGGGAGCGGCGCGTGAGCACCCCGGCCGTCGTGATCGCCGCGCCGGCTTCCGGCAGCGGGAAGACGACCGTGGCCACCGGGCTGATGGGCGCGCTGGGCCGGGCCGGCCGCCGGGTGGCGCCGTTCAAGGTCGGACCCGACTTCATCGACCCGGGCTATCACGCGCTGGCAACCGGCCGGCCGGGCCGCAACCTCGACCCGATGCTGGTCGGCGAGCCGCTGATCGGGCCGCTGTACCGGCACGGCAGCGACGACGCCGACATCGCGGTGGTCGAGGGGGTGATGGGACTGTTCGACGGCCGCATCGCCGACATCGCTGCCGGCCCGGCCCGGGGCTCCACCGCACACGTGGCGGGGCTGCTCGGGTCTCCCGTGGTGCTCGTGGTCGATGCGCGGGGCCAGAGTCACAGCATCGCCGCACTGCTGCACGGTTTCGCCACGTTCGACCGGTCCGTGCGGCTGGCCGGGGTGATCCTCAACCGGGTCGGCTCGCCCCGCCACGACGACGTGCTGCGCCAAGCGTGTGAGCAGGCCGGGGTGCCGGTGCTCGGCTCCATCCCGCGCGCCGACGAACTCGCCGTCCCGTCGCGCCACCTCGGCCTGGTCACCGCCGTCGAACACGGCCGCCGGGCCACCGCCGCGGTCGCCGCGATGACGGAGCTGGTGGCCCGCCACGTCGACCTCGACGCCGTCGTCGCCGTCGCCGCCAGCCGAGTCGACGGTCCGTCGTGGACCCCGTCCCAGTGCGCGCCGACCGAGCGGGTCACCGTCGCGCTCGCGGCGGGCCGGGCGTTCACCTTCGGATACGCCGAGCACCGCGAGATCCTGACCGCTTCGGGAGCTGATGTGGTGGACTTCGACCCGCTGGCGGAGCCGTTGCCCGAGGGCTGCGCGGCGCTGGTGCTGCCCGGCGGGTTCCCCGAGGAGTTCGGGCCGCAGCTGTCGGCCAACGAACCCGTGCGGGCGCAGATCAGGGCGCTGGCCGGGCGCGGCGCCCCCGTGCACGCCGAATGCGCCGGCCTGACCTACCTGGTGAACGACCTCGACGGACACCCGATGTGCGGCGTGGTGTCCGGATCGGCGGCGTTCACCGACTCGCTGACGCTGGGTTACCGTGACGCGGTGGCGGTCGCGGACTCGTCGCTGCACGCCGTCGGAGACCGGGTGGTCGGTCACGAATTCCACCGGACCACAGTGAAATTCGCCTCCGACCGGACACCCGCATGGCGCTACGCGGGCCGCGGTGGACGCCCGGTCGAGGACGGCGCGGTGCTCGGCGGGGTGCACGCCGGCTATCTGCACACCCACCCTGCCGCGCACCCGCAGGCAGTCGCCCGCTTCGTCGCGGCCGCGGCAACCTCTAAGCTCGCCGGGTGAGTTCGGCGGACGCGAGGAGCAGTGTGAGTTCCGAGAACGCCTATCTGGTGGGCCTTCGTCTGGCCGGCAAGAAGGTCGTCGTCGTGGGCGGGGGCACCGTCGCGCAGCGGCGCCTGCCGCTGCTGGTCGCCAGCGGCGCCGACGTCCACGTCATCACCAAGGCCGCCACCCCGGCGGTCGAGGCCATCGACGGAATCACGCTGACGCTGCGCGAGTTTCGTGAAGGCGACCTGGAGGGCGCCTGGTATGTGATCGCCGCCACCGACGACCCCGCGGTGAACGCCGCGATCGTGTCCGAGGCCGAGCGCAGGCATGTGTTCTGCGTGCGCGCCGACGTCGCGGTCGAGGGCACCGCCGTCACGCCGGCGACCTTCGACTACGAGGGTCTGTCCGTCGGCGTGCTGGCCGGCGGCGAGCACCGTCGCTCCGCCGGCATCCGCACCGCGATTCACGAGGCCCTTGCGCAGGGCTTGATCGGGGTGGACAGCTCGGCGGCGCCGGGGGTGACGAAGGGCACCGTCGCTCTGGTCGGCGGGGGACCCGGGGATCCCGAGCTGATCACCGTGCGGGGCCGCAGGCTGCTCGCGCATGCCGACGTCGTGGTCGCCGACCGGCTCGCCCCGCAGGACCTGCTCTCCGAGCTCTCGCCCGAGGTCGAGGTGATCGACGCGGCCAAGATCCCGTACGGGCGCGCGATGGCGCAGGACGCGATCAACGAGGTGCTCGTCGCGCGGGCCCGGGAGGGCAAGTTCGTCGTCCGGCTCAAAGGTGGCGACCCGTTCGTGTTCGCCCGCGGGTACGAAGAGGTGATCGCGTGCGCCGAAGCCGGGGTTCCGGTCACCGTCGTACCGGGTGTGACCAGTGCCATAGCGGTCCCCGCGCTGGCCGGGATACCGGTCACGCACCGCGGTCTGACCCACGAGTTCGTGGTGGTCAGCGGCCATGTTGCGCCGGACCACCCCGAATCGTTAGTGAATTGGGATGCGCTGGCCGCGATGAGCGGCACCATCGTTTTGCTGATGGCTGTGGAACGGATCGAACAGTTCGTGGAAGTGCTGCTAAGAGGCGGCAGACCAGCGAATACGCCGGTTCTGGTGGTTCAGCACGGCACGACCGCCGCGCAGCGGACTTTGCGAGCGACGCTCGCCGACGCCCCTGAGCGGATCCGGTCCGACGGCATCAGGCCCCCGGCGATCATCGTGATCGGCGCTGTGGCCGGCTTCGGGGCTTAGAGGATTCTTAATATTACTGTAGGGTAGCCCGTTATGACGGCTCTCAACGATGCGGAGCGTGCCGCCATCCGACGTGATGCAGAGGGCAGGGACAAGCGGGGCTCGGAGCGGGCCCCGAAGCGAGCCCTGCCCGCCCGCGTCACGGGGACGGGTGAGACGGCCGGCGGCCGCGGAGGCGACGGAGCACGAGTTGGCAAGACACCGGCATGGTTGCCGTCGCGGCGCTTCATCGCCGCGGTCATCGCGATCGGCGGCATGCAGCTGTTGGCCACGATGGACAGCACCATCGCCATCGTCGCACTGCCGAAGATTCAGGATGAACTCAACCTCTCCGACGCGGGCCGCAGCTGGGTCATCACCGCCTATGTGCTGACCTTCGGCGGCCTGATGCTGCTCGGTGGCCGACTCGGCGACACCATCGGCCGCAAGCGCACCTTCATCGTCGGCGTCACGCTGTTCACCATCGCCTCGATCCTGTGCGGCATCGCATGGGACGAGGCCACCCTGGTCATCGCCCGGCTGCTGCAGGGGGTGGGCGCGGCGATCGCGTCGCCGACAGCGCTGGCGCTGATCGCCACAACGTTCCCGAAGGGCCCCGCACGCAACGCGGCCACCGCGGTGTTCGCCGCGATGACCGGCGTCGGCTCGGTGATGGGCCTGGTGGTCGGCGGCGCGCTGACCGAGGTGTCCTGGCGGCTGGCGTTCCTGGTGAACGTGCCGATCGGGCTGATCATGATCTATCTGGCCCGCAAGACTCTGCGCGAGACCAACCGCGAGCGCCTGAAGCTCGACGCGGCCGGCGCCCTGCTGGCCACCATGGGCTGCACCGCGGCGGTGTTCGCGTTCTCGATGGGCCCGGAGGCCGGCTGGGTCTCGCCGGTGACCATCGCCTCGGGCGTCGCCGCCGTCGGCTGCCTGCTCGCATTCCTGTGGGTCGAGCGCACCGCCGAAAACCCGGTCGTGCCGTTCGAGCTGTTCCACGACCGCAACCGGGTCGCCACGTTCGCGGCCATCTTCCTCGCCGGCGGCGTGATGTTCACCCTGACCGTGACCATCGGGTTGTACGTGCAGGACATCATGGGCTATAGCGCGCTGAAGGCGGGCGTCGGCTTCATCCCGTTCGTGATCGCACTCGGCATCGGGCTGGGCTTGTCCTCGGCGCTGGTGTCGAAGTTCCCGCCCCGGGTGCTCGTGATCGGCGGCGGCGTCCTGGTTCTGGCCGCGATGCTCTACGGCTCGACCCTGGACGCCGGAATCCCGTACTTCCCGAATCTGGTGCTGCCCATCACGATCGGCGGCTTCGGTATCGGCATGATCGTCGTGCCGCTGATGATCTCGGCGATCGCCGGCGTCGGCTTCGACCAGATCGGCCCGGTGTCGGCGATCGCGCTGATGCTGCAGAACCTCGGCGGTCCCGTGGTGCTCGCGATCATCCAGGCGGTCATCACGTCGCGCACGCTGTACCTCGGCGGCACCACCGGCCCGGTCAAAGACATGAACCCCGCGCAGCTGCACGCCCTGGATCAGGGCTACGCCTACGGCCTGCTGTGGGTGGCCGCGGTCGCGATCGTCGTCGGCGGGGCGGCGCTGTTCATCAAGTACACCGCCGAGCAGGTCGCGCACGCCCAGGAAGTCAAGGACGCGATCGACGCGGGGGAGCTCTAAGTCCCGAAATCCGCCGGAAGGTGCGGGGTCAGTAAGGTGTTCGCCTGTGATCACCCGCATGTCCGAGCTGTTCCTGCGCACGCTGCGCGACGACCCGGCCGACGCCGAAGTCCCGAGCCACAAGCTGCTCATCCGGGCCGGATACGTCCGGCCGGTCGGCCCCGGCCTGTACAGCTGGCTGCCTCTCGGACTGAAGGTGCTGCGCAAGATCGAGAAAATCGTCCGCGACGAGATGGACGCCATCGGGGGACAGGAGATCCTCTTCCCGGCACTGCTGCCGCGTGCGCCCTACGAGACCACCAACCGCTGGACCGAGTACGGCGACACCCTGTTCCGGCTGCAGGACCGCCGCGCCAACGACTACCTGCTCGGGCCCACCCACGAAGAGATGTTCACCCTCACCGTCAAGGGTGAGTACTCGTCGTACAAGGATTTCCCGCTGCGGCTGTACCAGATCCAGAACAAGTACCGTGACGAGGCGCGGCCGCGTGCCGGCATCCTGCGCGGCCGCGAGTTCCTGATGAAGGACTCGTACTCGTTCGACATCGACGACGCCGGCCTCAAGAACGCCTACATCGCCCACCGCGAGGCCTATCAACGGATTTTCGACCGGTTGATGGTTCGCTACGTGATCGTCTCCGCGGTGTCCGGGGCGATGGGCGGCAGCGCCTCGGAGGAGTTCCTGGCCGAAAGCGAGGTCGGTGAGGACACCTACGTGCGCTGCGTGCAGTCCGGCTACGCGGCCAACGTGGAGGCCGTCATCACCACCGCGCCCGAACCGATCCCTTTCGACGGCCTGCCCGACGCCGTCGCCCACGACACACCCGACACCCCGACCATCGCCGCGCTGGTCGACTGGGCCAACGGCGCGAACCTGCCGAGCTTCTCCGGGCGGGCCGTCACCGCCGCTGACACGTTGAAGAACGTGCTGATGAAGGTGCGGGAGCCGGGCGGGGACTGGGAACTGCTCGCCGTCGGGGTGCCCGGCGACCGCGAGGTCGACGACAAACGCCTCGGTGCGGCGCTGGAACCGGCCGAGTACGCGATGCTCGACGACGCCGACTTCGCCCGCTACCCGTTCCTGGTGAAGGGCTACATCGGCCCGAAGGCGCTGTTGGCCAACGGTGTTCGCTACCTGGTCGATCCGAGGGTGGTGGACGGCACCTCCTGGATCACCGGCGCCGACGAGTCGGGCAAGCACTACGTCGACCTGGTCGCCGGCCGCGACTTCACCCCCGACGGCACCATCGAGGCCGCCGAGGTCCGCGAGGGTGACCCGTCCCCGGACGGCGCCGGGCCGCTGGTCGCCGCGCGCGGCATCGAGATCGGTCACGTGTTCCAGCTGGGTCGCAAATACGCCGATGCGTTCAGCGCCGACGTGCTCGGCGAGGACGGCAAACCGGTGCGGCTGACCATGGGCTCGTACGGCATCGGGGTGTCGCGGTTGGTCGCGGTGATCGCCGAACAGCACCACGACGAACTCGGCCTGCGTTGGCCGTCGTCGGTGTCGCCGTTCGACGTGCACGTGGTGATCGCCAACAAGGACGCCGACGCGCGCACCGGCGCCACCGAACTGGCCGCTCAACTCGACCGGCGCGGTGTCGAGGTGCTGCTCGACGACCGCACGGCCTCGCCGGGGGTGAAGTTCAAGGACGCCGAACTCCTCGGGGTGCCGTGGATCGTCGTGGTGGGCCGCGGATGGGCCGACGGGGTGGTCGAGCTGCGGGACCGTTTCGGCGGCGACAAGCGCGAGATCCCCGCGGCGGAGGCGGCCGAGCTGATCAGCGCCGCGCTCGCCGGGGCGTGACGGGAGGCTCTATTCGGTTCCGCCGGGGAACGCGACGGTGACCGAGGTGTCTCCGCGGATCGTGCGCCACCGTGCGGCGGTGATCGCGCATTCGGTCAGTGCGGTCACGCCGAAGGCTCGGACGTCCTGGTCGGTGGCCTGCTCGACAACGGCGCGCCAGGCCACCGCGGCGTCCTCCTCCATCGTGATCGCGAGGTTGACCGCGTCCTTCGGTGTGTCCACCTCCGACGGCATCCGGTAGCCGGCCGCGGGCAGGGCGGGCTCGACCCCGCGCTCCTCCAGGAGGGCGACGGCCGCTTCGCGCCGCTTGCGATGCTCTGCCATCGCGTCCGAGACCAGGTAGTTCACCTCCGGAGTCGAGTGCGCGGACACCAGGCCGTACCCGTAGATGGTGGCGTGCTCGGTGGCCAGGGCGTCGAACAGCGCGCCGTCGGCCGCGTCGTCGGGCCGCGACGGCGCGTCCGGGCGGGGTGAGGTCATCGCGCACCCCCCGCGCCGGCCAGGGCGACGGTGTAGGCGCACGTGCAGGAGGCGGCGATGGACGCCAGCAGTCCGGCCCGGTATCCGGACAGCGCGCCGGCCGCGGCCGCGGCGCTGTCAGCCGACGTGCGTAGCGCGCCGATCACGTCGTCGACCCGCGGTTCGGGCACCGACGCCGGGGTCGACGTCGTCGTGGCGGTGGCGCTGGTGGTCGGGGCGGCCTGCCCGGTCATGCGCACGATCTCCTCGGCCAGCGCCTCGGCGTGCGCCGAGCGCTGCGCGGCGACCTCTGTCAGCGCGTCGGCGAGCTGTCCGCGCGACGTGGTGGCGAGGTCGCCGGCGAGCCGGCTGTCGGAGCGGGCCCGGTCCAGTGCGGTGGTGAGATCGTCGAGGTCAGGGGGAGGCGACGGGGCGCCGCAGGCCGCAGCGCCGACACCCAAGGCGGCCAGGGCGGCCGTACCGACGAGCACACGTCGACGGCTGACGGTCGGCGGCTGGCTCGGCACGACCACATCCTGCCACCCCGTCCCGGTGCCGCGTGCTTTCGGTCCTTGACCCCTCGGCGCTGGCGTATCGTGGGGTGTCGGATTCGCAGGAGCCCTTCCTGCGGGCCGTGTCCGGACAACTCAAGACGAGGAGCTCGCCGTGGCGGAGCGGTCTGCGGGATTACCGTCGCAACGACAGGTGGTCGAACTGCTCGACGGCGAATTCGCGCGCGCCGGATACGACATCGAGGACGTGGTCATCGACACCGCCGCGCGTCCGCCGCGCATCACCGTCGTCACCGACAGTGATCGGGGCCTGGACCTCGATTCGATCGCCGAACTGTCCCGCACGGCGTCCGCGCTACTCGACGATCTCGACACCGCACCCTACGTGCTCGAGGTGACGTCACCTGGGGTGGACCGCCCGCTGACCACCGAGAAGCACTACCGCAGAGCGCAGGGCCGGCTCGCCCGGATCGCGCTGGTCGACGGCTCGACGCTGACCGGCCGCATCGGCCGCGTCGGCGACGGCACCGTCGGGGTCGTCGTGCGTGAGGCCCGGAACAACCTGACGGTCCGCGACATCGCGATCGACTCGATCGCCGAAGCTGTTGTCCAGGTGGAGTTTTCGCCGCCGAACCCACGGGAGCTGGAGCTGGCCGGCGTCTCCGGAGAGGAAGCCTGAGCATGAACATCGACATGGCGGCCCTGCATGCCATCGAAGCCGACAAAGGAATCACCGTCGACGTGGTGGTCGACACCATCAAGACGGCGCTGCTGACGGCCTACCGGCACACCGAAGGCCACGAGCCCGACGCCCGCATCGACATCGACCGCAAGACCGGCGTGGTCAAGGTCATGGCCAGGCAGACCGATCAAGACGGCAATGTGCTGCACGAATGGGACGACACCCCTGAGGGTTTCGGCCGGATCGCGGCGACCACGGCTCGGCAGGTGATCCTGCAGCGCCTGCGCGACGCCGAGAACGAAAAGAACTACGGCGAGTTCTCGGCCCGCGAGGGTGACATCGTCGCCGGGGTGATCCAGCGCGATGCCCGCGCCAATGCCCGCGGTCTGGTGGTGGTGCGGATGGGTAGCGAGACCAAGGGTTCCGAGGGCGTGATTCCGGCCGCCGAACAGGTGCCCGGTGAGAGCTACGAGCACGGCGACCGACTGCGCTGCTACGTCGTCGGGGTGACCCGCGGGGCCAGGGAACCGCTCATCACGCTGTCGCGGACGCACCCGAACCTGGTGCGCAAGTTGTTCTCGCTGGAGGTGCCCGAGATCGCCGACGGCTCGGTGGAGATCGTCGCGGTGGCGCGGGAGGCAGGGCACCGCTCCAAGATCGCCGTCGCGTCCAGGGCGCCCGGGCTCAACGCCAAAGGCGCCTGCATCGGGCCGATGGGGCAGCGGGTGCGCAACGTAATGAGCGAGTTGTCCGGCGAGAAGATCGACATCATCGACTACGACGAGGACCCCGCCCGGTTCGTTGCCAACGCGCTCTCGCCGGCCAAGGTGGTCTCGGTGACGGTGATCGACGAGGCCGCACGGGCGGCGCGGGTCATCGTGCCGGACTTCCAGCTGTCCCTGGCGATCGGCAAGGAAGGTCAGAACGCGCGCCTGGCGGCGCGGCTGACCGGCTGGCGCATCGACATCCGCAGCGACGATGCGGCGGCCGAAGGGCATCCCGGCCCGTCCGCGCACGCGCCGCGACCGGAGAGGTCCGGCGAACGGTCCGGCGAACACTGAGCCGACACCACTGGCCATTGCGCACCGGTTTTCCTCTCAGCACTGCGGTGACGGTAGACTCAGCCGTGGTCCAGCGCGAGACATCGGCTCGGATGCGGAAAAACACCGTCAAACCCTCGGGTGCACCGGTGCGGACCTGCATCGGATGCCGGAAACGAGAGCTGGCCGTCGATTTGCTCCGGGTTGTCGCTGTCGACTCCGGGAATGGCGAGCACGCCGTGACCGTTGACGAAGCGAGACGGCTTCCTGGGCGGGGCGCTTGGCTGCACCCCGATCCGGGTTGCCTGCAAGCCGCAGTTCGGCGGCGGGCGTTCAGCCGAGCGCTACGGATCACCGGTTCACCGGACATCACCGCGTTGTCCGACGCGTTCCCGACCGGGGGCGCCACGACACACTCGGGCTAGAGAACAGGTAAGCGAAGAACATGAGCACACCGTGAAGTCCCGATGACCATGCGTCATAGCTAAACCGAGGCGCGGCGCCTACCACCGCTGTCGCCTCCCAGACAGGAGATGTAGTGGCAGGTAAGGCCCGCGTGCACGAGTTGGCTAAGGAACTCGGTGTCACGAGTAAGGAAGTGCTCGCCCGGCTCAGTGAGCAGGGTGAATTCGTCAAGTCGGCGTCCTCGACGGTGGAGGCTCCCGTCGCGCGCCGGCTGCGTGAATCGTTCGGCGGATCCAAGCCGGACAAGTCCGCCGGTGCCGCCGGCGGAAACGGCTCCGCAGCAGCCGCGGCCAAGCCGGCCGCGCCGCAGAGCCGGCCGGCGCCCAAGCCCGGCCCTCCCGTAGTCCAGCAGCCCGCGGCACCGGCCGCACCGCCTGCGCCTCCGGCACCGCCGGCCGCGCCGGCGCAGCCCCCGGCCGCACCGCCCAGCCCGGCTGCCGCGGCCCCGCAGGCGACCCCCGCGGCACCGTCGGCACGGCCCACCCCGACCCCCGGACCGCGTCCGGGTCCCGGCGGTCCCCGGCCGGGCGCCCCGAAGCCCGCGCCGAGGACTCCTCGCGTGGGCAACAACCCCTTCTCTTCGCAGCAACCGGTCGAGCGGCCGGCGCCCAGGCCGCAGGGTCCGGGCGGGCCCCGGTCCGGCCCCGGTGCCGGCGGCCCCCGCCCCGGTGGCGGCCCCCGCCCCGGCGCTACGCCCGGCAACATGCCGCCGCGCCCGGCCGGCGCGCGTCCCGGACAGGGCCCGCGCCCCGGTGGCGGCCCTCGCCCCGGTGGCGGCCCGCGCCCTGCACCCGGCGGCGTCGGCCGTCCCGGCGGCGGTGGCGGTGGCGGTAACTACCGCGGTGGCGGTGCCGGCGGTGGCGGCGGTGCCGCTGCAGGCGGTGGATTCCGCGGTCGTCCCGGTGGCGGCGGTGGCCGTCCCGGTCAGCGCGGCGGCGCCGCAGGCGCCTTCGGCCGTCCCGGCGGCGCCCCGAAGCGTGGTCGCAAGTCGAAGCGCGCGAAAAGGGCCGAATACGAGAACATGCAGGCCCCGGTCGTCGGCGGCGTGCGGCTCCCGCACGGCAACGGCGAGACGATCCGGCTGGCCCGCGGCGCGTCGCTGAGCGATTTCGCCGAGAAGATCAACGCCAACCCGGCCTCGCTGGTCCAGGCGCTGTTCAACCTCGGTGAGATGGTGACCGCGACACAGTCCGTCGGCGACGAGACCCTCGAGCTGCTCGGCAGCGAGATGAACTACGTCGTGCAGGTCGTGTCCCCGGAGGACGAGGACCGCGAGCTGCTGCAGTCCTTCGACCTGTCCTACGGCGAGGACGAGGGCGGCGAGGAGGACCTCGAGTTCCGGCCGCCGGTCGTCACCGTCATGGGTCACGTCGACCACGGCAAGACCCGCCTGCTGGACACGATCCGCAACGCCACCGTCCGCGAGGGCGAGGCCGGCGGCATCACCCAGCACATCGGCGCCTACCAGGTCACCGTCGATCTGGACGGCAACGAGCGGCCCATCACGTTCATCGACACCCCGGGCCACGAGGCGTTCACCGCCATGCGTGCCCGCGGCGCGAAGGCCACCGACATCGCGATCCTGGTGGTCGCAGCCGACGACGGCGTGATGCCGCAGACGGTGGAGGCGGTCAACCACGCCCAAGCCGCCGATGTGCCGATCGTGGTCGCGGTCAACAAGATCGACAAGGAGGGCGCCGACCCTTCCAAGATCCGTGGTCAGCTCACCGAGTACGGGCTGGTGCCCGAGGAGTACGGCGGCGACACGATGTTCGTCGACATCTCCGCCAAGGCGGGCACCAACATCGAGGCGCTGCTGGAAGCCGTCATCCTGACCGCCGACGCGTCGCTGGACCTGCGGGCCAACCCCGACATGGAGGCCCAGGGCGTCGCGATCGAGGCGCATCTGGACCGGGGCCGCGGCCCGGTGGCGACCGTGCTCATCCAGCGCGGCACGCTGCGGGTCGGCGACTCGGTGGTCGCGGGCGACGCTTACGGCCGCGTCCGCCGCATGGTCGACGAACACGGCGAGGACGTCACCGAGGCGCTGCCGTCACGGCCGGTGCAGGTCATCGGGTTCACATCAGTGCCCGGCGCCGGTGACAACTTCCTGGTCGTCGACGAGGACCGCATCGCACGGCAGATCGCCGACCGGCGCAGCGCGCGCAAGCGCAACGCGCTGGCCGCCCGCACCCGCAAGCGGATCAGCCTGGAGGACTTGGATTCGGCGCTGAAGGAAACCAGCCAGCTGAACCTGATCCTCAAGGGCGACAACGCCGGTACGGTCGAGGCGCTCGAGGAGGCCCTGCTGGGCATCCAGGTCGACGACGAGGTGGAACTGCGCGTCATCGACCGCGGCGTCGGCGGTGTCACCGAGACCAACGTCAACCTGGCGTCGGCGTCGGACGCGATCATCATCGGCTTCAACGTCCGTGCCGAGGGCAAGGCGACCGAGCTGGCCAACCGCGAGGGCGTGGAGATCCGGTACTACTCGGTGATCTACCAGGCCATCGACGAGATCGAGAGCGCGCTCAAGGGCATGCTCAAGCCGATCTACGAGGAGCGCGAGCTCGGCCGCGCCGAGATCCGGGCGATCTTCCGGTCGTCGAAGGTCGGCAACATCGCCGGCTGCCTCGTCCAGTCGGGCATCATGCGGCGCAACGCCAAGGCGCGCCTGCTGCGCGACAACGTCGTGGTCGCCGAGAACCTCACCGTGTCGTCGCTGCGCCGCGAGAAGGAGGACGTCACCGAGGTCCGCGACGGTTACGAATGCGGTCTGACCTTGACGTACTCCGACATCAAGGAAGGCGACGTCATCGAGACGTACGAGCTGGTCGAGAAGGCGAGGGCGTAGTGACCGAGCGCTCGCGCGAGGAGCGTCGTGCCTGATCCCGCACGGGCGAAACGGCTCGCCAAGCGGATCTCCACGGTCGTCGCCTCAGCCATCGAGTACGAGATCAAAGATCCCCGGCTAACCGGGGTGACGATCACGGACGCGAAGGTCACCAATGACCTGCACGACGCGACCCTGTACTACACGGTGCTGGGCCGGTCCCTTGACGAGGAACCCGACTACGAGGGTGCTGCCGCCGGGCTGGAGAAGGCCAAAGGTGTGCTGCGTACCAGGGTCGGCGCCTCGTTGGGGGTCCGGTTCACGCCGACCTTGTCGTTCGTCCGCGACACGGTGCCCGACGCGGCCCACCGCATGGAGGAGCTGCTGGCCCGGGCGCGGGCCGCAGATGAGGATTTGGCGAGAGTTCGGCAGGGTGCCAAGCACGCCGGGGAAACCGACCCGTACCGTGTAATGGGGGCGGAGGACGAAGCAACCGGGGACGCTGAGGACACGGGTGACTTTGACGCGCTCGATGACAGACGCGACGACTGACGTCCCGACCACCGCCCGATTCGGCGGCTCGGCCACCGTCAGCAGTGCGGCCGCCGCCCGATTGGGCGCGCACGTCGACGCCTCCGCAGCCGCCGAATTGCTGACGGCGGCCGACAGTGTCTGCGTGGTGTGTCACGTCTTTCCCGACGCCGACACCATCGGCGCCGGACTGGCGCTGGCGCTGGTCCTCGCGCAGGCGGACAAGAGCGTCCAGGTGAGCTTCGCCGAGCCTGACGAGCTTCCCGAGTCGTTGCACACGCTGCCGGGTGGGCACCTGCTGGTGGCGCCGCAGGACCTGCGCCGGGATGCCGACCTGGTGGTCACCGTCGACATCCCCAGCATCAACCGGCTGGGCGCGCTGCGCGAGCTCGTCGAGTCCGACCGCGACGTCCTGGTCATCGACCATCACGCGTCGAACCAGCTGTTCGGCACCGCCAACTTCGTCGACCCCGCCGCGGATTCGACGACGATGCTGGTCGCCGACCTGCTCGACGCCTGGGACAAACCGATCGATCTCGCGGTGGCGCACTGCCTCTACGCCGGGCTGACCACCGACACCGGGTCGTTCCGCTGGGCCAGTGCCCGCGCCCACCGGTTGGCGGCGCGACTGGTCGAGATCGGCGTGGACAACGCCGCGGTGAGCCGCACTCTGCTCGACACCCACCCGTTCGCGTGGCTGCCCATGCTGTCGCGGGTGCTGGGTTCGGCGCGCCTGGACACCGACGCGGCAGGCGGACGCGGTTTCGTCTACGCCGTCGTCGACCACGAGGAATGGTCGGCGGCGCGCTCGGAGGAGATCGAGAGCATCGTCGACATCGTGCGCACCACGCAGCAGGCCGAAGTGGCGGCGGTGTTCAAGGAGATCGGTCCCCGCCGCTGGTCGGTGTCGATGCGGTCGAAGTCGCTGGATGTGTCCACGGTGGCAAGCACTTTCGGCGGCGGCGGGCATCGGTTGGCGGCCGGCTATTCCGCGTCGGGAACTGCCGACGACCTCGTCGAGGCGCTGCGTACCGCCCTTGGTTGAGCCGGTCCCGGCGACCAACCGGCGGATCGCCGCGCTCGCCTTCCCCGCGCTCGGCGTGCTCGCCGCCGAACCGATCTATCTGCTCTTCGATCTGGCGGTCATCGGTCGGCTGGGCGCCCTGAGCCTGGCCGGACTCGCGATCGGCGCGCTGATCATGGGCGTGCTCAGTTCACAGCTGACCTTCCTGTCCTACGGCACCACTGCACGCGCGGCACGCTTCTACGGCGCCGGCGATCGGCGGGCGGCCGTCGAGGAAGGCGTGCAGGCCACCTGGTTGGCGCTGGGTATCGGCACCACGATCGTCATCACCGTCCAACTGGCGGCGGTGCCGCTGGTGTCGGCGCTGGCCGCCGGCGGCGAGATCGCCGAAGCGGCGCTGCCCTGGGTGCGGATCGCCAGTCTGGCGGTGCCCGCGATCCTGATCGCGGCGGCAGGCAACGGGTGGATGCGCGGCGTGCAGGACACCGTGCGCCCGCTGCGCTACGTGATCTTCGGCTTCGCGGTTTCGGCGGTGCTGTGCCCACTGCTGGTGTACGGCTGGCTGGGCGCCCCCGACCTGGGTCTGGCCGGCTCCGCGGTGGCCAACGTGGTGGGGCAGTACCTGGCGGCGGCATTGTTCTCCCGCGCGTTGGTCGTCGAGAAGGTGCCGCTGCGGCTGCGGCCGCAAGTGCTGCGCGCGCAGGTGGTGATGGGTCGCGACCTGGTGCTGCGGACCATGGCGTTCCAGGCCTGCTTCATCTCCGCCGGAGCGGTGGCCGCCCGGTTCGGGGCCGCCGCCGTCGCCGCGCACCAGGTGGTGCTGCAGCTGTGGAACTTCCTTGCGCTCGTCCTCGATTCGTTGGCCATCGCCGCGCAGTCGCTGGTCGGCGCCGCGCTCGGTGCGGGTCAGCTGAACCACGCCAAGACGGTGGCGTGGCGGGTGACGCTGTTCTCAACGGTGGCCGGGGTGGTGCTGGCGGCCGTGTTCGCGCTGGGTTCGCAGGTGTTCCCGACGGTGTTCACCGACGACCGTTCGGTGCTCGACCAGATCGGCGTGCCGTGGTGGTTCCTGGTGGCCCAGCTACCGGTCGCCGGAATCGTTTTCGCGCTCGACGGGGTGCTGCTCGGGGCGGGCGATGCCACGTTCATGCGCAACGCGACACTGATCAGCGCGCTGGTCGGCTTCCTGCCGCTGACCTGGCTGTCGCTGGCCTTCGGGTGGGGGCTGCTGGGGATCTGGGCCGGGCTGAGCACCTTCATGGTGCTGCGGCTGATGTTCGTCGGCTGGCGGGCGCTGTCGGGCCGCTGGCTGGTGCCCGGCACCCGCTGACGGTCACCTTCAAGACCGTCCTCATACAGCCGGGCGCCGTGTCGCGGCGACCGTCCACACCTCGCGCCGGCCGGCGCGGGCAACATCGACTGTGGCGTCTCCCAGTCCGGCGGTGTCGCACAGTGTTGCAAAGGTTCTCGCTTGCTGTTCGGTCCATCCATGGCTGGCGAAACCGGTGGCGTCGGGCTCCACCTGCCGCTCGACGGCGAGTAACCGCCCACCGGGCACGAGCACGCGATGAATCTCGGCCAGGGCCAGGCTGACGTCGCGCCAGTGGTGCACCGTGGCCAGAGCCCACACGACCGTCGCTGACGCGTCCGGCACCGGCAGCACCTCGGCTGTGCCCTGGGCCCAGGTGATCGCCGGACGCCCCCGGGTGACTGCGCGCGCCACCCGCAACATCGAGTCGGACGGGTCGACACCGGTGACCCGCGCACCCCGCGCCGCCGCGGTACGGGCGCCGTTGCCTGGCCCGCACCCGATGTCGACGACGTGGTCGCCCGCCTTGATGTCGGTCAGGTCGGCCGCCAGCACCGCGGTGCGGCGGCCGGCGAGCAGGAAGAGCACCGCGAACAGATCACCGGTCAGTCCGCAGAATCCCGGGTGATCACCATGGTGGTTGACCGGGCGTTCGACTGCGCTCATGGCTCGACTCTGGCGCACCCGGCGGGGGCGCTGTCAAGCCGCCGAGCGTGCGGATCTGCGAGCGACACGCCGGGGCGGAGGGCACAGACACGCACGTTCGCGGTACCAGGTAGGTGCCGGACCTGCGTCCGGCTTCGCCCTATTGCCGGACCTGCGTCCGGCCGCGGTCCATCACACCGCTGCGGCTCGCCGCGATGTCGTCGCCGCTGGTGCTTTTCATCCATTCGCGGGCCGCTGCCGCCTCCTGCCACAGCGCCGCACTGTTCTGCGCCTCGTCGATCTGGTGGTAGGACGCCATCAGCGCGCGCACCGCCTTCTGGTTGTTGCCGACGATCGACGTCGCGATCTGGCGAGCTGTGCCGAGCAGCTCGCCGTGCGGCACCACCTGCGTGACCAGCCCGCACCGCAGCGCGTCCTCGGCCGACAGGTAGTCGCCGGTCATGCTCATACGCCTGGCCATTCCGACGCCGACCTTCTGCGGCAGCCGCACCGACAGGCCCCAGGTGGGCAGCAGGCCGACCCGGGCGTGGGTGTCGGCGAAGCGGGCCTGCTCGGAGGCGATCAGGATGTCGCAGTACAACGCGATCTCCAGGCCGCCGGTCACCGCGGCGCCGTTGATCGCCCCGATCACCGGCTTGGTCATCGGCGGCCACTTCGGTGAGATGTCGGGCAGTTCGGTGGTGTCGCCGAGCTCTTTGAGGTCCAGACCGGCGCAGAAGACCGGATCGGCACCCGTAAGGATCACCACATCGACGTCATCGTCGGCCTCCGCTTCACGTAGCGCCTCGAACAGGCGGCCGCGCAACGCGGCCGACAGCGCGTTGCGGGACCCGGGCCGGTTCAGCGTCAGGATCTGGATGCGGTCCTGGGTGTCGATCAGCAAGACGTCCTCTGCGGTGCTCATCGCCACACCGTATCGGCCCCCGCCTGCGCGCCCTATCGTGGATTCCATGTGCCGAAACATCACCGAGCTACGCGGCCTCGAACCGGCCGCGACGGCTGACGAGATCGAGGCCGCGGCCCGGCAGTACGTCCGGAAGATCAGCGGCATCACCCGGCCGTCGGGGGCCAACGTTGACGCGTTCGAAGCCGCGGTCGCCGAGGTCACCGAATCCACCCGAAGACTGCTGGCCGGCCTGCAGCCACGTCGGCAACCCCCGAAGACCGTTCCGCCGCTGCGCCGCCCCGAAGTGCGGGCACGGCTGAACCTGGCATGACAGCCACCCTGGCCCGGCCCGCCCTCAAGGAGTGGAGTGCGGCGATCCACGCGCTGCTCGACGGCAGGCAGACCGTGCTGTTGCGCAAGGGGGGAATCCACGAGAAGCGCTTCGAGGTGGCTCCCGAAGTGGCCGCGTCGCGGTTCCTGTTGTTCCCGACCGTCGCGCACAGCCACGCCGAGCGGGTCCGTCCTGAACACCGCGATCTGCTCGAGCCGGCAGCCGCCGACAGCACCGAGGACGCCATCGTGGTGCGCGCGGGTGCGACCGTGGTTGCCGCTATCGCTGTGGAGCGGCCAGAAGGGCTGAAAGCCGTTGCGCCATTTCATATCTGGACGGAAGAGTCGGTGCGGTCCGACCGGCTCGACTTCCGCCCCCGGCATCGGCTGACCGCACTGGTCGTCTCGGCGGTGCCGCTGGCCGAGCCGGTCCGCCTGGTGCGCACCCCGGACTACCGCGGTTGTTCCAGCTGGGTCCAGCTGCCCGTTAACCCGGTCTGGGGCCCGCCGGTGCACACCGACTCCGAGCTGGACCGCGTCGCCGGGCTCGTGCGGAGCTCAGTCGGCTGACGGCGGGTGTGGGCCGGCCGGCAGCCTCAGATGGGTGTCCGCTCCCAGGTGCACGGTGTGCCGGGCGGTCGCACATGCGGTTGCGGTGGCGGCGTGTTCGCCGGTGCCCAGGTTGCGCAGGAAGCGAGGGTGGGAGCCGCCGGCGATCAGCAGCCGGATCCGTGATCCGGCCGGGAACGTCCAGGCGGTCGGGTCGAGCTCGATTCGCACGGTGCCGGAGTCCGGTGCCGACGCCACGTAGCCGTCACTGACGTTGCGGGAGCGTCCTTGCGCGTCGACCTGACTGATCCGCGCGAACAGGTCGTTGTGCGGGTTGGCGCACGAGTGTGCCACCTCCAGCACGGGCGCGCCGACGAGGTGCAGGTCGGCGGCCAGCGGCGGGCCGGTGAACGTGACGACGTCGGCGCGACGGGCCAGTGCGGTGTCGTCGCGGTAGCCGCCGACGGGGGAGAGCAGACGCCCGCCGACCGTCGGGGTCGGATCTGCCGGGTTGTACACGAAGGTGGCCGATGCCCCGTCATGAGGCGCCGTCGCCGCCAGTGCGCCGCCCGGCTGCGGATGCAGCACCAGCGCCGGCATCGCGGGTTCCCAGTCCGGCAGGTCGAGCCAGCCGCGGCCACTCAGGTGGATGCGGACCGGCGAGCGGCGCTGCGGCGGCGCCCCGCCCAGATGGGTGGCGAGCCAGTCGAGGGTTTCCCGGAGCACGATCGGCGCGGCCTTGGTCATCATGTGTCCGTGCGTCCACGGCCCGACCGTGAGCCCGGCGGGAACGCCGCGGCCGGCAAGCAGGCTGTAGTGCTCGAGAGTCTGCTCGACGAACAGATCCTGCCAGCCGGTCAGCAACAACACCGGCACCTCTGCGCGTTCGGGCGCACGGCGGAGTCGGAGGCGGCTCCAGAACGGGTCGTCGATCTCGGGGTGGTCCAGCCAGGACTCGAACCACGGTGCGCCGTCACCGAGCAGCGCGCGACTGGCTGCACCGAGCGGCAGCCCCAGCGACGCCTCCGTGACGCGGCGCTGTGCGCGGGCCTGACGCACCAGGGTGCGCAGCCGGTTCGGATCCTCCTGCCGTCCCACCAGATCGCTCCAGCCCAGGAAGTCGTTCAGCCCGAACGACCCGGTGCCCCAGCGGGGCCCGCTGACGTCGGTGGGGCCGACGGTGATCACCGCGGCCCTGAGCTCCGGCGGCGGGTCCGAGAGCAGCGCCCACTGGGTGAAGCCCAGGTAGGACAACCCGACCGTGGCGAACGTGCCGGTGAACCATGGCTGGTCGCGCAGCCAGGCGGCGGTGTCCGCGCCGTCGTGGACCTCGTTGACGAACGGGTCGAACTGTCCGCCCGAGCCGTAGGTACCGCGCACACTCTGGAAGACGACGTGGTAGCCGCGCGCGGCGTAGAACGACCCGAACAGCGCCGCGAACGGGTAACCGCGCCCGTAGGGGCCGCGCACCAGCAGTGTGCCCGCGGGCACGCCGGTGTGGGGCACGTAGTGGTCGGCGACCAGTTCGACCCCGTCGCGCATCGGTACCCGCACCGCCCGGTGCACCGTGAAATCGCAGACCGGCGGCGGAAGCCCCAGGGTGCGGCTGACGGCGTGCCGGGTCCGGCGGACGATTCCAGAGCTCACCTAGCGAACCCTACTGGCCAGTTCACCGCCGCCAGATGTCCGAGCGACATCAGCGGATATCGGTAGGTCCAGCAATCTCATCAGTAGATGTAGAAGGGGCTCAGCTCGTGTGCGCGCTGCAGGTTGGTCTGCATGCAGTCCGGATCCGGCTCGGAGTAGATGGGCGAATAGAACAGGGACTGCTGGATCACCCCGTAGCTGGTCTTGAACGCCACCATGCAGGTGATCCACCAGCGGTTGTTCCAGTCGGTCGGTTTCATGATCCAGAACTGGGCGGCGCGGTGCCCGTTGATGTCGAGTTCGACCGCGTCAGGCGGCAGCGTTTCTTCATAGGTGCGCCACACGACCGCCTCGACGGCCATCTGGTAGTTCCCGGCGTCGTACTTGCAGCGCAGGCTGTCCTCGTGCGCCGGCGGGGTGAACGCCAACCCGATGCGCTGGACGACGTCGAGCGGGATGTCCCGGCATGGGTCGAACGGATCGGGGTCGGTGAGGTCAAGCACCGGCGACTTGATCGTGGTGGTCGCGTTCGGCAGCGGCACGAACGTCGAGCGGAGGTCCACGTCGTCCGGGCCGGTGACCACGGCCGGGCTGGTCTGCACCACCACGACCACCGCTGCGACCAGCGCGCACAGCGCCGAGAACAGTCGCAGCTTGGCGACCATCACACCCCCTGGGTCTCGTGGCCGCCGCGTCGCGGGCTGCCGCCTGGTTCATCGCCGGTCTGCCCGGGAGTGTAACGGTCGGCTCCGGGCCGCCGGGCGGGAACCTAGAACATGTTCTAGTTGCCGCCCGGCCGGCTCCTGTGGTCCACCAGTAGGCTTGGGTGTCGTGACCACTGACGAACGGCGCCCGACCCTGTGGGCGGTCAGTGACCTCCATACCGGGCACACCGGCAACAAGCCGGTCACCGAGTCGCTGCACCCGGCTTCTCCCGACGACTGGCTGATCGTGGCCGGTGACGTCGCCGAGCGCACCGACGAGATCCGGTGGGCACTGGACCTGCTCAGAAAACGTTTCGCCAAGGTGATCTGGGTGCCCGGCAACCACGAGTTGTGGACCACCAACCGTGACCCGATGCAGATCTTCGGCAAGGCCCGCTACGACTACCTGGTCAACATGTGCGACGAGATGGGCATCGTCACCCCGGAGCACCCGTTCCCGGTGTGGACCGAGGAGGGCGGGCCGGCGACCATCGTGCCGATGTTCCTGCTCTACGACTATTCGTTCCTGCCCCAGGGCGCCGGGACCAAGGCCGAGGGGCTGGCGATCGCCAAGGAACGCAATATCGTCGGCACCGATGAGTATCTGCTGTCCGCGGAGCCGTACTCGACGCGTGACGCATGGTGCCGCGACCGGGTGAACTACACCCGCAAACGCCTGGAGGACCTGGACTGGATGATGCCCACGATCCAGGTCAACCATTTCCCGATGGTGCGCGAACCCTGCGACGCGATGTTCTACCCCGAGTTTTCGCTGTGGTGCGGCACCACCGCGACCGCGGACTGGCACACCCGCTACAACGCGGTCTGCTCGGTGTACGGGCACCTGCACATCCCACGCACCACCTGGTACGACGGCGTGCGGTTCGAAGAGGTCTCGGTCGGCTATCCGCGGGAGTGGCGTCGGCGGCGGCCCTACCGTTGGCTGCGTCAGATTCTCCCGGACCCGAAATACGCGCCGGGTTATCTCAACGAGTTCGGTGGGCACTTTCAGATCACCCAGGAGATGCGCGACAACGCCGCCAAGATGCAGCAGCGGATCAGGGATCGGGCGTGATCGCGGCCAAACTGCTCGCCGGGGTGCTCCCAGGCGAGAGCGACGCGCTGGCTGCGGCCGAGATGTACTCGGATCCGCGGGAATTGGCTCCGCTGCCGGAAGAGGAGCCGCTGATCGCGAAGTCGGTGGCCAAGCGGCGCAACGAGTTCATCACCGTGCGCTACTGCGCGCGCCAGGCTCTCGTCGACCTCGGGATGGAACCCGTACCGATTCTCAAGGGCCAGAAGGGCGAACCGTGCTGGCCCGACGGCATCGTCGGTAGCCTGACCCACTGCGAGGGTTTCCGCGGCGCGGCCGTGGGGCGGCGGGCCGAGGTGCGGTCGGTGGGGATCGACGCCGAACCCCATGACGTGCTGCCCGACGGTGTGCTCGACGCGATCAGCCTGCCCGCCGAACGTCACGAGCTCTCCGCGATGCCCGGCGGGGTGCACTGGGACCGGGTGCTGTTCTGCGCCAAGGAGGCGACATACAAGGCGTGGTTCCCGCTGACGCACCGATGGCTGGGTTTCGAGGACGCGCACATCACGTTCGAGGTCGACTCCTGCGGACAGGCGGGAACGTTCACCTCGGAGATCCTGATCGACCCGCAAGCGGAGACCGGTCCGCCGCTGACGTCTCTGGCGGGGCGGTGGTCGATCCGCGACGGGATCGCACTGACCGCGATCGTCCTGTGACAGCAGCCGGGCTGGTCGTCGTCGACAAACCGTGCGGTATGACGAGCCATGACGTCGTCGGCCGCTGCCGCCGTCTGTTCGGCACCCGCAAGGTCGGACATGCGGGCACGCTGGACCCGATGGCGACGGGAGTGCTGATCGTCGGGATCGAACGCGCCACCAAGATCCTCGGTCTGCTGACGGCGACGGATAAGTCGTATGAGGCGACGGTCAGGCTGGGGCAGACGACCTCCACCGAGGACGCCGAAGGCGAAGCGCTGCAATCGATTTCGGCGTCCCACCTCACCGACTCGGCTATCGAGGCCGCGCTGGGGCCGCTGCGCGGCCCGATCGAGCAGGTGCCGTCGTCGGTCAGCGCGATCAAGGTGGCCGGCAAGCGCGCCTACCAGATGGTCCGCGAAGGGCAGGCCGTGGAGTTGGCGGCCCGCCCGGTGCGCATCGACCGCTTCGACGTGCTGGAGGTTCGGCGAGAGATCGAAGGAGTCGACGGCGTCATCGATGTCGATGTGGCCGTGGACTGTTCGAGTGGGACCTATATCCGGGCGCTGGCCCGTGACCTCGGCGCCGCGCTGGGTGTCGGCGGGCACCTGACCGCGCTGCGCCGAACCCGGGTGGGCGGAATCGGATTGGATCAGGCGCGCACCCTGGAGCAGCTGGGTGAGCGCCCGGAACTCAGTTACTCGCTGGACGAGGCGTGCCTGCAGGCGTTTCCGCGGCGCGAGCTCACCGACGCGGAGGCGGTGGACGCAAGCCACGGGCGACCCCTGCCGCCCGCCGGAATCGAGGGCGTGTACGCCGCCACGGCGCCGGACGGGCGCGTGATGGCGCTCTTGGAGGACGCGGGCTCGCGGACGAAGTCCGTGGTGGTGATCCGGCCTGCCACGCTGTAGCGCCGCCCTGCCGCGACCGCCCGCCGGGATGTGTACGCGACCGACGCCGAGACGCCGACACGTGCGACTGGGCCGTGGCTACGCGTAGAGCTGCTCGAACTGCTTGATCGACTTGTCGATGTCGCCCTTGACGGCGCGCACCGCGGCCGCGCCGATCGGGCCGAACAGCGGGGCGCCGCCGAGGTCCATCCGCACGGTGAACATGCAGCCGTCGCCGGAGGACGCGACCTTCATCGCCAGCTTGTAGCGCGTGCCGCCCACACCCTCGCCGCTGATCTCCAGCGCCGACGGGGGATCGAACCTGCGCACCGTCCACGTCACCCGGTTGCGCATGCCCTTCGCGCCGGCCACCCCGACAACGGTCACGCCGACGTCGAGTTGGTCGGGCAGCTCCGAACGCCACCCCTGATGCATGCTCATCCAGTCGCCCAGCGTCGACAGGTCCGATGCGTGTCCCCAGGCCTTCTCGGCCGGCATCGGTAGCGAACGGGACATCTCGAGCTTGGCCATCGGCACTCCTACGCTATGACCCAGATCGCCTGTGCGGCCGGGCTTCCCAAATCGACAGTGGTTTCATCGGCCGTCACGTCGGAATTCGCCGGATTCTCTATGGCCACCGAGATCATGCCGGCGAAGTCGCGGCGGGCCACCACCCGCAACCGTGAATCCAGGCTGATCCCGACGGTGTCGAAGTACCGCAGCATCTCGGGGTCGGCGTCGGAGATGCGGGCGACGGTGCCGGCCTCGCCGTTCTGACAGTCCGAGAGCTGACGCGCCGGTGGGGTCGGCACCTTGCCGTCGGCTGCAGGGATCGGGTCGCCGTGCGGGTCCCGCGTCGGATAGCCGAGCTTGGCGTCGATCCGGTCGAGCATCCGGTCGGAGACGGCGTGCTCGAGCACCTCGGCCTCGTCGTGCACCTCGTCCCAGCTGTAGCCGAGCTCGTTGACCAGGAACGTCTCCATCAGCCGGTGCCGGCGCACCATGGCCAGCGCGGCGCGGCGGCCGGCATCGGTGAGCGTGACGGCGCCGTACTTCTCGTGGTCGACCAGACCCTGATCGGCCAGCTTGCGGATGGACTCCGACGCGGTGCTGGCCGACACCCCGATCCGCTCGGCCAGCAGTTTGGTGCTGACTTTCTCGTGCGACCACTCTTGCGCGGTCCAGATGACCTTCAGATAGTCCTGGGCGACCGTCGACAGATCGGCGGGGTTGGCGGAATTGCCGTCAGGACTCACGAGGATGAAGTTTAGGCAATCGAAACTCGATCCGGGGGTGTCGCTCGGCCGGTGTTTAGGCCGGAGTTGCGCAAGGGTCGTAGGCTAGCGGCGTGCAGCGCTGGCGGGGGCAGGACGAAATCCCCACAGACTGGGGCCGATGTGTCGTCACCATCGGGGTCTTCGACGGTGTCCATCGCGGACACCAGGAGCTGATCAGCCGTGCGGTCAAGGCCGGACGCTCGCGCGGCGTACCGGTCGTGCTGATGACCTTCGACCCGCACCCGATGGAGGTCGTGTTCCCGGGCAGTCACCCGGCCCAGCTCACCACGCTGACCCGGCGCGCCGAGCTGGTCGAGGAACTCGGTATCGACGTTTTCCTGGTGATGCCGTTCACCGCCGACTTCATGAAGCTGACCCCGGAGCGCTACATCCACGAGCTGCTGGTGGAACGGCTGCACGTGGTCGAGGTGGTCGTGGGAGACAACTTCACCTTCGGCAAGAAGGCGGCGGGCAACGTCGACCTGCTCCGCAAGGCGGGGGAGCGGTTCGGCTTTGCGGTGGACTCGCTCTCGCTGGTCGCCGAGCATCACCGCGACGAGACCGTCACGTTCTCGTCGACCTATATCCGCTCCTGCGTCGACGCCGGCGACATGGTCGCCGCGGCGGAGGCGCTCGGCCGGCCGCACCGCGTCGAGGGTGTGGTGGTGCGGGGCGACGGACGCGGCCGGGTGCTCGGCTTCCCGACCGCCAACGTCGCACCGCCGATGTACTCGGCGATCCCGGCCGACGGCGTCTACGCGGCGTGGTTCACCGTGCTCGGGCACGGTCCGGTCGTCGGCACCGTGACTCCCGGCGAGCGCTACCAGGCCGCGGTGTCGGTCGGCACCAACCCGACCTTCTCCGGGCGCACCCGCACCGTGGAGGCGTTCGTGCTGGACACCACCGCTGACCTGTACGGTCAGCACGTCGCCGTCGACTTCGTCGCCCGTCTGCGGGGGCAGGAGAAATTCGACTCGGTGGCCGATCTGGTGAGTGCGATGGATACCGACACCGAACGTGCCCGCACCATCTTGTCGGCCCGCTAGCCGGCCCGTTCGCCGATTCGTCGGCCGGCTGTGGCCGCTGCTAGACTCCTCGCCGACCCGGCGCGTGCTGCAGTTCGCGGTGGCCGCGCTTTTCGGGGCTGGTGTCTGAACCGGGCCCCAATGTTCGCGGACCGAATTGATGGAGTTGTTTCGTGGCGCTCACTGCCGAACAGAAGAAGGAAATCCTGGGCCAGTACGGCCTGCACGACACCGACACCGGTTCTCCGGAGGCACAGGTCGCGCTGCTCACCAAGCGCATCGTTGACCTCACCGAGCACCTCAAGCAGCACAAGCACGACCACCACTCGCGTCGCGGTCTGCTGCTGCTCGTCGGCCGTCGCCGCCGACTGCTCAAGTACGTCGCCCAGGTCGACGTGCAGCGCTACCGGTCGCTGATCGAGCGTCTCGGCCTGCGCCGCTGACGCGTCCGGTCTGACCGCCGGATCCTCACACGTAACGAGCCCCGTGGCCGTGACCGCCCCGCGCGGTCACGGCCACGGGCGTTTCCGGCTCGACCAGGTGCGGTGGATTAGGGGTTTCCGGTATGCCGCGATGTAGCATGGGTGCGTTCGGATGCCGTACGGCACGAACACTGGGTGCGGTCCTCGCAGATCCGCGTGCACCGCTCCCGCGTGACATGACACGAACCGCCCGATCGCGCGGTCTTCGGTAGTGGCTGCCGGAGGAACACTCCGGCAGCTTCGATCGACGGCCGTCGACGCATCCGGGCGCGGCATCCCGGGTCTCCGGAGCTGTCCGCACACACCGCGCGTGCTCACGCGAAACCGCTGATGTGAATCAGAGAGGTCATACGGACGTCCATGTCTGTAGTTGAAATCGAAGAAGGCGTGTTCGAATCCACCGCCACCATCGACAACGGGAGCTTCGGCACCCGCACCATTCGTTTCGAGACCGGTCGGCTGGCCCAGCAGGCCGCCGGCGCCGTCGTCGCCTACCTCGACGACGAGACCATGCTGCTGAGCGCCACCACCGCCAGCAAGGCGCCCAAGGAGCATTTCGACTTCTTCCCGTTGACGATCGACGTCGAAGAGCGCATGTACGCCGCCGGCCGCATCCCCGGTTCGTTCTTCCGCCGTGAGGGCCGTCCCTCCACCGACGCGATCCTGACCTGCCGCCTGATCGACCGGCCGCTGCGCCCGTCGTTCGTCAGCGGTCTGCGCAACGAGATCCAGGTCGTCGTCACCGTGCTGAGCCTGGATCCCAAGGATCTGTACGACGTGCTGGCCATCAACGCCGCCTCGGCGTCGACCCAGATCTCCGGCCTGCCGTTCTCCGGCCCGGTCGGCGGTGTGCGCGTCGCCCTCATCAATGATCCGACTGTCGGCACCGCCGAGGGTGGGCAGTGGGTTGCCTTCCCGACCGTCGAGCAGCTCGAGCATGCCGTGTTCGACATGGTCGTCGCGGGCCGCAAGGTGGACGATGACGTCGCGATCATGATGGTCGAGGCCGAGGCCACCGAGAACGTCATCGATCTCGTGGCCGGTGGCGCCGGTGCGCCGACGGAGGCCGTGGTGGCCGAGGGTCTGGAAGCCGCCAAGCCGTTCATCGCGGTGCTGTGCGACGCCCAGGCCGAGCTGGCGGGCGCCGCAGGCAAGGAGACCGCCGAGTATCCGCTGTTCCCGGACTACGGCGACGACGTCTACTACGCGGTGGCTTCGGTGGCCACCGAGGCGCTGTCGGAGGCGCTGACCATCGCGAACAAGAACGAGCGCAATGACCGCCTCGACGAGATCAAGGCCGAGGTGCTCGAGCGGCTCGCCGAGCAGTACGCCGGCCGAGAGAAGGAGATCGGTGCCGCCTACCGCGCGCTGACCAAGAAGCTTGTGCGCCAGCGCATCCTGACCGATCACTTCCGTATCGACGGCCGCGGTGTCACCGACATCCGCGCGCTCTCGGCCGAGGTCGCGGTCGTCCCGCGGGCACACGGCAGCGCGCTGTTCGAGCGCGGCGAGACCCAGATCCTGGGTGTCACCACGCTCGACATGGTCAAGATGGCTCAGCAGATCGACTCGCTGGGGCCGGAGACGTCCAAGCGCTACATGCACCACTACAACTTCCCGCCGTTCTCGACCGGTGAGACCGGCCGCGTCGGGTCGCCCAAGCGCCGCGAGATCGGCCACGGGGCACTCGCCGAGCGGGCTTTGGTGCCGGTGCTGCCCAGCGTCGAGGAGTTCCCCTACGCCATTCGCCAGGTATCCGAGGCGTTGAGCTCCAACGGCTCGACCTCGATGGGTTCGGTGTGTGCTTCGACGCTGTCGCTGCTGAACGCCGGTGTGCCCCTGAAAGCCCCGGTGGCCGGTATCGCGATGGGCCTGGTGTCCGACGACGTCGAGGTCGATGGCAAGACCGAGCGCCGCTTCGTCACGCTGACCGACATCCTCGGCGCCGAGGACGCGTTCGGCGACATGGACTTCAAGTGCGCAGGCACGAAGGACTTCGTCACCGCGCTGCAGCTCGACACCAAGCTCGACGGCATCCCGTCTCAGGTGCTGGCCAACGCGCTGGCCCAGGCCAAGGACGCTCGGATCACCATCCTCGAGGTGATGGCCGAAGCGATCGACGGGCCCGACGAGATGAGCCCGTACGCCCCGCGGATCACCACGATCAAGGTTCCGGTCGACAAGATCGGCGAGGTCATCGGCCCCAAGGGCAAGATGATCAACTCGATCACCGAGGAGACCGGCGCGTCGATCTCGATCGAGGACGACGGCACCGTGTTCGTCGGCGCGTCCAACGGCGAGTCGGCGCAGGCCGCGATCGACAAGATCAACGCGATCGCCAACCCGCAGCTGCCCAAGGTCGGCGAGCGGTTCCTCGGAACCGTCGTCAAGACCACCGACTTCGGTGCCTTCGTGTCGCTGCTGCCGGGCCGCGACGGGCTGGTGCACATCTCGAAGCTGGGCCGCGGCAAGCGGATCGCCAAGGTCGAGGACATCGCCAAGGTCGGCGACAAACTCCGCGTGGAGATCGCCGACATCGACAACCGCGGCAAGATCTCCTTGGTCCTGGTTGCCGAAGACGCCGCAGACGCACCCGCTGACGCGCCGGTTGATGCAGCGACGCCGAGCAGCTGAGTCGAAGGCGGTCCGCCGCACCCTGTTGCCCGGTGGCCTGCGTGTGGTCACCGAGCACATCCCGTCGGTGCATTCGGCATCGGTCGGGGTGTGGGTGAACGTCGGATCCCGCGACGAGGGCCGCAGCGTGGCCGGTGCGGCCCATTTCCTCGAACACTTGTTGTTCAAGGCGACGCCGACCCGCACCGCGGTCGAGATCGCCCAGGCGATGGACGCGGTCGGCGGTGAGCTGAACGCGTTCACCACCCGGGAGCACACGTGCTACTACGCACACGTGCTGGACTCGGATCTGGCGCTGGCCGTCGATCTCGTCGCCGACGTAGTGCTGCGTGGGCGATGCCTCGCCGAGGACGTCGAGATCGAGCGGGACGTGGTGCTCGAAGAGATCGCCATGCGCGACGACGACCCGGAGGACACGCTCGGCGACGTCTTCCTGTCGGCGATGTTCGGTGACCACCCCGTCGGCCGACCGGTGATCGGCAGTGTCGAGTCGATCTCGGCGATGACGCGGGCTCAGCTGCATTCCTTCCACCTGCGCCGCTACACGCCGGATCGGATGGTCGTCGCCGTCGCCGGAAACGTCGAGCACGACGAGGTGGTCCGGCTCGTCCGTGAGCACTTCGGTCCGCGGCTGGTGCGCGGGCGGGCCCCGGTGCCGCCCCGCAAGGGGGCGGGACGGGTGAACGGCAAGCCGTCGCTGCATCTGGTGCACCGTGACGCCGAGCAGACCCACTTGTCGCTCGGGGTGCGGACCCCGGGACGGAACTGGGATCATCGCTGGGCGCTGTCGGTGCTCAACACCGCTCTCGGCGGTGGCCTGAGTTCGCGCCTGTTCCAACAGATCCGGGAGACGCGCGGGCTGGCGTACTCGGTGTATTCCACGGTGGACACCTTCGCCGAGAGCGGTGCGCTGTCGATCTACGCAGGGTGCCTACCGGAGCGGTTCGACGAGGTCGTGCGGGTGACCACCGACGTGCTGACCGAGGTGGCCCGTGACGGAATCACCGCCGACGAGTGCAGGATCGCGAAGGGGTCGCTGCGGGGCGGGCTGGTGCTCGGTCTCGAGGATTCGGCGTCGCGGATGAACCGGATCGGGCGCAGCGAGCTGAACTACGGCAAGCACCGCAGCATCGCCGAGACGCTGGCGCGCATCGACGAGGTCACCCTCGAGGACGTCAACGCGGTCGCGCGGCAACTGCTCACCAAACCCTTCGGTGCGGCGGTGCTCGGCCCGGTGCACAGGAAGCGGTCGCTGCCGCGGCCGTTGCAGAGGATCGGGAGCTGACCGGTAGCCTGGCTCCCGATGACGGAATTCTCCCGACGACACGTGTTGTTCGGCGGGGTGTCACTGGTGGCATTGGCCGCGTGTTCCCCGCAGACCGTTCTCGCCGACCCGGTCGAGCCGCTGCCTCCGCTGGACCAACGCATAGAGGCGCTCGGACAGCGACACAACGCTCAGATCGGTTTGTATGCACTGGATCTGGACACGCAGCGGGGTATCGAGTTCGGTGCTGACGAACCTTTCGCGATGTGCTCGACGTTCAAGGCCTACGCCGCGGCGGCGGTGCTGCAGCGGACCCAGACGGGTGAGCTGACGCTCAACGACGCGATCCCGATCGAGCCCGGGGACATCCGTCCCCATTCGCCGGTGACCGAGCCGCGGGTGGGGACGTCGATGTCGTTGGCCGAGTTGTGTCAGGCCGCGCTGCAGCAGAGCGACAACGCAGCGGCCAACGGTCTGCTGCGCGTGCTGGGCGGCCCGCAGGCGATCACCGTGTTCGCACGCAGCATCGGCGACCACCGCACGCGGTTGGACCGCTGGGAGGTCGAGTTGAATTCCGCGCTGCCGGGGGATCCGAGGGACACCAGCACGCCGCGTGCGCTGGGTGACGGTTACCGCAACATCCTGACCGGCGACGTGCTGAATCCGCCGACCCGCCGACAGCTCCTGGACTGGATGCTGGCCAATCAGACCTCGAGCATGCGCGCGGGCCTGCCCGCCGGATACACCAGCGCGGACAAGACGGGTAGCGGGGATTACGGCACCACCAACGATGTCGGCGTGGCGTACGGTCCTGCCGGGCAGCAGGTGCTGCTGTCGCTGATGACCAGGTCCGCGATCGATGACCCCGACGCCCCGAGTCTGCGCCCGCTCATCGGTGAGCTGGCAGCGCTGGCGCTGTCCGAACTAGGTTAGTCGCAGCGAGTTGTCGCGTTGCAGCACAAAGAAATACGGCGTCCTGATACCGCGCAGATCCATCGCGCCCAGCACGGTTCGGTCGTCGATCGAGCGGAACACGTCGTTGACCGGTAGCTGGTCGTAGATCATCGTGGCGGTGTCCACGCCGCGGTAGCGGGTGGTGCGCAGCCTGGCCTTGGGCCCCCGCGCCCGGAGGGCGGGTTTGAGCGCGGTGATGACGCCCGCGAAGCCGCGGCTCCCGAGTGCGGGCAGCCTGGCGGCCGCTCCGAGGCCGGCGAACGCCAGCACCGGGTTCAGCGGCCACAGGCCGGTGCCGTCGGCGGTGGGGAAGAGCAACGGGTGGACTGTTTCGCAGTCCTTGAAGTGTTTGCCCCACCAGCCGCTGGCGGCCAGCAGCCCGTCCAGTCGATGGCCGGTCGGCAGTTCCACACCGTGCCAGGTGCCGAGCATGAAGTCGGTCTCGATGGCAGGGCAGGAGTCGAAGAGCTCCAGCGCCCCGGCGGTGGTGGTCGGAACGTCGGTGAGCACGTCGGTCAGCGCAACCATGCCGCCGATCGTACTTGACACCCGTCAAATCAGGCACACTGTGACCATGCGAGCTGACCAGGACTGCCCCTGTGGCAGCGGTGACCCGTACGGACGCTGCTGCCTGCCGCTCCATCAAGGGGAGCGGCAGGCGCAGACCGCCGAACAGCTCATGAGGTCGCGCTACAGCGCGTACGTCGCGGGTGAGGCCGACTACATCTGGCGGACGTGGCATCCGCGCACGCGACCAGACGGCATCGCCGACGATGCCACGGTGACGTGGACGCGGCTGGAGGTGGTCGACTTCGTCGCAGGCCGACCCGGTGACCAGACCGGCGAAGTGGAGTTCCTCGCCCACCACGGAACCGGGGCCCTGCACGAGCGGTCCCGGTTCGCGGTGCGCGCCGGCCGGTGGTTCTACGTCGACGGTGACCTGTTCGACTGATGTCCTCAGGCCAGGACGTCGGCCGGATCGGTGTAGGGCAGATCGAGATCGGCGGCCACCTCATCGGACAGCAGCGCGCCCTCATGGGTCGAGAGCCCATTCGCCAGCGCGGCATCGGCGCGGCAGGCATCCCGCCAGCCCTTGTCGGCGATCTTGAGCACGTAGGGCATCGTGGCGTTGGTCAGCGCCCACGTCGACGTACGCGGCACCGCGCCGGGCATGTTGGCCACGCAGTAGAACACCGTGTCGTGCACCGTGAACGTCGGATCGTCGTGGGTGGTGGGGCGGGAATCCTCGAAGCAGCCGCCCTGGTCGATGGCGATGTCGACAAGGACCGCACCCGGCTTCATCGCCGCCACCGTCGAATTGGTGACGAGCTTGGGGGCCTTGTGGCCGGGCACCAGGACCGCGCCGATCACCAGGTCGGCCTGCTTGACCGCATCCTCCAGGTCGAGCCTCGATGAGTAACGGGTCTCGATGGCGCCGCCGTACTCGGCGTCGATCTTGCGCAGTGTGTTGACGTTGAGGTCGAACACGGTGACGTGCGCGCCCATGCCCCAGGCCACGGCGGCGGCATTGTCGCCGGCCATGCCACCGCCGATGACCACGACCTTGGCCGGCGCGACACCGGGGACGCCGCCCATCAGGACGCCGCGGCCGCCCTGGGTGCGCATCAGGTGATAGGCACCCACCTGCGCGGAGAGTCGCCCCGCCACCTCGCTCATCGGCGCGAGCAACGGCAGCGCACCGTCGGCCGTCTGGACGGTTTCGTAGGCGATCGACGTGGTGCGTGAGGCCATGAGCGCGTCAGTGCACGACCTGGACGCCGCCAGGTGCAGGTAGGTGAACAGGGTCTGGCCTTCGCGCATCCGCGAGTACTCGGCTTCGATCGGTTCTTTGACCTTGAGCAGCAGTTCGGCCTCGGCCCACACCTCGTCGGCGCCGGTGACCAGCTGTGCGCCGGCGCGCTTGAAGTCGGCGTCCGAGATCGCCGATCCGTCACCCGCCCCGGACTGGATGAGGACCTCGTGCCCGCGTCGCACCAACTCCGCAACCCCTGCCGGGGTGACCGCGACCCGGTACTCGTTGTTCTTGATCTCCGTCGGGATGCCGACGCGCATGATCGCTCCTCGCTGTGATGACTGGCTAGACAAAGTGTGAAGAAACAGCGGATTGTTGGCAATCTTCTTGTCGAAGATTCGTTAGAATCGGGCTATGGCCGCAGAATCATCGGGTTATCGTGGGGAAGGGCCCGTGTCGTCGAAGGATGTTCGGGCCGCCGTCGACGACATCGACCGGCGGATCCTCACCGCGCTGCACTCGGACGCGCGTATCTCCAACAGTGCGCTGGCCGAACTCGTCGGCATCGCGCCGTCGACCTGCCACGGCCGGGTGCGTCGCCTGCAGGAGCTGGGGGTGATCCGCGGGTTCTACGCCGACATCGATCCGGCGGCGATCGGGCTGACACTTCAGGCGATGATCTCGGTCAGCCTGCAGTTCACTGCGCGCGGCAAGATCCGCAACTTCATTCAGCAGATCCGCAGCAAGCCGCAGGTGATGGACGTGTATTTCCTGGCCGGTGCCGACGACTTCATCCTGCATGTGGCCGCCCGTGACACCGACGACCTGCGGGCGTTCGTGGTGGAGAATCTCAACGCCGACGCCGACGTCGCGGGCACGCAGACGTCGCTGATCTTCGAGCACCTGCGCGGCGCCTCGCCGCTGTGAGCATCAGTCCTTGGCGAAGGCCCGTAGCCACCGGTACCACTCGGACATGCCCTCGCCTGTCTTCGCGCTCACCGGCAGCACCGTGGCCGTGGGGTTGACCTGCCGGATCCGCTCCGTGTAGGTCGCGACGTCTGCGTCCAGGTAGGGCGCCAGGTCGATCTTGTTCAGCAGCACCACATCGACGGCGCGGAACATCACCGGGTACTTCAGCGGCTTGTCCTCGCCCTCGGTCAGTGAGTACACCATCACCTTCGCGTGCTCGCCCACGTCGAATTCGGCGGGACACACCAGGTTTCCGACATTCTCGATGACGACCAGGTCGAGACCGGCAAGATTGAGGCCGGCCAGTGCCCGGTGCACCATCGGGGCATCGAGATGGCACTCACCGCCGAAACCGTTGTCGGTGTTCAGGAGTGAGATCTGCGCGCCCCGACCTTCAAGCCTTGCGGCATCCAGGTCGGTGGCGATGTCACCTTCGATGACACCGATCGCGATCTCGCCGACCAGCTCGTCAAGTGTGACCGCGAGCAGGCTGGTCTTGCCCGATCCGGGCGAGCTCATCAGGTTCAGCGCACGGATCCCGTTTTCTTCGAAGGCATTTCGGTTCGCCGCGGCACGCAGGTCGTTCTCGGAGAAGATGGCCTCCAGCACGTCGACACGCTCGGCGGCGGTGTGGTAGCCGCTGTGGTCACCGTGGTCGTGGGAAGGGCTGCCGTCATGGTCGTGGGTGTGCGCCGTCCCGTCGTCATGGCGGTGGAACCTACCCATGCCCGACCTCGGAGGCCACGTCGATCGAGGTCACCAGGAACTCGTCGCCGCGCACCACGGCGACATCCCCGCTGCCGCATGAGGGACAGCAGACCGACCACCGGGAGGCGATCTCGGACTGCCGTCCGCAGCCGCGGCAATCCACCGCCGCGGGTACCCGTTCGAGCTCCAGTTCGGCGTCGCCGAGGTGCTCGTGCTCACGGACGATCGTCCAGCAGAACAGGAGCGAGTCGGGCACCACCTGGCGCAGCGCGCCCACCCGCACCCGCACCACATCGACCCGACGGCCGGCGGCATGCGTCTTCACCACGCCGGCGATGGCGTGACATAACGACAACTCGTGCACAGATCGAAGGATAAGCCCGCACGGGCATCGGAAACGCGCAGACATCTTGTGCGAGATTGCGATTGTTGTGACCTGTTGCCGGGGCTAACCTGGCGACACCGGTCTGCGCTCTCAGCCCAGGGACGCAGGACGGCTGTAGTTCAGAGGAGACCGCGCCCATGAGCGCTCGTTCGGAGAACACGGCGGTGCCCGTGCCGAGTGACACCGTGCGGGTGCGGTTGACCATCACCGGAGTGGTCCAGGGTGTGGGCTTCCGGCCCGCCGTCGCGCGGATCGCCGCGCAGAACCGGTTGGCCGGTTTTGTTCTCAACGACGCGCGCGCTGTCCGGTGCGAACTGGAGGGTCCCGGACCCCGCGTCGACGTGGCGGTCCGAACCCTTCGCGACGCCCCGCCGCCGCTGGCGTGTGTCGACTCGTTCGCCACCGAGATGCGTCCGGCGCTCGGGGAGACGGTTTTCCGCATCCTCGACAGCACGCCGTCCGGTGACGACGGTGACCGCACGCTGGTGTCACCCGACATCGCCACCTGCGCAGACTGCCTGCGCGAGTTGTTCGACCCCGCCGACCGGCGCCACCGCCATCCGTTCATCACCTGCACCAACTGCGGACCGCGGTACACGGTGATCACCGATGTGCCCTACGACCGCCCCACCACCACGATGGCGGGGTTCGCAATGTGCCCGTCATGCGCCGCCGAGTACGGTGACCCGGCCGACCGTCGCTATCACGCGCAGACCATCGCCTGTCCCGAATGTGGGCCGACATTGTCGTGGCATGGTCCGGGCCCGCACGGCGGTGCGGTCGAGTCGGCCGCCGCGGCGCTGCGCGCGGGCCTGATCGTCGCGGTCAAGGGCGTGGGCGGTTACCACCTCGCCTGCCGTGCCGATGACGACGATGCTGTCGCGCGGCTGCGACGACGAAAGAACCGGCCTGCCAAGCCCTTCGCGGTGATGGCCGCCGACATCGAGGCGGCGCGCCGAATCTGCCATGTCGACGATGCCGCCGCTCGGTCGCTGACGTCGGCGGCCGCCCCGATCGTGCTGCTGCCGGCACGGGCCGGAGCGGTCAGCATCCACGTCGCGCCGAACCTGACCGAGCTGGGCGTCATGCTGGCCTACTCGCCGGTGCACCACCTGCTGTTCGCCGAGCCCGACATGCCGGCACTGGTGATGACCTCGGCCAACCAGGGCGGTTCGCCGATCGTGTTCCGCGACGGTGACCTGGATTGGATCGACGGCCTCGCCGATGCGGTGTTGACCCACGACCGGCCGATTCACGTGCCCTGCGAAGACTCCGTGGTGAGCATCGACGATGACGGAAACGAGGTCCCGCTGAGGCGCTCTCGCGGCTACGCGCCACTTCCGGTGTCCATCGGTTCCGGCGAGCCCGACGACCTGCCGGTGATCCTCGCCACGGGCGGTGACATCAAGACCACATTCGCGTTGACAGGCAGGCACGGCCGCGCACATCTGTCGTCGCACCTGGGCGACATGGCCGACCCGCGCACCCAGGACTGCTTCGCGGCCGCGGTGGATCACCTGGGTTTTCTCACCGGCAGTGCGCCCACCGTGCTCGCGCACGACCTGCACCCGCAGTACGCGACCACGCGGTGGGCCCAACGGCGGGGCGATCGGCTCCTGGCCGTGCAGCACCACCACGCACACGTCGTCTCGCTGCTCGCCGAACACCGCAGGCTCGGCGAGCCGATCATCGCGGTCACCTACGACGGCACCGGTTTCGGCACCGACGGCACGATCTGGGGTGGCGAGCTGCTCGCAGTCCGCGATCCGGCTCGCTTCACCCGGGTCGGCCACCTGGCACCGTTCGCGCTGCCGGGTGGCGAAGGAGCGGTGCGCCAACCCGCGCGCATCGCGCTGGACCTGCTCGACCGGGCCGGGATCGAGGCGTCCGACGATCTCCCGCCGGTGGCCGCCCTCGGCGCAGCCGGCCTGCACATCCTCACCCAGCAACTGCGGCGCGGCGTGGGATGCGTGCCCACCACAAGCATGGGGCGGCTCTTCGATGCGGTGTCCAGCCTTCTCGGGGTGTGCCGGCAGGTCAGCTACGAAGGTCAGGCCGCGATCGAGCTGGAGCACCGGGCCCGTGCCGGGCGTCCCTGGCGGGCCGTCGACTTCGAGGTGACCGCCGGAGTCCTCGACCCGGCACCGGTGATCACCGCGTTGGTCGACGGGGTGCGCCGCGGGGTGCCCACCGCCGATCTGGCCATGGCGTTTCACGACGCCGTCGTGCGCGCGACGGTGCGGGCCGCGGGCGACGCCGCGGTGGCCGCGGGTATCCCGACCATCGGGCTGACCGGCGGGGTGTTCGCCAACCGCAGGCTGCTGGCCGGAATCACCCGCGGCCTCCGCGCGCGCGGGCTGGAAGTGCTCACCCACCGGGTGGTGCCGTGCAATGACGGCGGACTGGCGTTGGGGCAGGCGGCTGTCGCAGCGGCAACGCTCTCGCAAAGGATGTTTCGGGAAAGGAGCGGTCCATGTGCCTCGGAATCCCCGGCAAGGTGATCGAGATCTGGGAGGAGGCCGGGACACGGATGTCCACGGTCGAGTTCGGCGGCACCACCAAGACGGTGTGCCTGGCCTACCTCCCTGACATGGAGGTCGGCGAGTACACGATCGTGCACGCCGGGTTCGCGATCGCCCGACTGGATGAGGTGTCGGCCCACGAGACGCTGCGCATGTTCGCCGAGCTCGGCGTCCTCGACGAGGAACTGGCCGGCGAGCAGCCGGTGGGCAGGAGGGACCCGGCATGAGATATCTCGACGAGTTCCGCGACCCGGCGGCGGCAGCGGTGTTGGTCGACGCGATCCGCCGTCGGGCCACGAAGCCCTGGACCATCATGGAAGTCTGCGGTGGACAGACACATTCGATCATCCGCAACGGAATCGACCAGTTGCTGGCCGGAGCGGTCGAGTTCATCCACGGCCCGGGCTGCCCGGTGTGCGTCACGCCGCTGGAGATGATCGACCGGGCCCTGGCCATCGCGGCGCGCGAGGACGTCATCTTCTGCTCGTTCGGCGACATGCTGCGGGTTCCCGGCAGCAGCCAGGACCTGTTCGGCGTGCGCGCCCGCGGTGGAGACGTCCGCATCGTGTACTCCCCACTGGACGCCACCCGGATCGCCGCGGACAACCCGGACAAGCAGGTGGTGTTCTTCGGTGTCGGGTTCGAGACCACCGCACCGGCCAACGCGATGGCGGTGCTGCACGCCCAGCGACTCGGGCTGACCAACTTCTCGATGCTGGTCTCGCATGTGCTGGTGCCGCCGGCGATCACCGCGATCCTGTCGTCACCGACGAACCGCGTGCAGGGCTTCCTGGCCGCCGGCCACGTCTGCTCGGTCATGGGCACCGCCGAATATCAGCCCCTGGTCGAACAATTCGGGGTGCCCATCGTCGTCACCGGTTTCGAACCGCTGGACCTGCTCGAAGGCGTGCGGCAGGTGGTCGAGCTACTGGAAGAGGGCACACCCGCGCTGCGCAACGCCTACCCCCGCGCCGTCAGCGCCGAGGGCAACGTGGTGGCTAAGCAGACGCTCGCCGACGTGTTCACGGTCACCGACCGGCAGTGGCGCGGCATCGGCATGATCCCGCGGTCCGGATGGACCCTGTCGCCACGCTATGCGGACTACGACGCCGAGCGGCGGTTCGGTGTCGGGCATCTGCAGGTGGCCGAATCCGCCGAGTGCCACAGTGGGGAGGTCCTGCAGGGGCTGCTCAAGCCCAACGAGTGTCCGGCGTTCGGCCGCACCTGTACGCCGCGCACACCGCTGGGCGCGACCATGGTGTCCAGCGAGGGCGCGTGTGCCGCGTACTACCAGTTCCGCCGGCTGGAAACGGCCGGAGGCGCGCCGGCGCCGACATCGAAGCCAGCGCATGCCTGACACGCCCGTGTCCGTCGACCCCGCCGACTGGGTGTGCCCGCTGCCGCTGCGCGAGACGAGACGCGTGGTGCTGGGGCATGGCGGCGGTGGCGTGCTGTCCGAGGAGCTGATCGAAAACCTCTTCCTGCCGGCGTTCGGATCTCAGCCCGGACCGAGCCGCGATTCGGCGGTGCTCGACACCGGCGCCGGCCGCATCGCGCTGACCACCGACTCCTACGTCGTGCAGCCGCTGTTCTTCCCCGGCGGCAACATCGGCGACCTCGCGGTCAACGGCACGATCAACGATCTGGCCTGCAGCGGAGCGCAACCGATCGGGATCACCGCCGGGTTCATCCTCGAGGAGGGCCTGGAGATCGACGTGCTCGGCACCGTCGCGGCGACGATGGGCAGGGCCGCCGCCGAAGCCGGGGTTCCCATCGTCACCGGTGACACCAAGGTCGTCGGGAAGGGCGGTGCCGACCAGCTTTTCATCAATACCGCCGGGGTGGGAGTCGTCCCGCCGGGGGTCGCGATCGGCCCGGAACGGGCCCGCCCCGGCGACGTGGTGATCGTCTCGGGTGACATCGGCGAGCACGGGGTCGCCATCATGAGCGTGCGCGAGGGGATCGACTTCGGCACCGTGGTGACCACCGACAGCGCACCGCTGCACCGGCTGGTGGGCGCGATGCTGGCTGCAGGCGAGCCCGGTGCGGTGCACACGCTGCGCGATCCCACCCGCGGCGGCCTGGTGGCGTCGGTCGTCGAGATCGCCCGGGCCGCATCGGTCGGCGTGGACCTCGACGAGGCGGCCATTCCGGTCCCCGAGACCGTGGCGTCGGCCTGCTCGTTCCTCGGGCTGGATCCGCTGCAGGTCGCCAACGAGGGCAAGATGGTGGCGTTCGTGGCCCCCGAGCACGCCGAGGCGGTCCTCGCCGCGATGCGTGGTTGCCCCGAGGGCGTCGGCGCCGCGGTGATCGGGCGCGTCGTCGCCGACCATCCCGGCATGGCGGTGGCCCGCACCCCGTTCGGCACCACCCGGGTGGTGGAACGTGAACTGGGGGAGCAACTTCCACGGATCTGCTGAGGTTCAGCGGCGCAGCGTCTCCGACGGCGCCTCGCCCCAGCGTTTCCGGTACTCCACCGCAAAGCTGCCGAGATGGTGGAAACCCCAGCGCTCGGCCACCGCGGTCACCGTCACACCATCGGACGGGATGGCGTCGGCGAGTTCCTCGTGCACCCGCTCCAAGCGCCGCTCACGGACGAACGCCATCGGCGACATGCCGAGTTCGGAGCGGAAGCCCTGCTGAATCGACCGCACGCTCATGTGCACGGCGGTCGCCAGCGAATCCATCGTGATGCGTTCCGCCAGATGGTCGTCGATGAAATCCATCGCCTGCTGGATGACCGTGCGGCGGGGATCCGGGGGTGAGGGCTGGGTGATGTCGGCGTGGTAGTTCGACGGTTGGAGGTGCAGCAGGCTGCTCATCACCAGTTCCTCGACCGGCCCGATCGCGCGACCCTTCTGAATCAGCGAGCCGGCGTGGTAGACCTCGGTGTGCACGAGCTGAACCGCCGCGTGCCAGCGCATCGCCGCCTCGGTGGCCAGGTCGAACTCGGGCTCGAACACCAACGGCCGCGCCAGATTACGGCCGATCAGCCGGGTCACATGGGCGGCCATCGCCTGCTGCTCGATGCGGATCAGCAGTTGCGGGGTGTCGACACCGAGGTCGATGCGCAGCGGCACACCCGGGCTTGAGACCAGTGAGCGCATCGTGCTGGCCTGAAACGTCGAGGACGGGTGGTGAACCGTGGCCACCCCGTTCATCGGCATGTGCACCGCGTAGTAGCGGCCCGACTCCGGGATGTCGATCGAGGCGGGCACGTGCAGGTCGAGGTAGAGCATGCTGACGTTGCGCAGCCGGATGCCGTGCATGGTGGCCGCGAACCCGTCGGCGTCGGCGGGATCCACCGTCAGCGTCAGCGGCGACAAGGCGCGGCCGATCAGCCGCTTCGCCTTGCTGATGTCCTCGGTGTAGAAGATCTCGTGCTCGGTGAGCGCCGGCGGCACCCCGCGCGAACGCACCTTCCGACGGACCGGATCACTCGTGCGCCTGATGTCGATGAAGCCCAAGCGCGTCAGCCGCGACACCGGGACCGCTATTTCCGCGCAAGATAGGGAAGGCTAACTTCGAGGCGGGATAACGGAATTCGCGTCGGCACGGCAACGTCTCCTAAACATCGGACTCGCTTCAGCGTAGTCATGTCTGCGCAATCCTGATAGCGGTTGCGCGAAAGCGATAGGCAGGGCCGCGACGGCTGAGTACGTTGAGGTTCATCCCTCCGCGCGGGGGAGTCGGCAGGGAGGTCGAGTGTGAACACCAACGGTGGGTCGTCAACTCCCGTTCTGGATCCGACCGTCTCCGGACCGTCCGCCGCGCTCCGGGACCGCCTCGACGACCCCCGGGTCGCCGAAGCGCTGGACACGTTGCTCGAGCATGCAGATCTGTTGGCAGTCCTGGTCACCGGGCTCGACGGTTTCGTCCGTCGCGGCGACGACATCACCGCGAACCTGACCTCGGCGATCGGTGAGCTCAAGGGCCAAACCGGTGACCTCGGCGAGTTGTCGGCCAGCCTGGCCGTTCTGACGAGTGGGCTGGTGAACGCGGCGCCGGCGATCAGCACGCTGCTGAACTCCTCACTGACCAAGCCGCAGGGCGCCGACGTGGTCGCCGCCCTCGGCGACGCGCTGGTGTCGGCGCGGCAGTCGATGCCGGCGTCGCCCCGCGGGGTCCGTGGGGTGTGGAAGACGCTGCGCGGCGCCGCCAGGGATCCCGACGTCACACGTGGTCTCGTCTACCTGCTCGAAGTGGCCCGGGCCTTCGGGCGACGAGTCTGACCGCACGCAACGCGGTCCCGCACAACTGAATTCGGGAACTGATTGCTCCGGAGGCCTGCGCTTCCGGTGACCGAGAGGAGTGCTCATGGCATCGGTGCTGTGGTTCCAGGGTGGGGCATGTAGTGGCAACACCATGTCGTTCCTCAACGCCGAGGAGCCCAACGTCGTCGACCTGATCGTCGACTTCGGCCTCGATCTCCTCTGGCACCCGTCGCTGGGGCTCGAACTCGGGGAGAACGCCCAGAAGGTCTTCCGGGACTGCGCCGACGGGCAGCGGCCGCTCGACATCTTCGTGTTCGAGGGCACGGTCATGCAGGCCTACGGCGGCCGCACGGACATGTTCGCCGACCGCCCGATGAAGGACTGGGTCACCGACCTGGCCGGAGCCGCGCAGATCGTCGTCGCGATCGGTGACTGCGCCTGCTGGGGCGGTATCCCCGCGATGGAACCCAACCCGTCGGGGTCCACCGGACTGCAGTTCCACAAGCGGGAGAAGGGCGGCTTCCTCGGCCCCGACTTCCGGTCGAAGATGGGCCTCCCGGTGATCAATGTGCCTGGCTGCCCCGCTCACCCGGACTGGATCACCCAGATCCTGGTGGCGCTGGCCACCGGCCGCGCCGGCGACATCACGCTCGACGACCTGCACCGCCCGGAGACGTTCTTCAAGACGTTCACCCAGACCGGCTGCACCCGGGTGCAGTTCTTCGAGTACAAGCAGTCCACCCTGTCGTTCGGTGAGGGAACCCGAACCGGTTGCCTGTTCTATGAATTCGGCTGCCGCGGTCCGATGACGCACTCCCCGTGCAACCGGATTCTGTGGAACCGGCAGTCGTCGAAGACCCGGGCCGGGATGCCCTGCATCGGCTGCACCGAACCGGAGTTCCCGCACTTCGACCTGGCGCCGGGGACGCTGTTCAAGACGCAGAAGGTCAGCGGCATGATCCCGAAGGAAGTTCCCGAGGGAACCGATCACCTCACGTACATGGGCCTGGCGGCGGCCGCGCGGATCGCGGCGCCGCAGTGGTCCAAAGAAGACATGTTCGTGGTCTAGCGCGTCCGAGGAAGGACTTTTCATATGGCGTCAAAGCTGGATCTCTTCGTCAGCCCGCTCGGCCGCGTCGAGGGTGACCTCGACGTCCGCGTCACGATCGAGGACGGGGTCGTCACCTCGGCGTGGACCGAGGCGGCGATGTTCCGCGGATTCGAGATCATCCTGCAGGGCAAGGACCCTCAGTCGGGACTGGTGGTGTGCCCGCGCATCTGCGGCATCTGCGGCGGAAGCCATCTCTACAAGTCCGCGTATGCCTTGGACACCGCGTGGCGCACCCACATGCCGCACAACGCGACGCTGGTGCGCAACATCTGTCAGGCGTGTGAGACGTTGCAGTCGATCCCGCGCTACTTCTATGCACTGTTCGCCATCGATCTGACCAACAAGAACTATGCGAAGTCGGCGTTGTATGACGAGGCTGTCCGCCGATTCGCGCCGTATGTCGGCACCAGCTACCAACCCGGTGTCGTGTTGAGCGCCAAACCTGTTGAGGTGTATGCGATCTACGGCGGGCAATGGCCCCACTCGAGCTTCATGGTTCCGGGCGGGGTGATGTGCGCCCCCACGCTCAGTGACGTCACCCGTTCCATCGCGATCCTCGAGCACTGGAACGATGCCTGGCTGGAAGGCCAGTGGCTGGGCTGTTCGGTGGACCGCTGGCTGGAAAACAAGACCTGGAACGACGTACTGGCCTGGGTGGACGAGAACGAAGCGCAGTACAACAGCGACTGCGGGTTCTTCATCAGGTACTGCCTGGACGTCGGGCTCGACAAGTACGGCCAGGGGGTGGGCAATTACCTTGCCACCGGAACATATTTCGAGCCGTCCCTGTACGAGAACCCCACGATCGACGGCCGCAACGCAGCATTGATCGGCCGCTCCGGGGTGTACGCCGACGGTCGTTACTTCGAGTTCGACCAGGCCAACGTCCGCGAGGACGTCACGCACTCCTTCTACCAGGGCGACCGGCCACTGCACCCGTTCGACGGCGAGACCATCCCGATCGACCCCGAGCAGGGACGCAAGCAGGGCAAGTACAGCTGGGCCAAGTCGCCGCGCTACGCCGTGGGGGATCTGGGCAATATCCCGTTGGAGGCAGGACCGCTGGCGCGCCGCATGGCGGCGGCCGGACCCGACGCCGCCGCGCATCAGGACAACGACCCGCTGTTCGGCGACATCTACAACACCATCGGCCCGTCGGTGATGGTGCGCCAACTGGCCCGCATGCACGAGGCACCCAAGTACTACAAGTGGACGCGGCAGTGGCTCGATGCGTTGGAGCTGAAGGAGAGCTTCTACACCAAGCCCACCGAGTACGCCGAAGGCAAGGGTTTCGGTTCCACCGAAGCCGCGCGCGGTGCACTGTCGGACTGGATCGTGATCGAGGACAGCAAGATCAAGAACTACCAGGTGGTCACTCCCACCGCGTGGAACATCGGACCTCGGGACGGCTCGGAGGTGCTCGGCCCGATCGAGCGGGCGCTGGTCGGATCCCCGATCGTCGACGCCGAGGATCCGGTCGAACTCGGCCACGTCGCCCGCAGTTTCGATTCCTGCCTGGTGTGCACGGTGCATGCCTACGACGGCAAGACCGGCCGGGAACTGAGCAAGTTCGTGATCAACGGGATGGTGTGAACTGGCGTCACCTGGGACAGATCCCGAAGCTTGCAGCCCGGCGGCATCCCTCCAGCCGCCGGGTTGCGAGCTGCTGGTGATCGGCTGCGGAAATCTGCTGCGCGGCGACGACGGGGTCGGTCCGGTCCTGGTCCGCCACCTGTGGGAGCGCGGCGTGCCCGACGGCGCGAAGCTCGTCGACGGTGGCACCGCCGGCATGGACGTCGCATTCCAGATGAACGGTGCTCGACGGGTGGTCATCATCGACGCGGCGGCCACGGGTTCGGCGCCCGGCACGACGTTCCGGGTGCCCGGTGCGGAACTCGCCGAGTTGCCGCCGCTGCAGGGTTTGCACACCCATTCGTTCCGCTGGGATCACGCGATCGCGTTCGCGCGCTGGGCGCTGGGCGACGCGTGTCCCACCGACATCACCGTGTTCCTGATCGAGGTCGACAGCGTCGAGATGGGGGCCGACCTCTCGGAACCGGTGGCGACCGCAATGGAAGAGGTCCTGGCCATCGTCGAGCGCGACTACCTGGCACCGCTGCGTCCCGCCGGCCGGCGTGAGGTCACGGTCGAGTTCACCGCGGACGGATATCTGCGGCTGGACGCCGAGCTCGCGGCCGCGAGGTTTCCGTCCGACGCCGTGGCCGCGGTGGTGCGTGACGGTGCCTTATGGCTCATCCCGCTGCGTGGCCCCCGAAGCGGCGGACTGCTGCTCAAGCAACGCACACCCGCCGGGGACCGGTCGGTTCTGGTTCGTGAGGTGCTCATGGACCTCGCTATGACGGGCGTTCGGGGCGCATCCTGGGACGATGACCAGTCGGCGTTGCGCATTCCCCTCGGCGACGAACCGAGGCTGGACCGGTGATGCTCGTGAGTGACGACAATGCGCGTGCCGTCGAGGCAGTGGTGGTGCCCGAACGCGGACAGTGGGCCGTCGATGTCGTCGTCGTGTTCGACGACGCGGTGGTGCGCAGACGGATCAGCACGCACCGCACCCGTCGCCGCGCGGATCTGGCGGCCGATCTGATCAAGCGTGCCGCAGAACGGGATCTGCGATGAGTCCCCTGGGAGGGCCGTGACCGACACCGCCGTTGAACCGACCGGGCGAGGCGCCGCGGACCTGGTGGCGCGACCGCAACCACTCGGTGTGTTCGGCCTTCCCCTCGGCTATCTGCTGATCCCCGCCGGCGACGACACCGACCCGGTGCGTGCTGCGCTGCTGGCCGGCCGCCTGCCCGAGGTGTGGCCCGACCGGCTGGCCGGGCACCGGCATGCGCTGGTCGGTGACCGCGACGCTGCGCTGGCGGCACTGGCCGGTGACGATGCCGTGGCGCGCTACAACCGGTTCGTTCTCGATCCCGACTCGGCCGATCCCGACGCGGTACGCGCAGATCTCGGCGAGTTCGGGGTGCTCGTCGACGTGGTGTTGTTCGCGCTCGGACGCAGTGACGAGGTCCCCGGCGCTGACGGACTCGGCGGCGAGCTTGCTGCCGCGGTGCTCGCCACCGCCGCGTCGGCAGCGATCGCCGCGGACGCACCGGCGAAGGCCGTGCAGCTGCTCGACGCGGCCGCAGAGGCGGCGGCGCCGGTGAGCAGACCGCTGGCCGGCGTCCTGCTCGGCGCGGCCGCCGGTATCTGCCGCGACGGTGACGACCCGTCCGCCCTGGCGCGGGTGGACCGGGCACTTGCGCTGCTCGACGGTGCCGACGGGCTGAAGGTCGCTCGCGCCGAACTGCACCTCACCGCCGCGGGCATGCTGCACGAGCAGGCCGCGCTCCGACCTGAGCTGATGCCCTCAGCGATACCGCACTACCACTCGGCACTGCAGTTGATCCGCTGCGAGGACGCTCCGCTGCTGTGGGCCTCGGGTCACGCCGATCTGGCCACCGCCTACCTGACGATGCCGATGGTGGAGGCGTCGAGCCAGCTGCGGCTGGGCATCGCCGCGCAGTCGTTGCGCCAGGCGCTCACGGTGTTCACCCGCGACGAGCATCCGCAACGGTGGGCGAGCGTGCAGCTGAATTTGGCGAACTCGTTGGTGTACAGCCCCTCTCGTCACCGCCAGGAGAACCTTGTCGAGGCGGTTGAGATCTACGAGGCCGTGCTGGATGCCCGCGACCGGGACGTCGACCCGCACGGGCGCGCACGGGTGCTGGCCAACCAGGGCAACGTGCTTGCCCATCTCGGTCTGTTCGACCAGGCGAAGGCCAGGCTGTACGAGGCGCGCTTCCTTTTCGAGGAGCACGGGGACACCGAATCGGTCCGCGCGGTGCGCGGCGTGCTCGACGAGATCTCCCGCGAGGGCGCCCGATGACTGCCGTGGACGCAGGCGCAGCCGATCTCGAGGTTCTTGCCAGGCGTGTCGATGCTGCGGTCGCGGCACTGGCCGAACTCGACCCGACCGCGCGGGCAGCGGCTGAAGAACTCAAGGCGGCCGTGGAGGAAATCCATCGCGCCGGGCTGACGACGATCGTGGCCCGGATGCGGGCTGACGACGCTGCGCGGCCGCTGCTGTTCGATCTGGTCGACGACCCTGTGGTCCGGATGCTGCTGACGCTGCACGGCATCATCCGGCCCGATCCGGTGACGCTGGCCGAGCGGGCGCTGGCCGCCGTTCGCCCGCAACTGCACAGCCATGGTGGGGACGTGACGCTGGTGCGGGTCGACGACCGCGTGGCGTTCGTCCGGCTCGAAGGGGCCTGCAACGGTTGTTCGATGGCCTCGGTGACTCTTCGCGAGCTCGTCGAAGCCGCTCTGTTGCAGGGTGTTCCGAATCTGGAGGCGGTCGAGGTGGTGTCCGGCGAGGCCACACCGACGCTGATACCGGTCGAGGCGCTGCGGATACCGCCCAGAGCGGAGGCGGACGGATGGGTGAACGTCGGCCGCGTGGACTCGATCGCCGTCGACGAGATCCGGGTCCTCGGCGGCGACGTCCTCGTGGTCAACATCGGACAGAAACTGTCGGCTTTCTACAACGAGTGCGCCCACGAGGCGCTGCCGCTCGGCGATGCGGTCTTCGACGCCACGGCGGGCACGCTGACGTGTCCGTGGCACGGGTTCTGCTATGACGCGGAGTCGGGGGAGTGCCTGTCCGCGCCGGGGGTGCAACTGGAGCAGCTACCGTTGCGGATCGACGATGGGGATGTCTGGGTTCGGACCGGCCGATGAGCCGTTACACGGTGCGGCACACCATTGCCGGGCGGCCTGCCGGCCACTCACCGGAAGCGCCGCCGGCCGAGGACAACAGCGGCGGCTGGCGACCGCTGCGCTGGCTGGGAGCACCAGCGCCGGGTGGGTTGGCGTTGCCCCAAGCGACCCCAAGCATGGCCTGGATGTATTCGCCGCGTGGGGTTTTCGTCGACGACGAGCACGTCGTCGTCGCAGACTCCGGCAACCACCGCGTCCTGATCTGGCACGGCCTGCCGGATAGCGACGAGCAGGACGCGGATGTGGTCCTCGGTCAGCCGGACGGGATTTCGGAGGGCCGTGCGGCGGGAGGCCGCGGGCCCGAGCGCGGGATGAACCTGCCGACCGGCGTCGCGATCATCGACGGCCGGCTGATCGTCGCCGACGCGTGGCATCATCGGTTGCTGATCTGGAACCGGGTGCCCGAGTCCGACGATGTGGCACCCGACGTGGTGCTCGGGCAGCCCGACGCCGGATCCGTGGAACCCAATGCGGGCCGGGCCTGCTCGGCGGGGACCTTCTACTGGCCCTTCGGATTCGCAAGGCTCGGTGACCGGTTCTGGGTGGCGGACACCGGCAACCGGAGGGTGTTGGGGTGGAGCGGCGGCATCCCGGAACCGGGGCAGGCGGCGGACATCGTGCTCGGGCAGCCGACGGCGAGTGCCAGGGAGGAGAACCGGGGCCAGGCGGTCGGACCGGCGAGCTTTCGGTGGCCGCATGCGATCGCCGGGACGTCGGAGCTGCTGCTGGTCGCCGATGCCGGAGATCATCGCGTGCTCGGCTGGTCACCGCACCCGGCCGCCGATGCTCCCGCGAATCTCGTTCTGGGACAGCCTGATTTCGTCACCGCGCAGGAGTGGCCCTATGGCCCGCACACCGGTGACAGGTTCCGGTTCCCGTACGCGATAGACCTCGACGGTGGCTGCGTCGTCGTGGCGGACACGGCCAACAATCGAATCCTGGTGTGGGACGGTGTGCAGGCGGGGGCGCTCGGGGGTCGGCCGGCCGATCATGTGCTGGCCCAACCCGACTTCGGGTCCAACGGCGAGAACCGCTGGTCGCTGGTGGGGCGCGACACCCTCTGCTGGCCGTACGGCGTGAGCCTGCACGGCGATCTGTTGGCCGTTGCGGACTCGGGCAACAACCGCGTCATGATCTGGAGACGATCTTGAGGCCGCTGATCGTGCAGGACGACGGCCAGATCGGTTTCTACTGGACGACATCCGACGGAGCGCCCACCACGCTGCACGTGCTCGTCGGCGAGGACGACGAACCCGACCGGTTGGTGGCGACGCATCTGTCCGCGCTCGACGATTCGCTGATCGATGCTTCCCGGCGGTTCGGGGAGCTCCTCGGCGGCGGGCGGAGGCCGACGGTTCAGGACCGTCAGGATCTGGGCGAGCTCTATCGCAGTGTGGACCGGGCGTGCCTGGACTATGCGCGAGCAGTGGAGCGTCTCGGACTCGCGCCGGATTCCAGGGCCGGCCAGATCATCGGCACCGCAGTGCTGATGTCGATTCTGGCCCGACATCCGTTGGACATGCTGGGGCCGGCCCCCCTTGACGGTGAACTCGACGAACCGAAGCCAGGTGTCGTCGGCGGATACGGCGAGATGGCGCAGGTGGACCATGCCCGGCCGTGGAAAGGCGGCCGCTGGGTGGTGCGCACCGAGGCGGGCACCCGGTTGCCGCTGACGTTGTCGATGTTGCTGTACGACAGCTCGGGCACCAACAAGGACGCCGCACGCCGTGAGCACTGCGAGGCCATGCAGAAGGTGGTTTCATCTGCAGCGCAGACCGATGCCGATCCCTACGACGTCGCGTGCGCGCTGGACTGGTTGTTGTACGACTGGCTGATGGCCCACCGCGACGGTCCCGACAGCGCGGAGATCGTCCTCCCGAAGGGCCGCGACGGTGATGCCACGGTGCTGGTGGCCGCTGCGGCGGCCTCCGTCGCTGCGCGGGCCACCTTCGATCCGGCCCTGGTGTGCTGAACCTCAGGCAGGGGTCAGCGTCACGTTGTGCAGCGCAACGGCCACGTCGCTGGGCAGAATTTCGACGAACGTCGGCACGTCCCGCAGGGCCGCGCCCATTCCGATGATGTTCCCCGGAGATGTTGGCGCACAGGGGAAGTCGCTGCACCGGAACCAGCGGCCGGGCGGGCTCTGGTAAGGCTGCATGCTGGGGGACTGGTCTACGCGGTAGTGCCCGGGCGGGATGTACGCGGTCGCCCAGCCGTCGCGGGGCTGGGTGGTGACACCGAAGACGCCGTTGCTGCCGTACGGTGCCGCGGCCGCGGGCGCCGCGGACAGCACGCCGCCCGTCAACGCACATGCAGCAGCCAAGGTGAGCGCCGGCGCCCGCCGGAAGCCACGAGTCATCCCATGAGACTAGCCGGGGTGTGGAACGTGGCAGCGTCTTACGGACCCGGAGTCGTATGGAATGGGCGCGCGCTTCCGGTCGAGGCCGTGCATCCTCGGCAAGCATGTCGTTTTTCGTAGCAAGACAGGCAGAGCAAGTGAACCAGCACGGCCCGGTCATTTCACCACTGACTGTTTACTGCCGATTCGGCGAAAAGAGGCCGTCCTGAGTCGGTTTCGCGCGGCCGTTTTTTGTCGGTGGGTGCTGGGAGGATGGGGTTATGTCCTCGAGGGTCCCGACTGGTACTGGCACTGGTGGTGTGGTGGGTCAGTCTGATCGTCTTGAGGCGTTTTTCGAGGAGTTGGGGGAGTTGGCGGGTCAGCGCAACGCCATTGATGGGCGTATCGCGCAGATCGCTGCCGAGATCGATGGTGCCGGGTTGTGTGAACCGTCCCGGGTTTCATGCACCCTCAGGTTTCTGTGATCCGGCCGGTCTACCGGTCACGAGTTGGGAATAGTAGCGGGCTTCGGCTTCGGCCGGCGGAATGCGTCCGAGGCGGTGCATCAGGCGC